>NZ_KV804321.1:0-495 GCF_001811315.1 Bacteroides sp. HMSC067B03 | reverse complement strand
TGAGTACAAAAGAACAGAGCGCAACCCTGCTGCGCCTCAATAAACAGGAACAGGTAAAAGCCCTGCAGGCGGTAGGCTTTGCCGACATTACGGAGAATTCACGTGCCAGCGAGTTCCCGAACCGGATAAAGTGGGCTGCCGGATTGCTGGACATGCGGGTGGCATGTAACCGGATTTCCGATAATTCCAAATGGTATTTTACCCGTGAAGAATGGAACTCATTGACCCCTGCCAACAAGTTGAAGTTTATCCGTCGTGGTTTGTGTATCCGGGCGCATTCGCAGTCCTTTGTCATCGCTGCACAAGAATGTTATGCAGGGGACTTGTCCTCCAGTTTCTATTGGGGCGGTCTTGGTAAAACGATCGACGGGCTTTCCGCAAAGATGCTGGGCAAAATGTACACCTGCTTCACCGGGAAAGAGGATACACACCTGATCCTTGATGCCCTGAAAGGAACAAATTCGAACGGTGTGGAAGGCGCACCCGCTGCGGAAG
>NZ_KV804320.1:0-6845 GCF_001811315.1 Bacteroides sp. HMSC067B03 | reverse complement strand
ACATATTCGGAATTAATGAGGATTACAAAAGAGATATATGGAGATGTACTGTTTCATTTACTCTTACCTTTGTCTGCAATCAAAGAAAAGGAAAAAGATACAGCACTTTTTGAGATTGTCCAACGATTGCAACAAATTCCCTTATTTAAGGAACATTCCGAATATATAGGTAAATGTATCTTGAACGGATTATTAGTATCCAACTCTGACATACAGGAAAATTCCAAGATAGGAACGATATGTACAAGTAATCATTCGTATAGAAATGCTTTGATATATAATGATGAAAAGCAGGAAATAAAGGAGCTAAATATTCTTTTGTCAAAGTTATAAATTTGCAACTAACACGTGAATAAATCTCCCCGAATGGTCGATTATTCACCGAACATTATCTGCCCAGAATAATTAACAATAAAAAAGAAAAAAACAATGATTAGGTATATTGAAAAAGGCGACATATTCCGTATTGATGGAGTGAGCAGTTATGCGCATGGTTGTAATTGTGCCGGTGCAATGGGTAAAGGCATTGCCGTACAGTTCAAAAGCAAATATCCAGATATGTATCTTGAATATAAGCAGTTGTGCAAAGAAAATAAGTTTTGCCCCGGTGATGTTTTTGATTATGATTATGGCAATGGACATATATATAACCTTGGTACTCAAGCAACGTGGCGAACACGAGCTAAAATAGAGTATATCGAAAAGGCACTGATACAGATGCTTGAGTTAGCCAGTGGTGATAATGTAACGGCAATAGCCTTACCTGCAATCGGTGCTGGATTAGGAGGATTAAAATGGGATGATGTAAAAGCAATTATAGAGACAGTTTCAAATGATTATCCTAATGTTGATTTGTATGTAGTTGAAACTTATCAAAGCGAATAAAGGCAGATAACAAGCGTATCAATCTCCCTAAAGGACGATTATTCGCCGAACATTATCGTTTAATATGGTAAGTAGAAAAGAAACAGTAAAAAGTTGTTGTGTGAATATACTTGATGATGTAAAAAGAATATTAGCGCAACCTTTTGAATGTAGGAAGACTTCTCTTCCTGATGGTGCATTACATAATGTACAAAAAGAATTGGAAAATATGATTAATGCGATTGATAAAGATATTTACTCGTTTACACCAAGTTATGGCAAATATCTAATAGATTGTTGGCTTGGAGATGAATTAGTAGATAAACTTCTTGATGTTTCTTGTCAATATGAAAAACTAATTAAGTTGAAATAAACGATAGCATACGGATTAATCTTCCAAAGGTCGATTATCCAACAAACATTATCGGTCTAAAAATTAAAATATGGATAGTAAACTTCAATTATTCGCTAAAGTGTTATTAAAAGAACACTATGATGAATTTTTAGAAATGATTCAGTTGTTCAATATAGATAAGAGAACCTTTGTCCTTCAACATAGGAAAATGTTTGAAAAGGGATGGTACGATACAAGCTCTGAAGACAATGAATTTAGTGAAGTAGATATTATGCTTTGTTTTGCTATAGTTTCTCACAGAATGGCAGTTATTGATTGGAGTGGTGAAGAATATTCAGGGCAGGTTAAGCGTTCCATTACGATGATGTTAAAGAATTATGGGATAGAACGTTTCTTATGGAACACTAAAAAGTTTGAGGATTCTTTGGATTGGGACAAAATTCGCCGAGGTGACTATTTGCCTTTGTTGTTCCAAGCTATGAACAAGCAACTTAACAGAGGCGGTTATTCCATTGTGTTTTGTGATACAAAATCGGATTGTTTTCGTTATGCAATATTACCAACTGCCGAGTTTGTGCAATTTGAGAATACGGAATTAGATGATTATCTGACAATCATTAGTCCTAAGATTTACAATATATATCTTGCAGACAAGGGAAATGAATTGCCTAAAATTATGCTGTACTTAAAAAAGAAATTTTCTGTTCCACTAAGTGAAATCAAGGAATTTTGTTCAAGAGATAAAATTTTACTTGGAATAGGGAACTCTATAATTGTGGATGAATATCGAAAAGAAATTGAACAACTTGGAGGCAAGATTGAAACAGAAGAAATAGACCGATAACAAACAGCAAACCGATTGAATAAGCGGAACGCTGCCGAACATTAGCAACCCCAAAAAGATGAAAATGATTGGAGAAACTATAAGAACTGAATTTGAAGCATTGAAAAATGACTTTGAAACCATAAGGCAACAAATAGAAGACGATGTTGTCAGGACTGAGTTGTATAAGGGCGAGTTTTATGAACTTACTCCATATTCCTATCAGCGTAATGGTTGCAAACAAGGAAAACCTGTAAAGCGTCCTGATACAATAAAAAGCACCAAAAATCTTTGTATCTACGGATTTAATAACCAAAATCAAATCGTAGAAGTTAAGGTTGGTTGTTCTATTGAAAATCAGTTTTATCACACTTTCCTGTATTATACAGACAATCTTGTGAAAAGTATTCTATACGATAATGGAAAACATTTGATGAATGTATGCCATTACTTTTTTGAGGGCGGAAAGCTGAAACGGTCACAGTTATGTGGTAGGTATGGTTGCCGTGAAGAGAATTATATCTATAAAGAAAATGCTTTGACACATATTGAAGTCAAACAATATGATATTGAGGGTAATAGTGGTAATGATTTAATTCATATATTCCAATATCAAGACGATGGGGCTTTAGAAAGTATTACCAAATCATTTCCAAATGGATATTCTGAAATAATCTATAAAACGAAAAGAGGTTGCTAACAAGCGGCTTAACTACCCCTGAAAGGTCGGTTAGCCACCAAACATTAATATTAAAAGGAAACACTATGATACCTGATAAATTGAAAGATGATTTTAATTCATTGAGAAATATGTTTGATGAATTGAAAAGAGAAATTGATAAGAATGTTGTAAGGGAAGAGAATTACAAAGGTGAGTTCTACGAAATATCCCCTTATTCTTATCAAAGAAACAGGTTTAAGCAAGGGAAAATAGTTGGAAATGTAACTTCTCTCAAAACAACTAATAACCTATTTACTTATTATTTCGATGTAAAAAATCAAATTATAGAAATCCGAGAGGGCTTGGAACTTAAAAATCAATTCTATTACACCTTTTTCATTTATGAAAAGGAACTCATGAAAACTATTGCATATGATAATAGCAAACGTATTGTGAATGTCCGATATTATCTATATGGAAGTAATGGTAAAATAGAGAAAATGTATTCAAAGGGTTCTCGTGGAAGTAGAGAAGAAACATATTTTTATGAAAATGACCGCCTACAAAAAATAGTTATAAGACAATTTGATAGAAATGATATTGAACAGGATACGTTACAACATTCATTTGATTATAAGTCTAATGGAGAATTAAAATCTATTATTCTTTCGACAGAATTATATTCTGAAACAATCTATCAGGAAACATAAATTTAATATTAACAAGCCGGGATAACGGACTAACGCCGTTCCCCGTCAAACCATTATCAATTACAGTACGACAATATGAACTTTTACTTAATAGGTAGTTTAGAAGGATTTAACGATTTACGTTTTCCAAATGTGGAAGATTGGCAAAATTGTATGGGACATGCTGAAGGTTTACTAAAGCAGTGGAATCCTCCTGAGATGGAATATATATGGAAAAAAAGTAATAGACATAAACATTTTGATTTATCACAATTTTGTAATCCTCTATTAACTATTAGCGACAAAGCATTAAGTATTTTAGAAAATATTCTTATCAAAAATGGAGAAATTCTTGATATAAAGTCGCCAAAAGGTTTTTATTTTTTTCATTGTACCAATATAATAGATGCTTTGATTGAAAAAGAATCAGATATAGTGTGGTTAGATAAAGAAAGAGGATGGGTGAGTTGTATAAATAAATTTGTGTTGGATAAAAATAAAATCCAAGAGCAAACTATTTTCAGACTTCCGAATGTAAATTGTCGCTATACTTTTTATGGGGAGGAATTTAAGAACCTTGTATTGAAACATCATCTTCAAGGAATACATTTTGATAGATACGAAACTATTATTATAAAATGAATGATTGTTTTAAAGTTTGTAGTTAAAGTATTGATAACACGCACATCAATCACTTAAACAGTGATTATCTGCATCCTATTAAACATTAGAAAATGAGAACACCAATCATAATCCTGTTATTTGTAATCCTGCTTGCCGCAAGCTGCGGAGAGCCTCCCATGCCGCCGTCGGACGAGGAAATGATACGCCATTTCACCACGCACGAGGTGGCGTTCCGTAAGGTGTACGAAATCATGGCAGAGAGTTCAGAAGGTAGTTTTCACTACCCGCCGCTTTCTCCGGAAGAGGTCATTATACTTGATTCAACAGAACAAAGCGATACATTCCATGAAACGAATGACGAACAAGACATTCCGGTATATGGACTGTTGAAGCCGGAGCGAATCCTACTCGACTCCTTGTTATCAGAGATTGGATGCGGTTTTATCCTTGTTGATCGCAGGGAATGGGGAACGGCAGATTCGGTATATGTGAGCCTTGTTATGCCGTACTACTCCCACGGCATCGTGGATGCGGGAACGTCCAAGAGTTTCGTTTACGATCCCGGATTGAGAAGCCGTCGGAATATCCGTATCACCGAATATGGCGACCTGAACGAGATCTACCGCAGGACGTACAACGACACCACGCTTTACAAACCCATCAAGGGAAACTGGTACATCGAGTTAGACCATTCGATATAACGGCCCGGAGTTCGTATCAAAGCTTGTTTCACTTTTTGTCAAGAAGATACATCATAAAGCAGATAATGGCTATCGCAAGGAAAAATAACAGAACCGCAAGGAGTTCGTTAAACCTGCACTTGGCATAGTGAGACATCACTGCTTTGCCTCGCCATTTGTAAATCCTGCTGACGAGCGACATAACGGCAAATGTGACAATGCTAAAAACGACACATGGCAACAATGCCGACACACCTGGAAAAAGCCGGATAGTAACAGTCATCATAGGGAATATCAAAAGAGCGAAGATATAAATCGAGAGCATCATTTCGCCATCGACCCTGCCTGTTCGTCTTGCTTGTTCCAATTTCTCCCCCATCCACCAGAGGTAGTCCCAGAGATAGAACCGTTGCTTATTCTCCTGCCGTTTCATCATGCCCAATGTATAAATCCGAGGTGGAACATCAGCGCTACATTTGCCACGATCAGGGCGATAGCGATAAGAACTATTTTGGCGAGCTTCCTGCCGGGATGTTTCATCTTCCCGTAATGTTCACGGAGCGCTTCACGCCGTCCGGCTGTATAGCGTAGCTTGCAGAATAAATCGGGAAGAAAGCAGAGAGGAATCACTATGGCCAAACCAATCATCCAGCCGAAAAGGCGCAATATCGGCGGAACCCCAAGCGGTATGAGTAGGACGAAGAGCCAGCACCAAAACAGTAGCATACGTCCGTTGAGATTGGTACGCTCCCTTTCGTGCCATATCTCGGCTACATACCACATATAGTCGATGAAGCAGATCCGGTATTTGCGATTGTCCTTTTCCATACCGTTATCTCCATACAAAGAAACCAACCAATATAAGTATAATCAGAACGCTGACCAACACAATCTGAACCCTGCGGCGTGTTTCAGGCTTGCAATCGTCAAATAACCACAGTTTGCTGTTAAACTGCCAATGACACGCCCATTTCCAACGGAACAGCAACCCTGCAAGCCATAGGGCAAGCAACCCGACACCAAACAGCAACCCGTATTTAGGGTGAGCCTGCAACCACTCGAAAAACGCTTCCGCCTTGCTGTTCATTGCTTCGTATATATCGGTAACTGTCATACTTATAATTAAAAGGATTCCGAACACAAAAATAATGTTTTCTGTTCACATAATCACTACTTTATGCTCCAAAACACCGGCTGTGCGGTTATAAAACCAAGAAACAGCCCCCGTTAAGGTAACGGAGGGTGTTTGCGGGGGTGTTTGTGTTCATTTAGTTCTGTTCCGGCAGGAGCTTGCAAAGCACCGGGTCGTTCTTGATACGTTCCAGTTCCTCGGCGACGATGCGGCCGGCCTCTGCCTTGATACGTTCGTAGTTTTCCTGCACGACCTGTTTCATGTGATCCGTCCCGTTCTCGTCCGTGAAATCGGTAATTTGTGGTATCTTCTTGTACCGGGCCGTTTCCGCTTTCACTTTTTCGTTGTCCACGACAATCTCGCAGTGGAAAATCTTCTGCTCGATACGTTCGTCGAAATTGTCCGCCACAGCCCCGACGAACATTCCCTGCGTGAGCGTCGAGATCTTCGAGGCCGGGATCAGGCTGTCCAGCTGCGTGGATATGGATGTCGATTTGTCGCTGCGGCTCAACGTCATGCTCTGCCGCTTCTGCAATACCTTACCGAACCGTTCCGAGAGTGTCTTGGCCGTTTCACCTACGACCTGCCCGGAGAAGATGTTGCCCACCGTGTTCATCACGACGGCGGCCTCCTTGTCCCCGTAGTCCCTCTTCAACTGTGAAAAATCCTGGAAGCACAGCAGCACGGCGACCTTGTTGCTTCTGGCCGTGGCGATCAGGTTGTCGAGTCCCTTGAAGTAGATTGTCGGCAGCTCGTCGATGATGATGCCCGATTTGAGCTGGCCTTTCTTATTTATGAGCTTGACAATCCGGGAATTATACAATCCCAAAGCCGCTCCGTAAATGTTTTGCCTGTCGGGATTGTTCCCCACGCAGAGTATCTTGGGATCGTTCGGGTTATTGATGTCGAGCGTGAAGTCATCGCCCGACATGACCCAATATAGCTGGGGCGAAATCATGCGGGAAAGCGGAATTTTGGCCGATGCTATCTGGCCACTGGCTAAGCACCCGGCGCCTT
>NZ_KV804319.1:0-63163 GCF_001811315.1 Bacteroides sp. HMSC067B03 | reverse complement strand
TCGTATGTTTTATAACATTGATTAAGAATTTGAAGTCTCAAATATATTTTTATTAAAGGTTTTCTTCTGTTCTAGAGTCATCTGGAAGAAGAGCATATAAATCAGTTAGGCATTCTGAAATCATTCGGTGGGCAGCCGGTCATCTTCTTAAACAGGCGGCTAAAATACTGAGCATTCCGGAAGCCGAGTTCCTGCGCTATCTGGTTAAGCGGCTTATCAGTATTTATCAGCCAGTCTTTAGCTGTTTCGAAACGTTTGAACTGGAGATATTCTTTAAATGATTTTCCTGTTTCATATTCCAGCAAATCATTAAAATATGCAGGAGATAA
Organism: Bacteroides sp. HMSC067B03; assembly: GCF_001811315.1. Classification (NCBI taxonomy): domain Bacteria; kingdom Pseudomonadati; phylum Bacteroidota; class Bacteroidia; order Bacteroidales; family Bacteroidaceae; genus Bacteroides; species Bacteroides sp. HMSC067B03. The sequence continues at coordinate 62,834 of NZ_KV804319.1, read as the reverse complement.
ATGGAGGCTTCCGGCACAATCTTCAATGGTAGGAAGGTCGGCGGATTGACTTTGTATCGTATGGAAATGATGATCTAAAAGACGATTGAACCGTCCGATAATCTGTTTGTTTGCTTCATTGCGGGTGATAAACTGGCGTTCGTAGAAGCGTTCGCAATAATCGAGCAATAGTTCGATATATTTAGAAATAATTTTCTGGCTATAGCAATCGATACAGCGTTGCAGTTCCTGGTTTATTTTATCCAGAAGCTCCAGTATAACCTGCTTCTCACGTAATGAAATATGCAGTGCTTCTTCGGGGCGATAAGAGAAGAAAGTATAGTCACGGATATTCGCTCCGAGGGCAGTGCCACAGATCAGGTCGGGATGAAACGCCAGTATCCATCCCTTGGAAGGACGCGTGTTGTTACTATCTTTCATGCTGATTGATTCTCCGGGAGTCAGGCAGATAAGTGTTCCGTCTGAGAAGTCGTAGTACTGATGTCCGTATCTGCATGCTTCACATTTGCATTCACCCAACAGAATCGTATAAAATCCGAATTTAAAATCTGTATGGGATGATAGGTCGGCTTTTGAGAGGTCGATGACACTGACCAGAGGGTGCAGTGTCTTACCTCCCAAGCAACAATTGCATTGATGCACACTTCCTAATTTAAGTACTTTATCTCCCATGACGTAAATAATATCCTGATTTATGGAGCTGTTTTAGCTCTGTTGCTTATATTCGTTTGGTGTGCATCCGACATTCTTCTTGAACAACCGGCTGAAATGTTGCGGATACTGGAATCCCAGTTCATAGGCAATCTGGCTGACCGTCTGGTTACCTTCCAATATCCGTTCTTTGGCAAGTTCTATGATTCGGTACTGGATGTATTCCTGTGCTGTTTTTCCTGTTTCTTTCTTGATCAGGTCACCGAAATAATTGGGGGAAAGGCAGACTTTATCCGCAAAGTATTTGACAGAAGGAAGCCCTTCGGTGAGTGCAACTTGATTTTGAAAATACTCGTCCAATAACTGTTCAAACTTAACGATGATGTCTTTATTGGCTTGGTTGCGTGTGATGAATTGCCGTTCGTAGAAGCGCATGCAATAGTCGAGCAATAGCTCTATATTGCGGACAATGAGCTGTTTGCTATGTTTATCGATAGCATGTTCCAGCTCGATTTGTATTTTGTGAATACAGTCGGTCACAATTTCCTTTTCCTGTTCGGAGAGATGCAATGCTTCATTCACTTCATAAGAGAAGAAGCTGTAGTGTTTGATGTTCTGTCCTAAAGAAGTTCCCCGAATTAAATCGGGATGAAATAAAAGACCGATAGATTTGGTGCGGGGCGGGGTTTGTTTACGATTGTCTATCCCGACTACCTGCCCCGGAGCCATGCAGACGACGGTTCCTTCTTGATAATCATAATATTTCCGTCCGTATCTGAGATCGCCACATTTTGCTTCTTTCAGAAACAGAGAGTAGAATCCGATATTCATACGGTAGTATTCTACCGTCTTTGTCGCTTTCGAAAAGTCGATTACATTCACTAACGGGTGTAAAGTCTCTAGTCCGAACAGTTGGTCATACTGGTCAATACTTTCTATTTTTGTAATTTCTTCCATACGGCTTGCAGTTTTGATCTGTCACAAAGATAAAGCTTTTAAATGTATCTTTTTCATTCCGGATTTGTAAAACTGTAATTTGGGTATAAGATTCAGTAATTTGTATACAACGTTGGCAGCCGACCGGATGCAAACTTACATTTACTATCAAGATTAGCGTATCAGAAACAAAAAAACGGAATAATAGCAAGGATGTAAATAACAGAATTGATATATTTGTTCCTGCGAATTTTAAAAGACTTGTTTTATGAAAGCATTATTCATTGGAGGGACCGGTACCATCAGTGCCGATGTAGTAGAGTTGGCACAACAGAGAGGGTGGGAGATTACACTGCTCAACCGAGGTTCAAGGAAACTGCCCGAAGGCATGCGTAGTATCATTGCCGACATTCATGATGAGGAAGCCGTAGCGAAGGCTGTCACAGATGAAAGTTATGATGTGGTTGCCCAGTTCATTGCTTATACGGCAGAAGATGTAGAACGTGACATTCGTCTGTTCCGGGATAAGACGAAGCAATATATTTTTATCAGTAGTGCATCCGCCTATCAAAAGCCGTTGGCTGATTACCGTATTACAGAAAGCACTCCTCTGGTGAATCCTTACTGGCAGTATTCACGGCATAAGATCGCAGCCGAAGAAGTGTTGATGGCAGCATACCGGACAACCGGTTTTCCGGTTACGATTGTTCGTCCCAGTCATACTTATAATGGAACGAAACCTCCTGTAAGCCTGCATGGAAATAACGGCAACTGGCAGATTCTGAAACGGATTCTTGACGGGAAACCTGTGATTATTCCCGGCGATGGCAGTTCATTGTGGACATTGACTCATTCCAGAGATTTTGCCAAAGGATACGTTGGACTTATGGCAAATCCTCATGCAATCGGAAATGCCTTCCATATAACTACTGATGAGAGTATGACTTGGAACCAGATTTATCAAACCATTGCCGATGCACTGGGAAAACCGTTGAACGCCTTGCATGTGGCTTCCGATTTCCTTGCACGGCATGGAGAAAACTATGATTTTAGAGGCGAACTGTTGGGAGACAAAGCAGCTACTGTAGTCTTCGATAATTCGAAAATAAAACGTCTTGTTCCGGATTTTATCTGTACTACCTCAATGGCAGACGGTTTAAGGCAGGCAGTTCAATACATGCTTTCACATCCTGAAACGCAGACTCCTGATCCGGAGTTCGATTCATGGTGTGACCGTATAGCGGATGCAATGTGTGCAGCGGACAGGGCCTTTGAATCAAAATGAACAAAAAAGAAGTAGTAACTGCATTTGTTATTGATAGTCGGAAGTGCCTGACGAAGATAATTTGATTAGCTATTAGCATAATCTGATAAGCTAATAGCTAATCAGATTATGCTAATAGCTAAATTGAAATTACTTGTAAAAGTATTATTTGCTATTATAATATTTCATTATTATAGGGTGATTAATAGAGCCCATTCCTTCCTTGCTGAACTTCAATCCGGATACCGAAATTACCATTTGAAGATTTCAGTTCGAATGCTCCCCGGAAGTTATTTTTTTCCCAAGGCATAGCACTACGGTTGGGTACTTTCCATCCGTCTTTATCATAGTCTCCGTATGTATTGATTTTCCATCCATTTTTCAGCTTGAAGGTTCCCATTTGCATGAATTGCGGTGAAGACGACAACCCCCATCCATACCCATATCCGAAACCGGAGAAAGGAGAAGAAAATGCGTCAGTGAATCCCTGGGTATAGGTTGCGTCTGTATTCAGACGGAATATCTGATTGTAATCTTTACTTACATCCGGTATGTCCAGATTGAGTTTCGGAAGTTTGGGAGGTGCCACATTCATTAATCCCATGTCCAGCAGGAAGCCGCCAAATTCCTTCATATTGCTTGAAGGGGTACGACGAATACTATCGGAAGGAACTTCCGACTGTGCGGATGCAAAACCGACCGATAATACCAGCGAAAGAAATAGAATCAGTTTTTTCATCTTCGTAAAGGTTGATTGATGACAAAGATAGAAAATATTAGTATGACTGCTTGTTTCCGTTATGTTTTCTTAGAGAAAAATCCATTTTAAACATGGTGTCACTATCCTGACAGGATGGTGTAAGTATCCCGGCAGGATAGTGACACTATATCACTGGTATAGTGACACCATGTTTTTTTGATTCAAGTAGCTATTAATTTATAGCCGATTCCCCGCACATTAACGATCCGGATTTGCTCATCCTGTGATAATTTATGCCGTAGTTTAGTAATGAACACATGCAGACTTCGGGAATTGAAAAAGCTGTCATCTCCCCAGAGGTCAAGCAGTACATCTTGCGTGTTGACTACCTGATTCCGGTTTTCGCAAAGACGTTTTAATATTTCAGATTCCCGGTGGGAGAGTTCCTGCCTCTCTCCGGCACGCAATAGAGTTTGTGCAACGGGATCGAACAAGTAGCTGCCTATCTCAAAGCGACTGGAGGGCTTTTGCTCTGTGAAGCTGAACGCTTTCCCCATTAGCGCCTTGATGCGGATAATGAGCTCTTGCATGCCAAAAGGCTTTTTCAAATAGTCGTTGGCTCCAAGTTCAAAACCTTCTACCACATCATTGATGGCCGAACGGGCAGTCAGAAACAAAACGGGTGTTTGTTTGTCTGTTTGCCGGATACGGCGCACCATTTCGAATCCATCCATTTTCGGCATCATCACGTCGGCGACCAATACATCCGGGCGTAGTTCAAAGAAAAGATGTAATCCTTCTTCTCCGTCTCCTGCCGTATGAATTGTAAAGCCGCTTTCTTCCAGTGTATCTTTGATGATCATAGCGAGTGTCACTTCGTCCTCTACCAATAGTACTGTAATTTCGTTTTTACTCATGATGTTGACTTATTATAAAGTAAATGCACTTTTTTATAAGATAATGGTAAATGTAGTTCCTTTGCCCGGTTCACTTTTCACGGAGATGGTACCTCCATGCTTTTCGACCATACTTTTGACATAGAAAAGTCCTAAACCGTATCCTTTCACATTATGAAGATTGCCTGTCGGAACCCGATAGAATTTGTCGAATATATGTTTCTGTTTATCGGGTGGAATGCCTATTCCCCGGTCGGTAACAGTGATGCATACCGTTTGTTCTGTCTGGCGGCAGCAGATTGTTATTTCGGCAGACTCTTTGGAGTACTTCACTGCATTGTCAATCAGATTGCTGATGATGTTGTTGAAGTGGGTGCGGTCTGCAACAAGGGTCAGTGATTCGGGATTTATTTCCAGAGTTACGTGTACGGTTTTATCAGCTTTAAGTTGGTGCTGCTCTATTAAAGAAGTAATCAGTTCTTTCAGATGAATCTCTTCGGGGTGCAGTCTGAATGTCTTGCGACTTTCCATGCTCATGGAAAGAATCTGTTCAACGAGCCCGCTCAAACGTTGCAACTGCTCCTGACTGATGCGTAGGTACTGGTCACGCTTACTCTTCTCCTCCGCTTGGTTGAAATTCAGCAGCGCATCATTGGCGGCATAAGCTACGGCGATCGGAGTTTTTAATTCATGCGTGATGTTATTGGTAAAGTTGCTCTTCATCTCCTCCAGTGTCTTTTGTCTCAGCAGTGTCCGGATGAGAAACCAAAAGGAGAATCCCAGGATGAGGAAGATAACAAATGAAGTGACCAGAATTCCGGTCATTTGCTTCCATACCAGAGAAGTGATCGGTTCCATTATCAGTTGATAGCGTTGGCTGTGATGTCTGTTGAATTCGTAGTCGTAGCGGATAGCTTTCGGGCTGGGGATATAACTGCTGTCTCCTGCGATACCCAGCGTATCTATATATATTTTTGATGAATCCATTGCGGTTCCGGTGTATATATATAAGATGTGATGAGGAACATCTATGTTGTGTGCTTTCAATACATCGGTAAGGAGGCTGTCATATTTTTGCAGGTTGATGTCGATATAGGTATCCACACCCGAATGCATACCCTGTTGGACGCTGAGTAAAAGTTCTTTCATCGAGTCTTCTTTCTTTAATAATACATCGAGTCCGCTTTCGCTGGAGGCGATGGCTCTGGCTTCGGGGTCAGTATTGTTAACCGCCAATGTATCTACTGCCGTTTCCGTTCGCGTGTGCAGGGTGTCTTTGTAGGTACTGTCCGTATAAGAGATGGTCTGGCTTGTTACCAGCGCTTTTCCGTCGTCACTGTATCCGGCGGAAACGGTGACCGATCCGTGTTCTACATTGTCTTTTTGCAATTCGTTGACACGAAGCACGATTTCATTGAAGTCGCTCGTACGCATTGCATCCTTGATATGATTGTTCATTTCCTGTTTCATTGTACGGTAAAGTCCCGTCAACCAATAGGTTTGGTAAACAAAGATGCCTGTCAGCGAGCAGATGACAAGGATAATGATATGTTTCAACGGTAGTTTCATACGGACAAAGATAGTATGAAACTGTTATTTTTCTTCTCTTTGATAAGACTAAATAACACTAGATAAGCCGGTGATAACGTAAAGTTTCACTTTTTCTCCCGTATTTTGCAGCATACTCAAAAATAAATGCGATATGAAACGAACTTACTTACTGCTTTTGTTACTTTTCCTATATTGGATGTATGCTTCTGCGCAGCAGGTACAGCCGGTACGAGAACCTGCCGACAGCGTAAAAAACGTAGCATATATAGACAGTCTGTTCAGGGAACTTCCCGAAGTGATGATTACCGGAGAGCGTCCGGTAGTGAAAGCGGAACAGGGGAAACTGGTGTACGATGTTCCGCGACTGGTGAGCAACCTCCCGGTGGACAATGCTTACGATGCGGTAAAGAACCTTCCGGGCGTTGTCGCTATGAACGATGGAATGACATTGGGAGGACAACCGGTAACAGTGGTCATCAACGGAAAGGTAAGTACCCTGTCTGTGGAACAATTGAATGACCTGCTGAAATCAATGCCGGTCAGCCGGATTGAAAAGGCGGAAGTGATGTACTCGGCTCCGGCCCGCTATCAGGTACGCGGACCGATGATTAACCTGGTACTGACTTCGGGCACAGGAAAGGAACCTTCCCTTCAAGGTGAACTATATACCTCTTATAGCCAGTTGCATTACGAATCTTTGGCAGAGCGTGGAAGCCTCCTGTACTCCGGACGCAAATTCTCTGCTGATCTTCTCTACTCTTACTCTTACAGCCGCGAACGGCGGGAGACGGATAAAGAAGCGCTTCACACGCTCGCCGACGGTTCGGTACACCAGATGGATATGTATGACATCACAACTTCCCGTCACAACAATCATCAGGTGCGTCTCGGCATGGACTATGCATTTGCCGACAAGCATTTGCTGAGTTTGGTTTATACAACAGCTTTCACAGATGTCAAGCCTTATGCCACCGTTACCGGTGCACAAAATTCTGTGACCGATTCACGTTCGGAAGGACAGCTTCATAATGCAAAGCTCGACTATCAGACTCCTTTCGGACTGAAAGCCGGTGCGGAATTTACCTATTATCATTCTCCCGGAAGTCAGTTGCTCCACAGTACACTGGGAGAGGAAACGCTGAACTTTCTGAGCAGAGATAACCAACGGATCAACCAATGGCGATTTTATGCCGGGCAGGAACATACATTGGGCAAAGACTGGGGACTGAACTACGGCGTCGCCTATACGACGGCATTGGATAACAGTTATCAGATGTATTACGACCCCGAAACGGAAGCACCGTTACCGGACAATAATATGAAATCCCGACGCCGCGAACAGACGGTGAACTTCTATGCCGGACTCAGCAAGAGCTTCGGAGAAAAACTTTCGGCAGATGTTTCGTTGGCAGCAGAGCAGTATCACACGGATATGTGGAATGAATGGAGCCTTTACCCGGTTGCCAACCTGACGTATCTGCCTGCTCCGGGACATATCCTGCAATTCTCATTGAGCAGTGACAAAGAATACCCGGAATACTGGAGTATGCAGAACTCCACTTCCTATATGGGTGCCTACTCCGAAATTCAGGGAAATCCCTTCCTCAAACCTGCAACGAATTATGAGACGACCCTCAGCTATATCCTAAAGGGCAAATATGTATTATCCGCTTATTACAGCCGCACGAAAAACAAGGAGATGCAAACTCTTTACCAATCTCCGGAACGTCTGGTCGAGATTTATAAATGCTTCAATTTCGATTTCTCGGAGCAGGCAGGACTGGTGATGGTAGTCCCCTTTAAAGTGAAGAAATGGCTGGATTCACGTGTGACGGCGATCGGTTTCCGCTATCGTCAGAAAGACAGTGATTTTTGGGATATCCCGTTTGACCGCAAATTATATACATTTGTGCTGACAATGAACAACACCTTCACTCTCTCCACCAAACCGGATTTAAAGTTAACCCTCAGCGGATTTTATCAGAACAGGGCTATACAAGGCATTTTCGACCTTCCCCGTTCCGGAAATCTGGATGTAGCCCTCCGCTATACTTTTGCAAAAGGAAAGGCACAGCTGACTGTGAAGTGCGACGACATATTCAATACTTCTACTATTTCGACAAATGTCCGCTACGGATTACAGAATGTGAAGAACCACTATATGAAAACGACCCGTGCATTCGGTATCTCCTTCAACTATAAATTCGGAGGATATAAGGAGAAGAAGAGGGAAGAGGTGGATACTTCCCGGTTCAAATGATGCCTTGTCTTGTGGCAGTACTTGATTATTTGATCAGAAGGGATACCCGATTGTCGGCGGTCATTCAATGGGTTGCAACCACCTTTCGGATATCCCTGTAATCAATGTTCGGGCCGTTTTATCCTATGGACGCTTTCCACACTTTGGCATACTCTTCCAGTACCCGTTTGATGCTTTTTCCTATCTTCACATAATCAGCCTCATTCAGATTGGCAAGTGATACACGGACACTCCATTTCGGTCCGGCAAAACCGCCTCCGTTCAGCAATACCAATGAAGTTTCGTTGGCGAGCCGGAAAACGACATCCAGCGGATTGTATGTCTTTTGCAGGTAAGCAACGAAGTCATCACCATAAAATTTCTTCGCCCATACCAGCATATCGATCTCCGAATAATATCCGGCACGTAGCGGGTCCTCTACCAGTGTGAAACCGGTATTGTCCCAAAGCGCATGCAGGCGGCGGTGAATGATTTCCTGCATTTTAGCCTTATAGCGGTCTTCTTTGTCAAGAAGGGCGAAGGCAGAAAACAAGCTCATCTGCATTTGTTGGGGCAGGGAAAGTCCTGCGGTATGGTTTAATGCAATCTGGCGGCTGTCGGCCACCATGCGGTCGATAAACTTCATCTTCTCCGGGTGCAAATCGAGGCTTGAGTAGCGTTTGTTCAAGATTGCTTTTTGCTCCTCCGACAGGCGGGCAATCATTTTGTCGTAGATGTTGTCTTCGTGTAAAGCAATGACTGCATTTCTCCATCCTGTAGCTCCGAAATATTTGGAGAAGGAATAGACGCAAAGTGTATTGTGTGGCAATTCTGCCATCAACGAACGGAAATGGGGAATAAACGTTCCGTACACATCATCTGTGATAATCATCAGATTCGGATTATCATTCTTTACAATATGGATGATGCGTGCCACTGTTTCCGGATTGAGCGCGTAACTGGGCGGATTGCTCGGATTGGTGATAAACAACGCTTTTATCTGCGGATTCTTCAGCTTGTCAATGTCTTCATCTTTATATTGCCAGGTATGCAGTCCGTCCGGTGTCATTTGGTCAGCGGATATTTCGGTAACGTCAAACTGATAACGGCGTAGTTCGGGAATTTCGATGTAAGGCGTGAAGACCGGAATCATCAGAGCGATGGAATCTCCCTGATTCAGCAGGAAGTTTTCTTGCAATGAATCGAATACGTAGCACATGGCAGCCGTTCCCCCTTCGGTAGCGAAGAGGTCGAATGTACCTTTGGGCGGACGACGGTCGCACATTTCCTGCGCCAGATAGTCCTGTACGATTAGCTCGGTGAAGTGCAGGATACGGTCGGGGACGGGATACTGGTCGCCGATGACCGATTCAGCCCATTCATGAACCAGTGTATCCGGGTCGGCGGCATGTTCCATCAACATATAATTATAGGTCCCTTTCAGCAGCTTGGCTCCGGGTTCCTTCTCGTTTTCTTTGAGAAAGGCTTCGAAGCGGGCAGCTATTCCATCTTTCTGCGGGATGCCTGCTATTCCTTCTTCCAGCGACAGGACACGGCGACATTCGCAAAGTCCGAATTTTCCCAGCAGGAAGAAGGCTTCACGCGGTTCGGTGGCAATCCAGTTCGGGTTGCCCCGCCCTGCATTCAGCATGGTATGGGCTATTTTCTTAATACTTTCGTCGGCCATTTCGATGAGCTTGTTTTTAAGTTCGAAAGGGCTGATCGTTTCCATCTTTTTGGCAAAGTTCTTGGTGATAGCTGTGCCAGTTGTTTTCTTTTCCATCATGGTTTTTATTGTTTTCTGATACTTAATTTTGATTTACGATACATTCATTATACTAATATCTACATGAGTAATACGATAGCTACTCCCCAGATGATCAGCAGGGTATTTCCGACGGCATACGTCACGGTGTATCCCAGGGCGGCAGTAGTCGTACGTGCTCCAGCTGTACATCCCAGTGTGAGGGCAGGGTGGAACTTAAACAGATATCTTCCCATCAGCAAACCGCTGAGAAGAGGAATGGCAGTTGCGAGTGCACCGACGATAAACAGGCTGAATCCTACTTCCTTGAAACCCGTCACAAAACTAGGTCCTGCGGCGATGCCGACAACGGCGATGAACATGTTTAATCCTACATTATTCAATACCCACAACGAAGGTTCGGGAATACCGCCAAAGGTGGGACGTTTGCTGCGCAGCCAACCAAAAACGAGTCCTGCGATCAAGGCACCTCCACTGGTGGAAAGGCTGATCGGGATACCTCCCAAATGTATGGCCAGTGCACCGACCAGACCACCGATAAGGATACCCAGGCCGACAAAGATCATATCTGTCTGGTTGGTAGGGCGGTCAATGTAACCCATTTGCTTGGCAGCCGTTTCCACTTCGAACTTTGTTCCGGTCAGTTCAAGGATATCACCGGAGTCGATCACTGTCTGCGCAAGTACCGGAATGTTGATTCCTGCCCGCTTGATGCTGCGGATACTGACTCCATGCATGAATTTCTGTGCGCGGACGGTAGAGACTTTTTCTCCGGCGAACGTACGGTGAGTAACCATGACGGGAAGCGTCTCTGCCGGAAAGTCGAGCAGTTGGGCATCGATCACTTCCGGACCGATCCAGTCTTCTTCGCCGATGGCGTATTCACGGCGACCGCTCAGTACCACTTCATCGCCCGGCTGTAGAAGCATCTCCGGAGTAACCTCTTCTATGACGCCTTTTTGCCGCACCCGTTCTACAAACAGTCGCTTATCGTTTTCTATCAGATACTTTTCCAGTTCGCTGACAGTCTTTCCTTTGCCAAACCATTTGTTCTCAATTTTATAAGCACGGAATACGACGGGGCGGAGAGCAGTATAAAATCCCGGTTCATCAGCTTCCGAAGTACCCATTTTGGCTTCCAGCTCTTTGCAGTCAGCTTTCACTTTGTCCAGTCCGCCCAGCATTTTAGGACCGAGTGAAGCGAGAATCCATGCGGAGCCTGCCGTGCCGAAAATATAAGTCACAGCGTATGCTACAGGAATGGCATTGATAAATGTCGCTTTCTGTGCATCGCTGATACTTAACTGATTGATCGTGTCACTTGCTACACCGATAACTGCGGAGATGGTCTGTGAGCCTGCCAGCAATCCGGCAGCTTCGCCTACGTGGTAGCCCATGATTTTGGCAAGTATCCACGGGGCGATGAGGCTGACTATACACATCAGGACGGCAAATCCTACTTGTGGCAATCCGTCTTTCTTCAATCCGCGAAAGAATTGCGGACCTACTTTGTAGCCCACAGCGAATAAAAACAGTAGAAAAAAGACAGCTTTCATCGGGCCGTCTACACTAATGTTCAACTGTCCCACCAGCACTCCGACCAGAAGGACGCTCGTCACTGTACCTAATGAAAATTTTCCTATTTTGAATCTGCCCAACCAAAAGCCGGCGAATAAGGTAAGAAAAATGGCGAGTTCAGGGTGATCCCTTAATTGGTTAATAATCCATTCCATATATGTTGTTCTTGTTTAGGTTATGTCAATAACAACAGTTCTTGTACGGAAAGAGTTTAGAAGAGTATGTTCGTTATCGTCATAGTTTATAAATATTTTAGGTAGGATTATGCGGATTACACGGTTTTAGGAATTGAGTAATTGAAAACCGTGCAGAAATAATGAGAGAAATCAGAGAAAGCTTTAAATTTCTCAGTTTCGCTTTTTTGTTATACTTTTGTCACTTCAAATAAAACTAATCATATTCTGTATGAAATCAGACATAGAAATAGCTCGCAGTGTCGAGTTGAAGAAGATTAAGCAGGTTGCCGAAGGTATCGGAATTCCCCGTGAAGAAGTCGAAAATTACGGTCGTTATATCGCGAAGATTCCCGAACAACTGATCGATGAGGAGAAAGTGAAGAAAAGTAACCTCGTTCTGGTAACTGCCATCACAGCGACAAAGGCGGGTATCGGCAAAACTACCGTATCTATCGGTCTCGCTCTGGGACTGAATAAAATCGGAAAGAAGGCGATTGTCGCTTTGCGCGAACCGTCTCTCGGTCCTTGCTTCGGTATGAAGGGAGGAGCAGCGGGCGGAGGATATGCACAGGTGCTCCCGATGGAGAAGATCAACCTCCACTTTACGGGAGACTTCCATGCGATTACTTCCGCGCATAACATGATTTCCGCTTTGCTTGATAATTATCTTTATCAGAATCAGGCGAAAGGTTTCGGACTGAAAGAAATCCTCTGGCGTCGGGTGCTCGACGTGAACGACCGTTCATTGCGCAGCATCGTAGTCGGACTCGGACCGAAGTCGAACGGTATCACACAGGAGTCAGGTTTCGATATTACTCCGGCTTCGGAGATTATGGCGATTCTCTGTCTTTCCAGGGATGTGGAAGATTTACGCCGCCGCATAGAGAATATTCTTCTGGGCTTTACATACGATGACCAGCCGTTTACAGTGAAAGACCTCGGAGTAGCGGGAGCCATCACGGTATTGCTGAAAGACGCCATCCACCCGAATCTGGTGCAGACTACCGAAGGTACTGCCGCTTTCGTACACGGCGGACCGTTTGCCAATATCGCTCATGGCTGTAACTCCATTCTTGCCACCAAACTGGCAATGTCATTCGGTGACTATGTGATTACAGAAGCCGGATTCGGTGCAGACCTTGGCGCTGAAAAGTTCTATAATATCAAATGCCGCAAGAGCGGACTCCAGCCCAAACTGACAGTGATTGTTGCTACGGCACAAGGTTTGAAGATGCACGGCGGTGTCAGCCTCGACCGTATCAAAGAACCGAATATGGAAGGATTGAAAGAGGGTTTGCGCAATCTGGATAAACACATTCGCAATCTTCGTTCCTTCGGTCAGACGGTGGTGGTAGCTTTCAATAAGTTTGCTACCGACACGGACGAGGAAATGGAAATGCTGCGCGAACACTGCGAACAGCTGGGAGTAGGCTACGCCATCAATAATGCGTTCAGCGAAGGTGGTGAAGGAGCAGTAGATATGGCACGCCTCGTAGTCGATACGATAGAGAACAACCCGTCCGAACCTTTGCGCTATACGTATAAAGAGGAAGACACCGTCCAACAGAAGATTGAGAAAGTGGCTACCAATCTTTACGGGGCAAGCGTCATTACGTACAGTAGCATTGCCCGTAACCGTATCAAGTTGATTGAGAAGATGGGCATCACTCATTATCCGGTTTGTATCGCCAAGACTCAGTATTCCTTCTCAGCCGATCCGAAGATTTATGGTGCCGTAAATAATTTCGAGTTCCATATTAAAGATATAGTGATCAATAACGGTGCTGAAATGATTGTGGCGATTGCAGGAGAAATTCTCCGTATGCCGGGACTGCCAAAAGAACCACAGGCGTTGCATATCGACATTGTAGATGGAGAAATTGAAGGTCTGAGCTAAGCTGCTGCCTGCATAGGGTTATCGAAAATAAATCCCCGTCTTTCCACTTCTGATGTTTTGGGAAGACGGGGATGATTGTATATAGAGTCCAGTGTACCGGTATATTGACCTTGTCTGATACACTGTACGATTGAAGTCGTCGCTGTCTGAAGGTATAGTGCGTATTTCAATTTCTCTTTTTGTAGTAAGAAAACGTATTTTCGGGCAGATAGTTTGCCCGGCACTGTTAATAAATAAAAAACAAAACCTGCTTTTCTTTTCGAAAAGCAGGTTTTAATTCTCAATTATTATTTATCAATTAAAGATGTTACTGATTCACATCACCGACACCCTTCAACAAAAAAAATCTTAATCAGCAAAAAGAGGATATTTCTTCATTGTCTCGTTGACACGTGCACGTACTTGTGCGATAACCTCTTCGTTTTCCACGTTAGACAGAACTGTTTCTATCATTTCGGCAATTTCGATCATCAGGTCCTCTTTTGCACCACGAGTAGTGATAGCAGGAGTACCCAGACGGATACCGGAAGTCTGGAAAGCAGAACGGCTATCAAACGGAACCATGTTCTTATTAACGGTAATATCAGCAGAAACTAATGCTTTTTCTGCCACTTTACCTGTCAGGTCAGGGTATTTGCTGCGCAGGTCAACCAACATGGAGTGATTGTCCGTACCACCGGAAACGATTGTAAAACCACGGTCTATCAAAGCCTGTGCCAGTACGGCAGCATTCTTTTGTACCTGTTTTGCATATTCTTTGTATTCCGGTTGCAGGATTTCGCCGAAAGCTACAGCTTTGGCAGCGATTACGTGTTCCAATGGTCCGCCCTGTACGCCGGGGAATACAGCTGAATCCAGTAACTGAGACATCATTTTGATCTCACCCTTCGGAGTTTTCTTTCCCCATGGATTAGGGAAGTCTTTGCCCATCAGGATAACACCGCCACGAGGTCCGCGAAGTGTTTTATGTGTAGTAGAAGTGACGATATGTGCATATTTAACCGGGTTTTCCAACAGTCCGGCAGCGATCAGACCCGCAGGGTGAGCCATGTCGATCATCAGGATAGCGCCTACTTTGTCTGCGATTTCACGCATACGTTTGTAGTCCCATTCGCGGGAATAAGCAGAACCGCCGCCGATAATCATTTTTGGTTTTTCGCGTAAAGCAACTTCTTCCATTTGGTCGTAGTCTACGCGGCCGGTTTCCTGATTCAGATTGTATTCGCAAGGAGTGTAGATGATACCGGAAGTGTTTACTAATGAACCGTGAGAAAGGTGTCCGCCGTGTGCGAGGTTTAATCCCATGAATTTGTCGCCCGGATTCAATACAGCCAGAAATACTGCTGCATTGGCTTGTGCTCCTGAATGCGGTTGTACGTTTGCCCATTCGGCGCCGAAGATCTCTTTCAGACGGTCGATAGCGATTTGTTCGCTCTGGTCAACTACTTCGCAACCTCCGTAGTAACGTTTGCCCGGATAACCTTCTGCGTACTTGTTAGTCAGGCAAGAACCCATTGCCTGCATTACCTGGTCACTTACAAAGTTTTCAGATGCAATCAGCTCGATACCTTTCAGCTGACGTTGGTGCTCTTTTTCGATGATATCGAAAATTAAGTCGTCTCTTTTCATTCTTTTTATAAGTAAGATTAAATTTCTAATTCGAGATACCTATTTTAAGCGCACAAAGTTAGTGAAAATAAATAAAGAACGAAGGAACTATAAGAAAAATGTTAGTAAATGGAGGAAATTAATAGATAATGGATAATTTATCGTACAGAATGAATAGGGGATGCCTGTTTTTGCCGGTTGCCGGCTATCAAAAGTTTATTGGCCGCTCCGGTAGTGTCCGCCCGTTAAAGGATAAATCCGAACGAGAAGCTTAATGCACTGTCGCGACGGCGGAAGATGATATGGCTGACTCCTGTGCTGCCGTCGGAGTTGATGTTATCATAAACAATCGACTTGGAGATGTTTCTTATCCCTTGCTCGTAGCGGAAGTCAAAAAAGATACGGGAAATATTGACACCGACACCGATCACGGCGCTCACATTGAGCGGATACAACTTCTCATGAATCCCTTTCTGGTCGAAGTTTGTGAAAGTGATTTCATTCCGTTTTCCCCATAGATACCGGAGCTTGGGACCGGCAAAGATTGACATCCCGTAAGGACCTTTCTTCACTACATTATATCCGTAGAGAACTGGGAAATCAATGCTGTGAAGAACGGATTGTACGGAGGCATAGTCGGGCTCGACGGCAGGATGTTGCGAGCCGAGCTTATCGAATACAATCTCACCTTTGCTGACGTTATAGGATACTTCCGGCTGAATGAAATGCTTCTTCATATTGATGCGCATGAAGAGTGCGCCGAAGTAGCCGATCTTATAATTGTTTTGTACTTCGTCGATGGTTACGTCTTTGATTTTCAGCTCGGACACCATGAACATGGAAGAATTAAATCCGGCTTTGATGCCGAAGTTTACTTTCTTGGTGTTTGGTCGTTCCACTTTATCTGCGTTACGATCCTTGCCGAAAGCTGTGCATGCTATCGCCATCCAACCGAAAAGAATGAGTTTACGCAGTATATTCATGGTTCTATTTATTCTTCTTTTCTACACTCCAGCCGAATTTCCCTATTTTTTCTCCCAGGTCATAATATCCTCCGTGCACATACACTAACGGGTTTGCTTCTGCCAGCTCGAACTTTCCGGTTTCGGGATTCAGGTTCCGGTCGTCTGCGCGGACATTTACCACATCGGCAATGAACATATCATGTGAACCGAGCGAAACTATTTCCTTGACACGACATTCGATGCAGAGGGGAGACTCTTCGATCAGTGGTGCACTGACTACGGTACAGCGTCCCGGAGTGAGTTTCATCTCTTCAAATTTACGGTAATTCCGTCCCGAACGTACTCCGCACCAGTCGGTGGGGAATGCCATATCTTTAGTTGTCAGATTGATAACGAACTCCATATTCTTCTTGATGATGTCATAGGAATATCGTTCCGGTCGTACGGATATATAGCACATGGGCGGGTTAGTGCAAATCGTACCCGTCCATGCTACTGTGATAATGTTGTATTCACTTTCTTCTTTTCCGCAACTCACCAATACGGCAGGCAGCGGATAGATCATTGTTCCCGGTTTCCAGTCTTGTTTCACTTCTTGGCTTCTTTTAGTGCTACATTTCCTTCATTATCCATTTTTCATTTTCCATTATCCATTAAAGAAATTTCCTCACGTTTCTGTTCTTTTTCGCAATAATGGCACTTCACGATGCAGTTATCCTTGTCTATCACATGGAATAACGTAGGCATAGGCTCGTTGTTCGTGATACATTTCGGATTGGCGCATTTTACGATGCCGTACAGTTCGTCCGGCATTCTGACTTCTTTCTTCTCGACAACCTCGTAGTCGCGGATGATGTTCAGCTTGACGTAAGGTGCTACTACCGATATACGGTTGATTTCTTCGTCGCAGAAGAATTTGTCGGCAATTTTGATGATGCCTTTTTTTCCTAGCTTTTTGCTGTCGAGGTTGAAGCCGATGGTGATGTTGCACTTCATTTGCTCCACACCCAGGAGTTGTACGACAGTAAAGAGTTTTTCTGATGGGATATGGTCAATCACTGTCCCGTTTTTCAAGGCAGCTACTTGCAATGCTTGTTTATTTTCGTTCATAATAAAATATCGTTTTTAACGTCTTCTAATGTGATACCTAACACGTCGCAAAGGATGGCTTCACGGGCATACAGTCCGTTTTGTGCCTGTTGGAAATAGTATGCTTTCGGATTGTTGTCCACATCGTAAGCAATCTCGTTGACACGGGGCAGCGGGTGCAGGATGCGGAGGTTCGGACGGGTGTTTTCCAGCATCTTGTTGCGTAGGATATATACATTTTTCACTCGTTCGTATTCCATCAGGTCGGTGAAGCGCTCACGTTGTACACGGGTCATGTACAGAATGTCGGCATCGGCGATGATTTCTTCGGTAAATTCCGTGTGCTCGATGTATTTAATCTGATGTTCTTTGCAGTAAAGTTTATACTCTTCCGGCATTTTCAGTTCATCGGGAGCGATGAAATGGAAAGTAGGGTTGAAGTGGCGCATCGCCATGAGCAGCGAGTGGACAGTACGACCGTATTTCAGGTCTCCCACCAGAAAGATATTCAGGTTTTCCAGTGTTCCCTGCGTTTTGTAGATGGAGTAGAGGTCGAGCATCGTTTGTGACGGGTGCTGATTGGCTCCGTCTCCCGCATTGACGATGGGTACCGGTGCTACTTCGCTGGCATAACGGGCAGCTCCTTCGAGATAGTGTCGCATAACGATGATATCTGCATAGCTGCTTACCATCATGATCGTGTCTTTGAGTGTTTCTCCTTTGGAGGAGCTGGTTGCTTTCGGATCAGTAAATCCGATAACGCGTGCGCCGAGGCGATTGGCTGCTGTTTCGAAACTCAAACGGGTGCGGGTGGAAGGTTCAAAGAACAGGGTTGCTACTACCTTACCTTGCAATAACCGGCGGTTGGGGTTCATTTCAAACTGCTTCGCCATTTCGAGCATGTAGAGGATTTTTTCTTTAGAATGTTCGGCAATGGTTACTAAACTTCTGTTTTCCATTTTGTTATCTTTTATGTGGATAGAACTTGTTTTACCGGAGTGTAAAGGTACGAAGAAAATGTAGAATACAAACTATTTGGACGACAATATTTCTAGTAAATTAAGGGGAATTGCCGGGAATTTATAGTCTGCGTTTTTCAGCTTGGGGATAAATGGACCGGAGCCCCGAGGCGAATCAAGTTAAGCACCGAGACGAATCAAGTTAAGCACCGAGGCGAATCAAGTTAAGCACCGGGATAAATTAAACTAAGCCCCGAGCTGAGTGAAGCTAAGCTCCGAGCTAAACTCAGTTATATTTATCCGGGGTACTTTTTTGTGCATTTTTTCATTCGTCATTCTTCATTTCTCCCGCCTTCCAGCTGACGAAAATCCGGTGAAAAAAATGGCTTAATAAAAAAAACTAAGCTCTGAAACGCCCATGGATAGGGCGCAAAAAACCAATCAAAACCAGTAGAGAAGAGAAGAGTATATAATTCTATTCTAAAGAAATAGAATTATTTAGAAAGAAGAGAAAAAAATGCCGCCGCTTTGCTTTCTGAATAGTTTAGTTTTAAGGGAAGTCAAGTCATAAAAATCCGTGGCTGATCTTTTCGTCTTTTTCTTTTATGCAGGATTTCTTTTTCTCCTTTTCTCGTTTTTCTTTTTTTCTCTTTTGCTTAGTTTTTCGATTGGTTTTAAAATATCAAATAAATCAAAAACTCGTTTGCTGTATGCTATATTTTATCTACCTTTGCAACTTAATTATAAGCATCTTTTTTTAAGCTGAAAAAACATGGTTCGAAAAATAATAAAAGCTCTTTGGATATTATTGGCAGTTGTTTTGGTAGCTATTGTGGTTATCTTTGTTTCTATTTCTAAGGGCTGGATAGGCTATATGCCTCCTGTGGAAGAGCTGGAAAATCCCAACTATAAATTTGCAACGGAAGTCTTCTCGGAAGACGGGAAAGTGCTGGGCACATTCTCGATGGAAAAAAACAATCGTGTGTACAGCAGCTATGCCGATCTTTCTCCGAATATTATCCATGCGCTGATTGCAACGGAAGATGTTCGCTTTGCCGAGCATTCCGGTATTGATGCGAAGGCACTTTTCCGTGCTATCGTCAAGCGTGGTTTGTTGTTGCAGAAAAGCGCGGGTGGGGGTAGTACGATCTCACAGCAGCTGGCAAAACAGTTGTTTACGGAAAAAGTGGCAAGCAATACCATCCAGCGTTTGCTGCAAAAGCCTATCGAATGGGTGATTGCCGTGAAACTGGAACGTTACTATACGAAAGAAGAAATTCTGACGATGTATCTCAATAAGTTCGACTTCCTGAATAATGCTGTCGGTATAAAAACGGCTGCATCTACTTATTTCGGATGCGAGCCCAAAGATTTGAAGATAGAACAGGCGGCGATGCTTGTGGGAATGTGCCAGAATCCGTCCCGTTATAATCCTGTATCCCGAAACCCGAAAATCCGTGAAAATGCGTTGGGACGTCGTAATGTCGTACTCCGTCAAATGGAAAAAGCCGGTTACATTTCGGATGCGGAGTGTGATTCTCTGCAGGCACTTCCGCTTAAACTGGCATATACCCGTGTCGACCACAAAGAGGGGCTGGCAACTTATTTCCGCGAATATCTCCGTGGTGTGATGATTGCCAAGAAACCGGTTAAGAGCGATTATCGCGGCTGGCAGATGCAGAAGTATTATGAAGACTCCCTCTCATGGGAAACAAATCCTCTGTACGGCTGGTGTGCCAAAAATAAAAAGAAAGACGGTTCGAATTATAATATCTACACGGATGGTCTGAAAATCTATACAACCATCAATTCGCACATGCAGCAATATGCTGAAGAAGCGATAAAAGAGCATCTGGGTGATTTCCTGCAACCTCTGTTTTTTAAGGAGAAACAAGGAAGCAAGAATGCACCGTATGCAAGATCTTTGCCGCAGGCACGGGTGGAAGAACTGCTGACCAGAGCGATGAAACAGACTGAACGGTATAACGTTATGAAGTCGGGAGGAGCTTCTGAACAGGAGATTCGCAAAGCATTTGATACTCCTCAGGAAATGTCTGTGTTCACTTGGGCGGGCGAAAAGGATACGATTATGACTCCGATGGACTCTATTCGCTATTACAAACACTTCTTGCGTACAGGATTCATGTCGATGGACCCGATGAACGGATATGTGAAGGCGTATGTAGGCGGACCGAATTATACGTATTTCCAGTATGATATGGCAATGGTGGGACGCCGCCAGGTAGGTTCTACTATCAAACCATATCTGTATACGCTGGCAATGGAGAACGGATTCTCACCTTGTGATCAGGTACGCCATGTGGAACAAACACTGATTACCGAAACAGGAGAGGCATGGACTCCCCGTAATGCCAACAATAAACGCTATGGTGAAATGGTAACCCTGAAATGGGGATTGGCTAATTCGGACAACTGGATTTCGGCTTATCTGATGGGCAAACTGAATCCTTATAACCTGGCGAGACTGATTCATAGTTTTGGTGTACGTAACAAAGCGATCGACCCCGTTGTTTCACTTTGTCTGGGACCTTGCGAAATCTCTGTCGGAGAAATGGTCAGTGCTTATACAGCCTTTGCCAACAAAGGTATTCGTGTAGCTCCGCTGTTCGTTACCCGCATCGAAGACAGTGACGGTAATGTGCTCTCTACATTTGCACCGCAGATGGAAGAAGTGATCAGTGTTTCGAGTGCATATAAGATGTTGGTAATGCTTCGTGCCGTTATCAACGAAGGTACCGGCGGACGTGTACGTCGCTATGGAATTACGGCTGATATGGGTGGTAAGACCGGTACAACCAATGACAACTCAGATAGCTGGTTCATGGGCTTTACTCCTTCATTGGTGTCCGGCTGCTGGGTAGGAGGTGACGAACGTGATATTCACTTCGGCACAATGACCTATGGACAGGGAGCTGCCGCTGCGCTGCCTATCTGGGCAACTTATATGAAGAAAGTCTATGGCGATCCGTCTTTAGGATACAGCCAGACGGAAACGTTCAAACTTCCCGAAGGATTTGATCCTTGTGCCGGTTCGGAAACACCGGACGGAGAGGTCTTTGAAGAAACAGGACTGGACGATTTGTTTAATTAAATTTTCCGTTGTGCATAAGTGTGTCATTTGTATCGGAAGTAACTATAACCGGAAAGAGAATCTTCTTCTGGCTCGCAGGAGACTGGTGGATTTGTTTCCAACCATCCGCTTTACCTCCGAACAGGAAACACGTCCTTTATTCTTCAGAAGTCCGGCATTATTCTCCAATCAGGTGGCGATGTTCTTTTCGGATGCAGAGGAAGAAAGGGTGCGCAAAGAACTGAAAGCTATTGAGCAGTCCGCAGGTCGCCGTCCCGAAGATAAAAAGGAAGAAAAGGTCAGCTTGGATATTGATTTGCTTTCTTACGATGACCGGATTTTAAGACCGGAAGATTTGAAAAGAGAGTATATCGTGAAAGGATTAGAAGAATTAAAATACAATCAGATATGAAATTTCTGGGAATTATACCTGCCCGTTATGCATCTACCCGTTTCCCTGCGAAACCGTTGGCTATGCTGGGAGGAAAGACGGTGATACAACGTGTGTACGAACAAGTGACCGGTGTATTGGATGATGCCTATGTAGCTACCGACGACGAACGCATTGAAGCTGCCGTGAAAGCATTCGGAGGAAAAGTGGTGATGACTTCCGTCGATCATAAAAGCGGGACAGACCGTTGTTATGAAGCATGTACTAAGATTGGTGGCGATTTTGATGTGATAGTCAACATACAGGGAGACGAACCTTTTATCCAGCCTTCCCAGCTGAATGCTGTAAAGGCTTGTTTTGAAGACTCTACTACACAGATTGCTACGTTAGTAAAACCTTTTACAGCCGACGAACCGTTTGCTGTACTGGAGAATGTAAATTCGCCGAAAGTGGTGGTCAACAAGAACTGGAATGCACTTTATTTCAGCCGTTCCATTATTCCGTATCAGCGTAATGCCGACCGGGAAGACTGGCTGAAAGGACATACCTACTACAAACATATCGGTCTGTATGCCTATCGCACCGAAGTATTGAGGGAAATCACCGCTCTCCCTCAATCCTCACTGGAGCTGGCCGAATCATTGGAACAGTTGCGCTGGCTGGAGAATGGATATAAAATAAAGGTAGGTATCAGTGAAGTGGAAACGATAGGAATCGACACACCGCAAGATCTGAAACATGCGGAAGAATTTTTGAAGAACAGAAGCTGATTTATGGATCGTACAATACAACCTGAAATACAAGCCCTGAAAAAATTCCATATACTTCCTCCCGTCCGGACCACTTTGCCGAATGGTATCCCATTGGCTATAGTCAATGCCGGTGAACAGGAGGTAGTCCGTATTGATATTCTTTTTGCCGGAGGACGTTGGCAGCAGTCACAGAAGTTGCAGGCACTGTTTACGAACCGGATGCTGCGTGAGGGTACGCGGAAATATACGGCAGCCATCATCGCGGAGAAACTGGATTATTATGGTTCATGGCTCGAATTGTCCAGTTCGTCGGAGTATGCTTATATCACGGTCTACTCACTGAACAAGTATCTGGCGAAAACACTGGAAGTCGTGGAATCGATGGTGAAAGAACCCCTGTTTCCGGAGAAAGAACTGCATACCATTCTGGATACGAATATCCAGCAATACCTGGTCAATACTTCTAAAGTCGATTTCCTGGCACATCGTGGTCTGTTGCAGACTCTTTACGGAGCACAGCACCCGTGTGGACAAATCGTTGTGGAAGAAGACTACCATGCCATTACGCCGGAGGTTCTCCGTAGTTTCTACGACCGGCATTATCATTCGGGCAATTGTTCTATTTTCCTGTCAGGCAAGGTGACGGAAGATACCATCCGGCGGGTGACCGATACTTTCGGAACTCCTTTTGGTCAATATCAGCAGAAAGCGATAAAGCTGGAATTCTCTTTTAACGCCGTTGCCGAAAAACGCATTTTCATAGAGCGTGAAGACGCATTGCAGAGTGCGGTGAAATTAGGGTGTACTACCATTACCCGCCAGAATCCCGATTTTCTGAAGTTACGGGTACTGATGACGTTGTTCGGAGGATACTTTGGCAGTCGTCTGATGTCCAACATCCGTGAGGAAAAAGGATATACTTATGGTATTTCTGCCGGAATTATGTTTTATCCGGATAGTGGTTTGCTGGGCATTTCGACAGAAACGGATAACGAATATGTTGAACCACTGATACAGGAAGTATATCACGAAATAGACAAGCTGCATCAGGAACTTGTTCCGATGGAAGAACTGACCATGGTGCGCAACTATATGCTGGGAGAAATGTGCCGCAGCTATGAATCGGCTTTCTCGCTATCGGATGCATGGATTTTCATTGCTACTTCCGGGCTGGATGATCTCTATTTCTCCCGTTCCCTGCAGGCTGTGAATGAGGTGACGCCTCAGGAAATACAGGAATTGGCACAACGTTATTTGTGCAAAGAGACATTAAAAGAGGTCATTGCTGGTAAAAAGTTGTCATAATTTGCTTTCCGATATGGCACTTTTTGGGATAGAAGTTGTATCTTTGTCCAAATTGTAATTTTAATGAGTAACGAGTAAAACCAATGAGGAAATATCTATATACTACACTTTTTTTGGCTCTTCTTGCACAGGGAGGAGTGATGGCACAAGATAACAATACCAGTAAAGGCGGGTTCTTCGGGAAGCTGAAAGATACATTCTCTACAGAAATAAAAATCGGGAACTATACCTTTAAAGATGGTGCTGTCTACACCGGAGAAATGAAAGGACGCAAGCCGAACGGAAAAGGGAAAACGGTTTTTAAGAATGGGGATGTTTACGAAGGGGAATATGTAAAAGGAAAGCGTGAAGGCTACGGGATCTATTCTTTTCCGGATGGAGAGAAGTATGAAGGTCAGTGGTTTCAAGACCAGCAACATGGAAAAGGAATCTATTATTTTATGAATAATAACCGTTATGACGGTATGTGGTTTCAGGACTACCAGCATGGTGCCGGAACGATGTATTATCATAATGGCGACTTGTACGTAGGCAACTGGGCGAATGACAAGCGTGAAGGCGAAGGTACTTATACATGGGCGAACGGTGCTAAATACAGCGGTCACTGGAAGAATGACAAGAAGAACGGCAAAGGCACCATGAACTGGGACGACGGCTGCAAATATGACGGTGACTGGAAAGATGATGTGCGTCATGGAAAAGGCGTATTCGAATATACCAACGGAGATAAGTACGATGGTGACTGGGCAGATGATATCCAGCACGGAAAGGGTACTTATTATTTCCACACAGGAGATCGTTACGAAGGTTCTTATCTTTTAGGTGAACGTACCGGAGCTGGAGTTTATTACCATGCCAACGGTGATAAATATGTAGGTAATTTCAAGGACGGCATGCAGGACGGAAAAGGTACATTTACGTGGGCTAACGGTGCTGTGTACGAAGGCGACTGGAAAAACAACAAACGTGAAGGCAAAGGTACTTACAAATGGAGCAACGGAGATGTGTACGAAGGCGACTGGAAGGATAATCGCCCTCACGGTCAAGGCTCTCTGAAAACTGTTGCCGGTATGCAATATAAAGGTGGTTTCGTAGATGGTCTGGAAGAAGGACAAGGCGTACAGATCGATAAAGACGGTAACCGTTTCGAAGGTTTCTTCAAACAAGGAAAAAAAGATGGTCCTTTTGTTGAAACCGATAAGGATGGGAAGGTAATCAAAAAAGGAACTTATAAGATGGGAAGAGTTCTTTAAAAATGAAGAATGAGGAATGAAGAATTGGTTGCACATTCGCACTCATTTCTAGTTCAATTCTTAGTGTTTGATATAATATAATAAGAAAGCCGGCTAAGTTCAAATTTAGCCGGCTTTCTTATTTTCATTCTTCATTCATCATTCATCATTTAAATGATGTATTGTGAACTGATTGATTCGTTATTCATAACTCGCTTGATTGTTTCAGCAAACATATCAGCGATGCTCAGCTGTTTCACTTTCGCGCATTTCTTAGCGTATGGGATACTGTCTGTAAATACCATTTCAGTCAGTCCGGATTCCTGCACACGGAAAGAAGCTGGGTCAGACATTACACAGTGGCTGGCAATAGCACGTACGGATTTAGCTCCGGCTTCCATCATGATATTGGCAGCTTTGGTGATTGTTCCTGCTGTATCTACGATATCATCGATCAATACTACATTTTTGTCTTTCACGTCACCGATGATTTGCATGGAAGCGACTTCGTTGGCTTTTTCACGTGACTTGTTGCAGAGTACCAGAGGCACACCGAGATATTTGGAGAAAGTGCTGGCACGTTTTGAACCACCCACATCCGGTGTAGCAATCACCAGGTCTTCCAGCTTCAGTGACTGGATATAAGGGAGGAATACGGCTGATGCATACAGGTGGTCTACGGGGATATTGAAGAATCCCTGAATCTGGTCTGCGTGCAAATCCATGGTAATCAGTCGGTCGATACCTGCTACTGAAAGCAGATCGGCTACCAATTTTGCTCCGATAGAAACGCGGGGTTTGTCTTTTCTGTCCTGACGTGCCCATCCGAAATAAGGGATAACGGCAACAACGCTCTTTGCAGATGCACGTTTTGCAGCATCGATCATCAGGAGAAGTTCCATTAAGTTGTCTGAGTTAGGGAAAGTAGACTGCACAAGGAATACATGTGCGCCACGAATTGATTCTTCGTAAGAAACAGCAAATTCACCATCTGCAAAGTGGGTGATATTCATGTTTCCCAGAGGACAATTGAGACTTGCGCAGATTTTCTCTGCAAGATATCTCGAGTTAGTTCCCGAGAATACCATAAAGGGTGCTTTTTCGCTCATTTTGTAATAGATGTTACCTATTTGTTAATTTGCCTGCAAAGGTAGGAATTTCTCTTATTATTTAGAAGGACTTATTGTAGAAAAAATAATTTTCTCTCCAACTTATCGGAAATATTTGTAGATTTGCAAGTAAGAACGAAGAACAGAGAATGAAGAATGAAGAATTATGGACGAAAAACAGAGAATGAAGGACGAAGAATGAAAGATAGTTATCGCCTGTCTTTTTATTCTCCATTCTCCATTTTCCATTCTCCATTATATATAATAGGAATATTGTTGCTTTCCTCTCTTTTTTCGTGCACCGATATGGTACCCACAAAAGAAGTGAGGCTTATCGACTCGCTGAATGGAAAAGCGTATGCTTATCGTTACCGTAATCTGGATTCTTCCTATAAATATGCCTACAAAGCATATCGGCAGGTAAACCTTTACAAGTCGGGGAAAGCCGAGGCGTCCAACAATCTGGGTTTCTGTGCCTTCATGAATATGGATTTCGACCGTGCCGAGGCGTATCATAAAGAGGTGTACAAACTGACTAAAAATGAACTGGAACTGCTGATTGCCGATATCGGACTGATGAAGATCTGCCAGCGTACAGCACTCAACAAGGAGTTTTATGATTACCGTAACAGTGCCCTTCGCCGGATGAAACGTATCCGCGAGGAGAGCGATTTGTTTGCCGACCGCCACGAAGCACTCCGGCTGGATTATGCATTTACCGAATTTTTCCTCGTTTCCTCCATTTACTATTATTATCTTCAGCAGCGGCAGGAAGCGATAACTTCTATCGATAATATTCAGGAAGACGAGGCATTGGGGGATACCAATCAACTTCTCTATTATCATTATCTCAAAGGATCGGCTTCTTTAGTTGAAACGAATACTCCGGAAGAACGGAAGCTCCGTGAATTTGACGAACTCTATCTGACTTGGCGGACTGCCGTAAAGAGTAAGCATCCGTATTTCGAAGGAAATGGAATGCAGGGACTTGCCAATTTGATGGCATCCCCGGCCAACTTCGAGTTTTTCAAGACAAGACGGGTGCATGCTTTGGATCAGTTCGATTTTCCGGTGGATTCGCTGTTTCCTTTGCGTCTGGCTCAACTGGCATTGGAGAAGTTTCGGGAATATAACGACTTGTACCAGATTGCCGGAGCTTATGTGTCCATCGGCAAATACCTGAATGCGCACGGATGCTATCAGGAAGCACTGGATACTTTATCAAGAGCATTGGACTGCGTAAATCACCATCACATGCTCTATTATCATAATGAAGTGGACACACTGGATAAATTATATACGTTTGCCGAAGGAGATACCACTTATACCGGAGTTCCGTGGATTGCTCAGGAGAAGGTGAAAACCGTTCCCGAATGGATCTCACGGATAAGGGAGCAGTTAAGCGTTTCATATGCCGGGCTGGGGATGAAGCATGCTTCTGATTATAACCGGAATATCTATCTGGATATTCTGAATTATACCCGTCAGGACAAGGAACTGGAAAGCCGTTATCAGTCTTTGGAAGCGGGTTCGCGACAGATGACTGTGGTTCTTTCTTTGGTTATCGTCGGACTGGTGCTGGTGATTATCCTCTGGTGGTTTTTCAACAAACGTTCCAAAATCAGGAACCGGGTGGATGTGGAGCGCCTGCAACGGATTTTATCTCTTTGCCGGGATATTACTTCTTCCATACCGATGAATGTACCTTTGATTCAGCAGGGCATCGACCAGTTGTTCGGGAAAGGACGACTGACACTGGAAATACCGGAAGAAGGAAAAGCGACATTGGTACCTTCTTCCCACCGGCTGAACCGGGACGAGAAAGCATTGGTACACGTATTGGAACCTTATATCGTGTGGGCTGCCGAGAATGAACAAATGGTGGCTGCATTGAGCGACGAGCGGATTCAGCTGGAGAAACAACGCTATATTTACGAGCAGCATATTGCAGGAAACAAACGTCAGAATCTGATAAAAAAAGCCTGTATGGCAATTGTGAACGGGATCAATCCTTATATTGACCGAATACTGAACGAAGTGCATAAGCTGACGGAAAAAGGATATATTGATGATGACAAGATAAAGAAAGAGAAGTACCAGTACATTGATGAACTGGTGACCACCATTAACGAATATAATGATATCCTGGCGCTCTGGATCAAGATGAAGCAAGGAACGCTTAGTCTGAATATCGAGACATTCAGCCTGAATGAATTATTTGATTTGTTGGGAAAGGGACGGCGTGCCTTCGAGATGAAAAAGCAGAAGCTGGAGATTGAACCGACTACGCTTATGGTGAAGGCTGACCGTGCGCTGACCTTGTTTATGATTAACACACTGGCTGAAAACGCCCGTAAATATACTCCCGAAGGAGGGACGGTGAAAGTATATGCACATGCTGCCGATGCGTATGTGGAAATATCTGTGGAAGACAACGGTAGGGGGATTTCTGCGGAAGATATAGCGCATATCATTGGTGAAAAGGTATATGATTCGCGTGCTATCGGCATGAAAGATGCGACAGATCCGGAAGAACTGAAAGAGAACAAGGGAAGCGGTTTCGGCTTGATGAATTGTAAAGGAATCATTGAGAAATATAAGAAGACGAATGAACTGTTCCGGGTATGTGTGTTCGATATAGAAAGTGAGCCGGGAAAGGGAAGCCGTTTCTATTTCCGCTTGCCTTCAGGGATACGTAAGGTGATTGGCGTGTTGCTTTGCCTGTTGCTCCCGGTGGGAATGACTTCTTGTTTGCACGACCCTCTTCCGTCGATATTGCAGGATAGTGATTCC
Organism: Bacteroides sp. HMSC067B03; assembly: GCF_001811315.1. NCBI lineage: Bacteria > Pseudomonadati > Bacteroidota > Bacteroidia > Bacteroidales > Bacteroidaceae > Bacteroides > Bacteroides sp. HMSC067B03. Next base: position 33,887 of record NZ_KV804319.1, on the reverse strand, counting down.
ATCGCTATTACTACTGATTCCACTTATGAGGATTTGCTCGATGCGGCATCGGATTATGCCAATGCAGCTTATTTTGCGAATGTGGATGAGAATTATGAGATCGCTTTGCAATATATCGATTCGGCAATGATGATGCTGAATGAGCATTATAAGAAATATGCGCGTACCACACAACCGCACCGGTACATGAAACTGGTCGGTAAAGGGATACCTGCCGAACTTTTCTGGTGGAATGAGCTTTTTGACTCGGATTATCATGTGATTCTCGATATCAGGAATGAAGCGGCAGTAGCTTTTCTGGCTTTGAAGCAGATTGATGCATATAGTTATAATAACTCGGCCTTTACGGATTTATATAAAGTGCAGGGTGAAGACCAGACTTTGGAGGGATATTGCAGGCAGCTGGAGCGGTCGAACACCAATAAAACGGTGGGAATTATTCTTTGTTTCGTCTTGCTGGTCGTTTCCCTGATAGGCTATTATCTCTTGTATATGAGGAAGATGCTCCAGAATCGTTTGAATCTGGAACAGGTGCTTGAAATTAATCAGAAGGTATTTGCAGCTTCTCTGGTCAGACCCCAGACTCAGGAGAATGAGGAAGCCCTTCAACGGGAGGAGAATACACTTAAAGAGATTCCTCAGCGCATTGTGAATGAGGCTTTTGGATCAGTAAATGAGTTGCTGACAATCAGCCTGATGGGAATTGCAGTTTATAACGAAACTACGCATCGGCTGGAATATGCTTCCTGTCCCGGACAGGAAATGCCGGAGATGGTACAGCAATGTTTTGATAGGGGGGAATATCTCTCCGCACAGAATCTCCAGGCGATTCCGCTGATGGTGGAAGCCGGTGGTGAGCATCAGTGTGTGGGCGTACTCTATCTGGAACGCAGGGAAGGGACACAGCAGGAAACGGACCATCTTCTTTTTGAACTGGTGGCGCGTTATGTGTCGATTGTGGTGTTCAATGCAGTGGTGAAGCTGGCTACTAAATATCGGGATATCGAATCGGCACACGAGGAAACACGCCGCGCTTCGTGGGAAGACAGCATGCTCCATGTACAGAATATGGTGCTCGACAATTGCCTTTCGACTATAAAACATGAGACGATTTATTATCCGAACAAGATAAAACAGATTATTGGCCGGCTGAATACGCAGAACCTTTCGGAAAAAGAAGAACGGGAAGCTGTAGAGACAATTACGGAACTGATAGAATACTATAAAGGGATATTCACGATATTGAGCTCGTGTGCTGCCCGACAGCTGGAGGAAGTAACTTTCCGACGGACTACGATTCCGGTACAGGAACTGTTTGATGCTGCCGGAAAATATTTCAGAAAGGTGATGAAAAACCGGATGGAAAAAATAGAACTGATCATGGAACCGATGGAAGCCAAGGTAATCGGTGATGTGAATCAGCTGCGTTTCCTGTTTGAGAACCTGATTGATGAAGCATTAGCGGTTCATGAAGAAGGAGTGATACGTCTGCAGGCCCGTAAGGATAATGAGTATGTCCGTTTTTTGTTTACGGATACAAGACGCGAGAAGAGTGTGACGGAACTGAATCAGTTGTTCTATCCGAATCTGGCTCGTATGACTTCCGGTGAGAAAGGGGAGTTGCGGGGAACGGAATATCTGATATGCAAACAGATAATCCGTGACCATGACGAATTTGCGGGGCGCAGAGGATGCCGTATCAATGCCGAACCGGCAGAAGGAGGAGGATTTACGGTTTACTTCACCATCCCGCGTAGATAAGAGAAAACACATAAAAGTTATTAGATAAATAAAAATGGAAGAACAGAAGTTTAAAGTTATTATTGTAGAGGACGTAAAACTGGAATTGAAAGGCACAGAAGAGATTTTTCGTCATGAAATACCCAACGCAGAAGTGATCGGCACGGCTATGACAGAAAGTGAGTTCTGGCCGCTGATGGAAGCACAGCTTCCCGATCTGGTTTTGCTGGATTTAGGACTGGGAGGTTCTACAACGATTGGCGTTGATATCTGCCGGAACATTTTCAAACGTTACAAGGGGGTTCGTGTATTGATCTTTACAGGGGAAATACTGAATGAGAAATTGTGGGTGGATGTGCTGAATGCAGGAGCCGACGGCATTATTCTGAAAACAGGGGAATTACTGACCAAGACAGATGTACAGGCTGTAATGGATGGCAAGAAACTGGTATTCAATTATCCGATTCTGGAGAAGATTGTAGACCGTTTCAAAAAGTCGGTGGCAAATGACGCCAAACGTCAGGAAGCGGTAATCAACTATGATATTGATGAATATGACGAGCGTTTTCTTCGCCATCTGGCCTTAGGCTATACCAAAGATATGATTGCCAGTCTGAAAGGAATGCCATTCGGTGTGAAATCATTGGAAAAACGACAGAATGACCTGATCGGTCGCCTTTTCCCGAATGGAGAACGGGTAGGGGTGAATGCGACTCGTCTGGCTGTCCGTGCATTGGAGTTGCGTATTATCGATCTGGATAATCTGGAAGCTGATGAAGAGTAAATGGCGAATGCCGCATCCCGCTACGATGTTCCTGCTGCTGACAATGGCGGTGGTCTTTCTTTCGTGGATATGTGATATCTACGGACTGAAAGTAACACTGCCGCAATCAGGAGAGGATATTCGGGTACAAAGCCTGCTGAGTCCTGAGGGAATCCGCTGGTGGTTGCGGAATGCTATCAAGAACTTTACCGGCTTTGCTCCGTTGGGCATGGTGATAATTGCCATGTTCGGACTGGGCGTGGCGCAGCATTCCGGGTTTATTGATGCGTGCATCCGTCTGGGAGTGGGCAATCGTAAGGAAAAAAGAAAGGTCATCTTGTGGGTGATCGTTCTCGGATTGCTGTCGAATGTCATTGGTGACGGTGGATATATTATTCTGCTTCCCATTGCCGCTATGCTGTTTCAATGGGTAGGTCTTCATCCGATAGCGGGGATTGTGACGGCTTATGTTTCTGTAGCATGCGGATACAGCGCCAATATCGTATTGAGTACGATGGACCCGTTGCTGGCACATACTACTCAGGAAGCCGCGCTTACACTGATGGGATATCAGGGAAACACGGAGCCATTGTGCAACTACTTTTTTATGAGTGCTTCGACGGTAGTTATTACGGGAATTGTTTATTGGGTGACTCAGAAATGGCTTCTCCCAACTTTAGGAAAATATGAAGGCAGTGTAAAGGTGGAAGCCTATCGCCCTTTGTCACGTAAAGAACGCCGTGCAGTGATGGTGGCTGTCACAGTAGCAGGGATATACGTAGCTCTTATTTTGTGGCTTACTTTCTCTTCTTATGGTATTCTGCGTGGTGTGAACGGAGGTTTGATGCACTCACCCTTCATTGCCGGTATCCTGTTTCTGTTGTCTTTGGGCGCAGGTTTTACAGGGATGGCTTACGGATTCAGTTCCGGTCGTTATCGTAGTGACAATGACGTGATCGAAGGACTTACCCAGCCGATAAAACTGCTGGGCGTATATTTTGTTATTGCTTTCTTTGCTGCCCAGATGTTTGCTTGTTTCGAGTATTCTCATCTGGACAAATGCCTTGCAATTATGGGAGCTGACCTGCTTTCTTCTTTTGAACCGGGTCCTTTGTCCGCACTTATTTTATTTATCCTGTTTACGGCGTTTATCAACCTGATTATGGTATCCGCTACTTCCAAGTGGGCATTTATGTCTTTTATCTTCATTCCGATGTTTGCGCAGATGGGGATTTCGCCGGACGTTACGCAGTGTGCTTTCCGTATCGGAGACAGTTCGACGAATGCCATTACTCCATTCTTATTTTATATGCCTCTGGTGTTGACGTATATGCGGCAATATGACAAACAGATCACTTATGGATCATTGCTGAAATATACTTGGAGATATTCGTTATGCATTCTGGGAGCGTGGACATTGCTGTTTATTGTCTGGTATCTGTTGAAGATACCGATGGGCTTATAATTCATGATTCAAAATTCCAGTTTTAACAACCGGAATTTTGAAAATGTCGTTTCTTCCAAATCCGGTCATTGGAAGACGAAAGGAGCACTATTATTTTTAGGGGCGGTTTTGCTTTATTGCGTATGTAAATGGAGGAAGCTGTTTAAATTGTAACTGACGAATTTCATCTTTCATCTTTTTTTAGTAGTTTTGTCCAATCAACTCAATAACAAATAAATAATGGATGGAATGAATAACGGGGAACAAGAGCAATATGCTGAACCTGGGAAGAATGGGAAAAGAAAAAATAGGGGAAAAATTGTAAAAAGAACCATATTGGTGGCAGGATTAGCCTTGGCTGTATACATGGTTTATTCTATAGTCTATTTATTTGTTTCGCCCGACCGGAATATCCAGCAAATCTATCTGGTACCGGAGGATGCTGCATTTATCATTCAATCATCAGCTCCGATTGAAGATTGGGGAAAATTTAGCGGAAGTGAGACATGGCAGTGTCTGAAGAAAGCGAAGTCTTTTGAAGAAGTAACGAAAAGTGTAGAAAAACTGGATTCGGTTGTCAGAAGCAATAAGGTGTTGTTGTCGCTTGTTGGCGAACGGGACATGCTTATTTCACTTCATAAGATTCGTGCTACGGACTGGGATTTTCTGCTGGTTCTGGATATGCAAAAGGCTTCCAAAATGGATTTATTGAAGGATCAGGTGGAAACAGTCCTGGTAATGAGTGGCTTTACGGTAACTAACCGGATGCATAATGGAGTTAACATTCTCGAAATGCGTGATCCGGATACGCGCGATGTCTTTTATACGGCTTTTGTAGATAATCATCTGGTGGGTTCTTATACTTCCGGATTGGTGGAATCTGCTATCGATTCGCGCAACAAACCTAAAATTGGCTTGGATCATTCTTTTATTGAGGCCGAGAAGAAGGTTTCCGGCAAAGGACTTGTCAGGGTTTTTATCAACTATGCCCGTATTCCTCAGTTTATGTCTATTTATCTGGGAACCAGAAACGAATATGTCGATCTGTTCAGCAACTCTATGAACTTTGCCGGTCTTTATCTTAATATGGATAAGGATCGTATGGAAGTGAAAGGTTATACATTTAAGAAAGATTCTGTTGATCCTTATATCACTGCTTTGTTGAATTCCGGAAAACATAAAATGAAAGCGCATGAAATCCTGTCGGGACGGACTGCTCTTTATACGAACATAGGTTTCGATAATCCGCTTACCTTTGTGAAGGAACTGGAAAATGCTCTTTCTGTTCATGATAAACAGCTCTATGATTCTTATCAGAGTTCCCGTAAAAAGATTGAAAGTCTGTTTGGCATATCATTGGAGGAGAACTTCTTGAGCTGGATGTCCGGAGAGTTTGCCATTACCCAATCCGAACCGGGCTTGTTAGGGCATGACCCTGAACTGATTTTAGCTATCAGGGCTAAGAGCATTAAGGATGCCCGCAAAAATATGGAGTTCATTGAAAAGAAGATCAAGCGCCGGACTCCGGTTAAGATTAAATCTGTCACTTATAAAGATTTCGAGATCAACTATGTTGAAATGAAAGGTTTCTTCCGGTTGTTTTTTGGAAAGCTCTTTGATAAGTTTGAGAAGCCGTACTATACTTATGTGGATGATTATGTCGTTTTCAGTAATAAAGCTGCCTCCTTGCTTTCTTTTGTAGAAGACTATGAGCAAAAGAATTTGCTGGAGGATACTCCGGGATTTAAAGATGCTTACTCATATATGAAGTCGAGCTCTACTATCTTTTTATATACGGATATGCATAAATTCTATTCTCAGTTAAAGTCTATGATGAATCCTGCTACATGGAATGAAATACAATCGAATAAGGATGTTTTGTATTCGTTCCCTTACTGGACTATGCAAGTGGTTGGAGATAACCAATTGGCTTCTTTACAGTACGTGATGGATTATCGTCCTTACAAGCCGGAAGAAGTGACAGTCGTAGCCAGCGATGAAGAAGACGAGGAAATGAATGAAGATGCTGTGACGGAGAAAGAACAGTTGAGTGAATTGAAACGTTTCTATGTCGAAAAGTTTGAAGGAAACGTGTTACGGGAATTTTATCCGGAAGGAGCGTTGAAGAGTGAAGCGGAAGTGAAGGAAGGGAAACGTCATGGACGTTACCGCGAATATCATGAAAATGGTAAGTTGAAGCTTCGCGGAAAATATTCGAATAATCAGCCTAAAGGTACATGGAAATATTATACCGAAGAGGGTGACTTTGAACGTAAGGAGAAGTTTTAGACAGACTTCTCCCGATTTGAATTATCTTATTCAATATTTTCTTCTGTGCTGAGATAAAAAGTTATCTATAAAACGAACGATATAGACTACAGCAACTCCGGCAATGACCAATACAATAATGCGACTCAACATAATTTCTGATTTTACATTTTACGTGGTGCAAAGATAAGTAAGATATATGCTATTAGCAAAAAAGATTATGCTAATAGCATATTTTTTTTGCTAATAGCATATTGGTTTTTGCTAATACCTTATCATCCGCTCCTATAGAGGTGCTTTTATAAATTGCTGATTTATAGTGATAAAGAAAAATATGAATAAAAAAGTTTCGAAAAGCTTTTGAGTTTTCGTAAAAAGCACTACCTTTGCATCCGCAAATAAGGATGGTTCCGTAGCTCAGCTGGATAGAGCAACGCCCTTCTAAGGCGTGGGTCAAGCGTTCGAATCGCTTCGGAATCACTATTAACATCCGGTAACAGTCAAACGTTATCGGATTTTTCTTTTAAATAGCTGATATTAAACGTTTTACTTTCGCCCCGTTTAACTTTTAATAACCTGCCTGTGTAGGCATATTTGTAGGCATATCCCCTCTACAGGCATAAAATAGGCATATAAAAATGACGGCAATAAGAGTTGTAAGACAAGGCAAAAAAGGCAAAACCGACCGGCTCCCCCTGTATGTGGAATTTTATATCAACCGTGAGAAAATAAGGATCGCGGTGAGGTTAAGTGTCACGTCCAAAGAATGGGACGAGCAAAACGAAGTGATAAAAGGCCGGGACAAAGAAAGTAAAGACAAAAATCTAATCATCTCAAACATCCGGTCACGTGTAAGCGACATATTTGTCCGTGCCCGTCTTAAAAATGAGACGCTTACAAAAGAAAGTTTCTTCCGCCAGTATAACAATCCTTCAGATTTTGGTACCTTCTTTGATTTTGCACGGGTTTACCTCAAACAAATTAGCAAAACTATTTCTTTCGGTACCTGGAAACATCACGTTTCTATCATCAAGAAATTAGAGACATTCGCCCCCGGCCTTGTGTTTTCAGAAATTACCCACGAATTTCTCCTGTCCTTCTTTGCATATCTCCGCAAAATAGGTAACAAGGATTCTACGGCATGGCGTAACATGGCTACTATCAAAATATATGTAGGTGCCGCCATACGCGGCGGTTATATGGAACAGGACCCGTTCTCGGCCATAAAGATACGCCGTCCCAAAAGCGAAGTCGTATATCTGACGGAAGAAGAACTGCTTCGTCTGACTGCCTTGTACCGGTCCGGTCGCCTGGAAGAATGTACCCAGAACGTACTCCGTTTTTTTCTGTTTCTCTGTTTTACCTCTTTGCATATAGGCGATGCAAAAGCACTGCAAATAAACCAGTTCATAGGGAATGAACTACACTACACACGAGGTAAGACCAAAATACCGGTAACTGTACCCTTATCGGACCCGGCACGTTATATTTATGAATATTACCGGGCCGGACGTACAAAAGGCAATCTGTTTATGAACCTTCCCACGGATCAGGATATAAACCGGGTATTGAAAACAATAGCCGGTAAAGTCGGAATAACAAAGGATATCAGTTCAAAAACCGGGCGGCATACATTTGCTACCCTGTATTATAAGAAAACACATGATATCGTAACGCTATCCCACCTTTTGGGACATAGTTCTATAACTATGACAATGGTTTACGCACATGCTCTGGAAGATGAACGCGAAGCGGGAATACACGCCTTTGATGATATGTTATAACTAAAAAAGTGAGGGGAAACGTATTTCCCGCTTCCCCCTTTCGCTTTTCTACTCCAACGTATAAACACTCCAGTCTATAGCCTTTTTAAGTGCCCAGCCTTCTTTTTGTGTCTCCTGTATATGTTTCACGGCACCGGCGTAAAATTCCTGTAGTTGCTGCATGCTTGCAAACTCGTAAAACGTCGGGTTGTCTTCTTCCCCGAGCTTGAAAGTAACAGGAAGGTTTTCCCCGCCTGTTTGCAAGGCAAGATCGTACGCCGTCTTATAATTCATCTGGTTTTCCATGGAAAGCCAGACTTTCAGGCCGTTCCATACGTACCCGCTTTCGATCGTGTCGGTTATCTGCCGGTTATACCATTCATTAATAACCGCCTTGATTTCTACCAGTGCGGGCAAGTGATCGAACGTCTCTTCCATGTAACTACGTTGCACTCCTTCGGGTGTCTCTGTTTCCTGGTAATCCCACGTAATACGCCAGATTCCCCGGCGGCGGTTGGTACATCTTACCGGTTCCGCCTTGCTGTCTGCATAAATCCGTATCATTTCAAGTAAAGTGTATAATTATCAATCCTTTTTCACTTACTTCACCTTCACAATGCGCTTCAAAAGGCATTTCTCCGTCTCTTTCCGCTGATTCACAAATAAAAAGGGTTTCCTCCAGGCTGGTAAAATATTTCCTCTCCTTGCCGTCGAGTTCCAGCTTTATAACAGTCCGGGGTCCGTTTTTCGTCTGAACGTCCTTTTCATAATCAAGTACGATCACATCCTTGTTCATCAGCTCCGGCGACTTAATCCTTGCTCCGGTAAATCTTTTCCGTCCGTCTTTAGGTTTATACTTGTAGCCCAAATCCTTTAATTTTTTCATTTTCTTTCCTGTTAGTTTATAAAATAAGTTCTTGCAATCAGCATGTTTTGTAAGCCCGTAAAATGAGGCGGTCAGCTCCTGCCTGCGTTTTCTGCTTCTAACCTTGTGCATCTTGCGGGCGAACTTTTGTTTGTTACGTTTCCTTAACCGCACATGATCCGGGCGGGTTACATATCCCAGAAAGTCGATACCTTCGGTGATCGGGAAAACGGTATCATTACTTTTAATCTCCAGGCGGGCCTTGCCGGCCTGTTCGTGAATGATATCCCTAACCTTCCAAAGATATTTCTTACTACCGGAAAGCACCAGACCGTCGTCACAATACCGGTAATAGTGTGCTACCGCCTCCTGATCCTTTAACCGGTGATCCAGGTAAATGGATAGAAGCAAATTACAAAGCCCCTGTGATGATCTTAGCCCAATACTCACGCCTTTAGGCATCATACGAATGCACTCTTCCAGAATTCCGATCAATATTTTATCCTTGAACATCTTTTTCACTGCATCCAGCAAAACGTCCTGGTCTACACTTTCATAGAATTTCGTTATATCGAACTTGTAAGCGAACAGGGTTCCTTCGGGATCATCCTTTATATCTTTAACGATATACTGTAAAAGGTCATGCGTTCCCCTGTTTTTAATGGATGCGGAAGTAGTCCGGATAAAACGTACTTTCAAATGCCGGTCCACCACATTCATAACGGCGTTAAGAACGATCCTGTCTTCCAGGGAAACCGATTGTACGATCCTTACTTTCGGCCCGTCGTCTACGGTCATTTCCCGATATCCTCCGAGCTTGAACCGTCCACTCTTTATCCGCTGCCTGATCCTCTCTACCGCCTTCGGGACATCCGCCAGTATTCTACGCCCGGCAAAGCTGCGCTTTCGTCTTCTTTTGCGCAATACCGTTTTTATGGCGTCCTCTATATTGGCGTCCTCGACAATCTCTTCTATAATATTATCTTCTCTCCACATGATAATTAAATCAGCCTTCAATTCCCCGGGCCGGGCTTCTTCGAAAAAAGTTCCTACCAAACCCCATTGCCCTGCGCTTTATTTTTCCCCTTTCCAGTCGTAAACGGCTGCTGTTGGCGAGGCTCATTCCTCTTGGCTCCACGCCGGGGACACGTCCCCACTGTTGTACGCCAATTTTCAAGGCTTATGCGCTTTTTCTTTATTCTAATTGTTTGCAAGCCGAACACCGATGTTCGCATTCGTGTTCGATGAATCGTTATTCGCGTTCGCATACGAAACACCGCCTAACGCGTTCGCGTTGTTGTTCGACCGATACACCACACGAGTGTATATGAGGAAATCCGCCTTTGTACTTTTCGGAAGTACCGGCGCCCGTCTTACTTTCCGGACGCCCGCGCTACCCGCACAACGTTTTACGTTGCTGTTTTTTCTCTTAATCTGCCTGATTTATGGCTTTAAAGGCCGCGACGCTGCCCGCCCAGCGTATTATGCCCCTGAAGGCAAGCCGAACACCGATGCTCGCATACGTGCTCGATGAATCGAAAAGCGCGCTCGCAAACGAAACACCGCCCAACGCGAACGCGCTGTAGTACGACCGACACACCACACGAGAAAGACCGGTACCCACATAGAACCTATCGAACCAATGTGAGGAAGTGGAACCGCCTTCTTTAGCTGCAATCAAATCCATATACCGGCCCCAAACCATGTGGGTAGGATAAATATCCGCGTTATAAACAGTAATTCCCTGTACAATGCGTTCCGTTCCGTCCGGCATGGTAATAAACCACCTTCCGTCCGCCGCCGTCTTGTTTACTGTGACATACTGCAACCATTCCGCCTTGTTTCCCTGGAAATTCTCATAGCCCAGCACATTGACGGACTGATAATTTACACCGTCCCGGTAAGCACCTTCCGCCTGTGGATTGGAACCGCCCTTTTCCTTATAATAAGAAACCGTATCACGCATCCCCAGCGCATTGGTAAGGCCTGTCACTTTCTGGTAATTGTTTGTTCCATATCCGCAAACTCCCTGCGAATCGGTATTACCGTATTTAAAGAAATGCAGATTACCCACATCCTTGTGCATCTCCCAGTCGAACAGCTGGAAACCTTTGCCCCGGTTCTGGGCGTATTTGACTGCCTGGCTCTGTGAAATAGTTCCTACACTTGAAACACCACTGACAGAACGCAGCACATCATCAATCAGATAGGCTTCATAAACACCGCCCAGGCATTCCGTATGCTCTACCCAGTCCGGCTCGATCGCTTCCACACTTTCCGATGTCGTGAGTAAAACGAAATCGAAGGCCGCCGAATTAAGGAAAGTAAAGGCCAGTTTCGTAGCCCCTACAGGAACGGCACAAAACAGATACATACCATTGATAAAACCGTTCGCATTTGAAACGCTGATCCGACTTAGTATTTTCCCAGCATCATCTACAAATACAGCCCCGTAAAGAGTAGAAGCAAAACCGGGAAAACGAACCTGCTTGTAATCCCGGACATCCACCAGGGCGAACGATCCGGATTCGTATTTGTTTTTCGCCTCTTCAAGGGTTGTGTAATCCGTATTCTTACGAATCCCGATCCCTTCCGTCACGTTCAGTTCTTCGCGGGTAAATCTTACACTGGTGTACCCTGCTGCTGCCGGCGCATCCTCATTGCTTGAAATAAAACCGTAAAGGCACTGATTCAGCACGTCCGTTACTCCTTTGTACCAGTAATGAGGTTCATATACGTAAACTTCACCTTCCGATCCGGTTAATACTGCATCCGTGGCGTTCTCCACGCTGTCACTATCCGCGTATTTATTTCGGTTCTCATCATGAAGCGGGTAACAGGTCATTTCACCCTCCGCCGTCTTTTTAGCCAGAATACAACGTCTTTTCGACAACACTTCCAATATATGGGAAGACGGGGTAAATTCAGTATTATAGTCATATCCGGTAGAGTTATCCAGATTCGTAATCTTTTCCCCGTCTCCTACCGTCTGATCTATTTTTATACCGACAAACTGCGGCTGAATGATATTCAGTTCCGGGAAGTGTGCACAAGTGGCGGCGTACTCTTCATCCGACATAGACTGGGTGAGCCGGTACGTACCTACCAGGCGGCACGTCTGCACGTTTCCCCCGTCTTCATCAACGCCGCCCATTGTCATAAGCCGGCGAAGCAAATTACCGTTCCCGTCCATATCTATACCGGTAATTCGTAGATAGCTGGTCGCACTGCATTGCTGTAATAACGTGTTCCAGTCGATCAGGCTACAGTTATCAATCACAAGGCGCGTGATATTTGCCGTACCTTCCAGCTGCAGCCCTGCATTGGTTAATTTGTTCAGGTACCGGAGTTCGAGAGTCTGCAAAGTTCCGGGAAGGACGCAAACGGTCAGAGGCGCACCGCCGGCGAATGTCACACCGGTAAGGGATGTACCACCGGCCAGAAAGGTTTCAAGTTTGGTATTACTTGAAAGGTCCATACCGGTAAAGGAAGAAGATTTAAGCCCGGATATGTCGAGTTTTCGAAGATTACGGCAATTACCCACCAGAAGGGCGTTAAATGTCGTCTGTCCGGCCTCACAACTAACATTCAGATCACGCAAGGCCGTGCAGTTGTTCAGGTTCAACGTGCCGACAATGGCGTGGCTTACATCCGTCAGATCAAGCCCGCGAATACGGCTTGCACCGTAGAAATATTGCGGATCGTTTACAATCAAATCCGTGTCCATTGTCAGTTCCACCACACTACCGGCCATTTCTGCAAGTACCGCGCTTTGGTGCGGTGTTCCGGACGTGTACCCGTACCCGTAATAATACCGTTCGGAGGCCGTAATCCGAATTTTCCGGTTATCACTGCCGAACTTATACCCGAAATAAGCCGCGAAGCTGTCACGGCGATAAGTACCGGCCACGTACTGACTGTCCAAAAGGGCGAAACGGTTCTGAATGGTATAAGTACGGTGTGCGTAACGGCTGCCCTGCAAGGCATACAGATAATTATAATAACTGGTTCCGCTGCTGGTTGTCACCCCTTCGGTAAGCGGAAGGATATATTTATATTCCGAATCCTTGTTATAAATCCGCTCGCACCAGTTACCCATTTGCTCCTCGTTAAATACTTGCAGAACATATTCAAGGCTCATATTGCTACGCAAGGTTTCCGCCACTTCACGCAATTTGTCCGGACAACCGCGTACCAGTTCCCATAAAACGGAATCATGGCCGGCAAACGAATAAGAACCTATACTGTTGTCAAAACTTTCGTGGGTAATGGTATATTCGTATTTCAGTACCGAATCATTACGCACACCGAACAAAGTGTCCATATCGTAAGGAAGGAAATACCAGATCAGAGAATCCCAAGTTGCCAGCATCATATTTTTTGCCCGGTTATCCACGGCCATAAAGTAATCGGTAATCAGATACCATGCAAACGGGCTGTCATTACCGAAATACTGGTTATATTCCGCCAGAAACTTAGCAGAATTACCTTTACATGAATCTATCCAGTTCCAAAGCCTTGTAACTGCCGCCTTATCGTCTTCGTGTGCATCCGCCCAGGTAGTGTCCGCCTTGAAACGAAATTCCAGCGCATCATCAAAAGAAGACATGTCGGTAGTTCCGAACAAGCAAAGGGCCTCGGAGTTATTCAAGAACTCCAGGCAGATACATTTGTTACGCTGCCCGTTCAGGGAGGCTTCGTCGTTGAATCCTTCAATTCCTTCAAAACCGTAAATAATCGCACTTTCCGATTTCTCATTATTGAAATTGTATTTTCCCAGATAAGTATTCGCACCGGTGCCGTCGTTGTCATAAAACAGGTCCATAGGGAAACCGTCTACACCTATACGTACATCATATTCCCCCTTATATGCAGCCTGCGGCGGTGTCAGCCACCCGCACTTCTTCCAGATGTCATTCACAATACGCACCGCACCGGTATTATGTGTACCGGAAGAATCGGAAAAGTCCGCTTTCAGACAGAATATACTGATCGGTCGTGCTCCCGGTTTGAAACTGTATTCAAGAGACGGCACATCCACGCCGTTAACTTCCAGTGTAGTTCCGTATTTTTCCAGACGCAGGAAATAAAGACGGTAATTCTTACGCGGGTAAGTGGTGGATGATGTACCCTGTATTCTTAGACCGACATTTCTTGCTACAAAATCGTACTCCTTACCGTACGGGCTATAAAAATAGATATCGACCGGGACCTCGAATTTCTTGTTATTGGTGGCGTTGACAAGGTTCACATCGCCGACGATCCGCATAACCGCTTTTCCCTGGGCGCGTAGCTTGTCTATGTCGATATCCGTACCGCTATCCCCCGTAACATCGTTCTTTTCAAATAACAGGACCATTTCATCCGATGTAGTCCGGTCTACCATATAATTGTTTAATTCTTCATCATCCGTAAGCGCACGATTATAAATACGGAAATTCCTGATTTCCACATCCGCCGTATCACTGAACAAACGGATGTTCACCGGCTGTGCCTGCAGCAGTCCTTCGGTAGCTCCGTACTGCACCGCCCCGCAACGGATTCCGTTCACATAAAGTTCCAGCAAACGTTTGCCGGCCTTGGCCCCGACAATAAAGGCTATTTTCAGGTTCATATCACTTGCAAACTTCGTACTTACTTCCGTACCGCCGGAAACACGCATAAGGGCCTGCTCCGTTGTCATCTGGAAACCGATATCGCCGGCCATACAGTCCAGTATCACCCCCTGCCGATCCGTTACCGACGAACAAAGAATTTCCATTTCATAGGTAGCCCCGGTAGTGGTTGCATCCGTGGAGAAAGGCTGGTACCCGATTTCAATCTTCGCGCCTCCTGTAAGTTTCAGGGCGTCGCCCGTCCAGCCGTTGCTGTTCCAGTCGAAACCTGCAAACGTTGTGTGTATGTCGCCATAATCCCAGGCTCCCGGATCGGATTCACTGTTACTCCGACCGGCTGCCGAAAGTTTCAATACAAGCCCGGCAGTAGTTTCCTGCAAATCGATGCCACTTTCTCTCACGTCGATATAAAACGGGTATTCCGTGGCTCCCGTCTTAAATTTCATACAGATTTCGCCCTGCTGCGTGAAACGGTTGGTATATGTCTGCGTAGTACGGGGCACACTGACAGATTGCGTTTGCACCCCGTCCCGGTAAACGTCCACTTTGGCCGGCGTCGCGGCGGGATCATAAGCCACAAAGTCAAATTTCACCTGTTCGTACTGCCCCGCTTCCAGACGCGGAACAAGATGATCCTCCGTAAAAATACGGCCGTCCGGAAAACTCATCATCGTGCCGATAAACGGTGCCGATCCTCCGGATTTCAGGATGTCGATATAGATACTTTCGGATTTTAACACGAGATCGGCGGAAGCCTCCATTTCGGCAACCATTTGAACGGTATTCCGGCCGGTTACAAGCGAAGAAGGGGACAAACTGAAACTGCCGTTTGTCGTTCCCGATCTTGTAATGGTGTGCGCGTTCTGTTGCTGGCCGTTCAGATACAGCGTGACGACCTTTGTTCCGGAACCGCTCACGGCATAAGGAATATTAATCGTATCGGCCAGCGTATAACCGCCGGCGGCTATAGCCCCGGCCAGATTGTAAGAGCTGGTAAGGGAAAGGCTGACAACCTTCACGGATGTAAACGCCTGCCGGGTTTGTTTCTTGCCGGTAGTCGGATCAGTAGTGGTTGCCACTACGTAAATATCCGTGTTTCCCACAAGCAAGTAATTTGAAAGGTCCAGTTCGTAACTACCTTTAGAAACATCGCTGACTGTTTGGGAATACATGGTAGTCGTTCCGCGCCTGATCGTAACGGTTATATCTGCCTTTTGCCCGGTGGATTCCCCTTTTTCGTCCCCCGTGGTGTACTGGTGATCGTAAGTATAAGTAAGACGGGCGTTTCCGCCTTCCTTGATGATCGCATTATCTACAGCCGCATTTAATACAATTTTAGTAGCCACCGTTTCGCCGGAACCTCCACCAGAACCGGCCGGGATATCCACAGCGGTAATTTCCGCGCCGCTTTTGTTCTGGAAAGACAGGCGGACGGACGTTTCATCCTCGCTTACCTCCGCATTCACATTAAACAACGTGGAAGCGTCCACCTCGTTAAAACGGGCGGTTACAACCTTGTTTTCTACCGGATTGGTGGAATCTAAGGACAAAGTTTCGTCCACTTCCAGGATATCCACGTTTACATTCACATTACCGGTAGCGTCCGGCGTCTGCTTCTCGCCGTTTACCGTTACACTCTTTACCGTTCCTTTGCCGCCGAACTCTTCCCAGCTCGCCTCCTGATCCCAGACAGCCGGGTCGGTTCCGGTAAATTGCCACGTCTCCCATTTGCCGAGTGATGTTTCAAAGGTGATAACACGCCCCCGGCCGCGTTGTTTCTCCGGTACCGCGGCAATGGCGGAAGCAAGAGTATAGAAACCTTCCGTTAGTGGCATGTTACCGGTTACGTTATAGGTATTTCCGCCGGCCGAACCGCCGCTGCCGAAATCCTCCCACTTTTCGGCATTCTCAAAATCTGTGTCCGGATTGCCTCTAAATTGCTTCGTCACCCAGCCGTCGGCAGTAAGGAAAGAAAGGATTATACCGTTTTTCCGGACATTGTTAATCTTTCCCGCCGTTTTCAATGCTGCAAATACCCCCGACAGATCACTATAAACGGTACCAGCGTTCAAAAGGTTGTTCACGTTGGTAAAAGTTGAAACCTGGAGTCCGGCCGTCTGCTGCAACTCCTGTTTTATTTTGTCACGGTCTACCTGCAATGTGCTTATGTCATCGGAACAACTGGTTATATCCTGGGACAAACTTTTCAGTTTTCCCCAAAGGGAACCGTCTTCACTCTCCGAACTGTCTTCGCTGCCGATACGGGCGTTGATATCGGCCAGCAATGCGGCAAGTGAATCACTGTCTTTAAGCCCGTTTAAGAAATTAAGAATCTCGTTAAAGTTGTCGATTGCCTGCGAAGCGTTGTTACCGACAAGTCGGTCGATACGTAAAGAAACGGCGTCTATAGCCTTCTGTAATGCTGCATCGGCGGCAATGCGGGCGGCTTCCTCCGCCTCGACTTCCTTACCCTGGGAAACCAGTTTCAGGTGTTCGTTCAAGAAGTCAAGAACCGCCGCCACCATTTGGTTAGTAACGCTTTCTGCGTCCTCTGCGGTTTCAATGACTATAATAAGATCATCGATATACTCCTGTGTTGCCATATAGATACATTAATTAAATTGTTTACTAAATTCTTTGGAATGAACCTTCGGTTTCCGGTAGCCGCTTTCCGTAATTTCTCCCGTCCAGTTGGACTCTTTGTCGGCAAACGTGAGTTTTAACGTCACGTTCTGCGGTGCGTCCGGACGGACACGGTAAGAAAACTCTTCCGCCGAAGGAATTACTTTTATCTCTTCTCGACCGTAACCGGACAGGTAGACATCATCAGAGGAAAGCAGATCAAGAAGAAAACGTATTTCCTGCGGGCGTTTGAATCCCGTCTTAATCGTTACGGCTTCCTGTATCTCCGTCCGTATGCGATCCGAATAATAATCATCGGTAATTTCATCGTAACGCCGGAAAACAGCGTCTTCGTCTTCATCCATGCCGGGAGTTACGCTCGCTTCGCCTTCCAGGGAAAACACTTCGTAAACCCCGTAACTGTTCAGGAACCGGAGCCGGTAACGCTCGCGGACCGTCGGGCTTTGCTCGATCCCGATTCGGAGAGCAAACGTATCACCGCTATACACGTCAAAAAGGTTGGCCAGTACCCCGTAATCGGTAAAGAATTTAAGTCGTACGGCCTCCAGATTCAAGGCGTAAAAATTACCCACCGTACCTGGTATAGAAAAGCTTTGCCCGGTAAGAAGTTCCATTATTTTCAGTTCGTGTCCCGGATAGATGAAACAAAGCGGGTAAAGTTCCGTCTCGCGCATCATTATACGCCAGTCGTTGCTCCGCGTAGTAAAAAAGAAATTGCAGGATTCATTCAAGAACTTCAAAGAAAATATATCAGTCCCCATATTTCGAAGACGTTTAAACTCCTTCTTGGAAATTCCCCCTTTCCAGGCGGTAAAAGATAGGTTATCCTCTTCCTCTCCCTCATTTACCACATGTATAGTTACTTCTGCCGACAAACCGGAAACGGCAAGTATATGATCCGTGTTATCCGGTAAAATCCGTGCGCCTGTTATTCCGGTTTCGACAATCTCGGCTATATTAACACGAAATTCCCCGATTCCGTTTCCTTTGAAGATTTCTTCATTATTCATCCTGATACTGTATGTAGCCATAGAATAGGATGATACAGACAAAAAAATAGGATTACGTGTAAAAGCGTTTCCCGTCGGATATATATTCACCTTTAAAGCTTCGTCGCTGGCGCTCATTGTATTGCTATTTTAGTTACGATAAAACTGCCTGTTAACTCATTTTGCATCTCCAGAGAGGATATAAAACGATCCCTGGCAGCCGAAGGATTTACCATAAACTTATAAAAGTCCGTAAGTCGGCCCGAATGGTTTTCCCTCCAGAGATTATAAAGCTCCGTTACTTGTGACGTGGACGGAGCAAGTATGATATTATTCTGCTTTTCCATGGTGCAAAAGTTGGGGTTATGAAAGGAAGAATAAAGGACGGAATTAACCGGAATACACTATCGATATAAATTCCCCTATATAAGTAAGGGTAAATGTATCATTGTAAGTTCCAGTAGTAGCTTCCGGATCATTTTGTATATAATTTATATTCACTCTTAACTGAAACTGATAGTATCTTGTTAGGGTGTCATTTTCAGAAGTTGGTGGATTATCTATTATATAATCATCTGTATTGGGATTAATAAAACCGTCTGTTATGGTCCAGAAACGATCATTAACAATGGTAAAGCCTAAACCTGTCAAGTAGTTTAATACCTCTTGCTTTTTATTTTCTTGTACTTCCGCCTGGGTATTACGAACCAATTTCCAGACATATAAAATACTTCCAAAATCTTTAATATAATGTTCTTCATCAAGATTATAGGGGGCTATTAACCGAAGCGTTCTTAATGTCAGCTCGACAGGTACAATCTTATTTGCCGGAAGTGAATAAGAAAGCCCGTCAAAAAGCAAGTACTGCCCCCGAAGTGCTACAGGTGTCAATATATCCATACTCATAAGCTGGTGGACCGGTAACAGGACATTCGTTTCTACCTGGTTGAAAGAGTGTCTTATTATAGCATCATATTTTTTCCAGAAGTTTATAAACAGACCGTTTTTATATTGAAACAAAAGTGATATCGTATGTTTACTTCCGTCTTTTAATACGACTTCCTCACCCTCGGAAGTATAGGGCAGTACGGAACCGAAAGGATATTTACTATTCTGTGAGGATGTAAAAGCAAACACGAAGGATAAAGGCGTTTCTACTTTTTCCGAATCTTCATCATCATTATTAGAGGATGTTTTAAGATATGTATAACGGTGAACGTAATCGGCCAGATATTGAGGGGAAAGGATATCATTCGGGGCAAAATCCATTGGAACGCATTCGTCGTCGCTGGTTAATTCGTTATCTTCGATATTGTCGGTTTTCCGATCCCAGGAAAAGAAACTCGATGAAGAATAAGTAAGGCGTTTGTTGTCTTCATCCCATTTGAACCACCGCCCCGTCGTTTCCTCATAATTTAGATGTATCACCCTTTTGGTAATGTCAACTTTCGCCAGTCTGGCCACTTCCTGATCCTTTAAATAGTCTTCAAACCGTTCAACGGAAGGAGCGGCTCCGGTAAAGGAAGTTTTAGCCGATAACTTCATTTGTCGGGCTGTTTCATAAGTTATTAAAGGTTCATCCGTCAAACTACAGGATAAATCAATGTCCGGAACATCATCCACAATATCCCGGATTAATCTTAACGTGGCTGTTTTCGTATCGGAAGAAACATTATAAACCAGTCCGAAACGCACATGTAGGGCGTTTAAAAAGTCCTCTACCGTGCAATCCGGCATCAAATCGGCATAAGAAAGTTTCCCTTTAACACAACAGTCGGCCGCATTATTCAATATTACCAGGTTAGAAAGTTCCTTGTTCGTCTTAAAAGGATTTTCGGTTATGGTATATCCAAATTCGGAAAAAACAAGTTCCAGTACACGCCATACATATAAAAAAGCCGTTACGCCGTAACCTTCCGGAAGTGTTACTGCAGTCGGAGTACCATTTACTAAAAAAGTTTCTGTTCTTGCTTGATAACGTAAGCGATATACTTTACTTCCTTCTGATACAGGTGTGATATAGTTCAAGTATTTAGGGTAAAACTGATTATCTTTCGAATCGTTACCGGTCATAATCTGAAATACGGCATAATCAGTCTGATAACCTCCTAAAACTTGTTGCAAATGTGCGCAAAGAGAATTAACGCTGCTATACTCCTTCACAGGTAACGTAATAGCATTTAATTTTTTTGCTTTCCATGCGCTGTAGGCTTCCGAATTGTCAAAGCCGATGTTAAGGGTAATACCTTCTTTTTTACCGGCGGAAACAATATTTATCTTCCCGGTACGTTTATATGCTCCGTCCAATACTGTACATGCCTGATCTTCATTCATCGGCTTTATACCCATGTCCAGACGGTGAGCAAAACCGGTTATTTTAGCATTGTTGCCGGTACATGGAACCGTAACCGGTACGGTTTGCGATCCCCGGTCGTTCATGACAGGGGATTTTTCATCAATCTGTACGGTAAAGTCACCCCCTAAATCCAGATAACCTTTGTTCGTCTTAATCTTTAGCATAATGATTACTTATTTTCCGCGTGTAAAGGTGTCGCGGGCGTTATCTATAGTTTCTTTGGCCTTCTCCAAATCCTGATAAACGATATAGGCCTTTATCAATTTGATAGCCTCACAGGAGGCGCGAAGTTCCTTTGCCGCTTCCAGGAACTCCCGGTAGGAAGAATCCCCCGCAGAAGAGGTAACGTAACCGCCTTCCGCATATTCACCCGGATTCTGTGGCAACGGGTTCGCATTGGTACGCTGCCGCCTGATCGCTTCGATAGTGCTAACAGCGTCGATTACTTTAGGATTATTCATTTCCGGCTGTGGTACCACATATTCCCCCTTATGAACTACGCCGGCCACTTCATAGCGTCCACCCGGACCGGTGTAACCACCTTCCGAATATCCACCACTGGAAGAACCGGAAACAACACGTTCGGCCGTGGCGGTCTTGCTGCCGGTAGTGTTTTTCAGGGACATGTTTTTAATTCTGTCCCGTTCTGCTTTGGCCGATGCAAGCTGGGCCACACCAGTAGCCGCAAGCATTGCTGCAGCAACGGTTCCGGCGATCGGTCCTAAGTCCGCGTACGCCTTCATAATCGAAACGGCTGTATCTGCTATGATCTGGGAACACTTGATAGCAAAGTTTACATCCGCATACTTCTTTTGAATCTCCAGTTTCTTATTTTCCTTCTCTTCTTCCAGAGCGGCAGTATCTTCCCCGTTGTTTTCGGCTTCTTGTATGAGAACATCGTATTTTGCTTCCACCTGGTCGATTTCGGCCTGCTGAATAGCTTCCACCATGGAAGAGGAAAGGCCGGAATAATAGTCAAAGTATTTTTTAGCGTTATTCATCTGCATTTGCAGTTTTTTACGCTGGTATGTCTTTTCGTCTATTAATTCCTGATCGTGCAGATTCTTTAACAGGGCCAGTTCATTCTGGTATTCCTGCGCCCATGATACACCGATCTGGGATTGAATCTGGTATAAACTATTCTGGTATTCAAATTCAAGCTGGCTAATTTCCTGCTGTTTCTGTTTCTCCAAACCAACGGTAGAAATTCCCGCCTGTCTCGCTATCTCAATTATAGCATTATAAGTCGTTTCTACATCCTGAACCTGCTTCCGGTGTATTTCCTGCATACCGGTTATTCCTACCGGAACGGAAGTTATTTCACGTACTTTTTGAGCAATGGCCGCTCGGTCACGTAATAGTTGCATCTCGGTTTCACGTACGGCGTCGGCCGCTTCCGTAACGGTATCTATACGCTTTTGTCTGCTGGTGATCTCCAGGGCGTTTACATCATCCAGATAGGTACGGTTTATCTCCAGAAGTTCCGCCGTATGTGCCTGTTCAACTTCCAGCATATAGGCGTCGGCTGCTTCCTGCGTTATACTCTGGTTTAATACCGCTTTTTCCATAGTGTCCTTCTGGACATTGTAATAGGCGGTTTCAATCTTTATCCGTTCGTCCCGTTTCTCCTGTACCTGTTTTATACGGGCGTCTTCCTGCTTACCAGTTTCCGTAAAAATAGCAGCCTGGGCTTCCGTTTCGAGCTTATGGATTTCATCGAGTAACTTCTTCTTTTTGGCCGGGGTCTTTGCTTCCAGCTTCTGGAGTGCGTTGATACGTTCCCGGTAATAGCGAAGATTTTCCGCTGTCCCTTCGAGAATGTACTGGGCTTCCGTCTTATTTTCCTTCTCCCGGTTCTGTTTGATAAGAAGCATACGTTTTTCGTGCTCGATCTCCAGAGGTTTTAATGTAGCGTCCGTTTCCGTATTTTTATACTCCCCGGCTTCCGCTTTCTTTTTGACTTTACCTAATTCATTCAAACGTTTTATTTCGGTGTCGATACGTTCTATTTCCTTGTTCTTCTTGGCGATATTCGCTTCGCTGTCTTCTGTCCATTGTTCCTGAACCTTTTTCTTTTCCGCCTCCAGTTTCTTTATGAGGGATGTTTCAGTATTTATATTTTCTTTATTGGTCCCGGTTAATGAAGTGGCCGTCGCCTCTGTTTTTAATATATCATTATTGATCTGGGCGATAGCTGATTCTATACCGGCCAAATCCTTCTGTGTTGTCTGTAGGGCTTTTAACTGGTTAGCCTCTTTTTCCGTACCAAATAAACGGCTTATTTTAGCGGTAAGGCTGTTCCGGTTATATCCTGACAGTGTATTTTGCTGGCGAGTGTCCCAGTAAGCGTCGCTTTGTTCTGCTTCCTGGCTTTCAAGGTTCCTTTTTTTCCTGTACAATTCTTCCAGTTCCTCCTGGTAAGCCTTCAACTTAATTTGTTTTTCCAAGGAAACCAAATATTGATCTATAGCCTCTTTATTGTTATTAATGAGCCTGCCTTCTTCATTCAATTCCGCATTATAATCCGGTATCAGTTCTTTTAATTCAGCGAGCCTTTGCTTACGGGTGTAGTTGGAAAGATTTTCGTCATTGATAGCAGCTACAAGAGTTTTTATTTTTGCCTCCTGGCTGGAATACTCTTCATTCACTTTCTTTACAACTTCCTGGTGGGCCTTCATTGCTGCCGAAGCCTGTTTCGTCTTCTTTGCAAGCTGGTAAATAGCCACCCCGGCTGCCACGAGTAATGCGAGCAGGGCCGTATATGGATTCTTCAAAAGTTCGATCCTCATTAACCGAAGGGCAGCGGTACATCTGGTAGTATTCTTGTGTAATAGTGCCTGGGCTGCTGCATAAGTCAGAGTAGCCGCCCGGCTGATATAAAGCTGTACTGCGTGCGCTTTCTCTGCAACGACCGAAGCAAGGGTCGCCGTTTTAAAACGGGCGTGCCACATGGTAGCGATTTTCAGTCCTCCATAATAAGAAACCAAATAGGCGGTAACGGTATAAGTGACAACACCCCATTTATTAAACATGTCAATCATACCTCCCACACCTTCCACCATAAGCGTAACAAGGTCTATTAAATCCCGAAGAATACCCTTTGATTCATAGAAACGTAAAACTACCCCTTCGATAGTTGAACTTAATGTATTGAGGGAACCTTGTACATTATCACCCATTTCTTCCGCCATGGCATTAAATCCCTCTTCGGCTCCTGTTACTGCATCACGGAGATTTAAAACGGTATCAGTACCATTTAAAAAGGTATTAAATGCGGCAACCGAACGTTTATCCGTTAAATCCAGTGCCTTATTAAGGTCTATTCCTTCACTGTTCAGCTTTTTCAGCCCCTTTACAAGGTCTTCTAAGTTATCTACAGGACCACCAAGGGCAAGTGCAAGTTTACCGCTACCGTCAGCCAAGTTAAGCAAAATATTACGTGTTGCCGTCGCTGCCGATGAAGCGTCGAAACCGCTGTTTGCCAAAGCCCCCAAAAGGGCGGTCGTTTCCTCGATCGTGAATCCGAAAGAATTAGCAACCGGCCCAACAATAGACATTGCCGTATTTAAGTACTCGAAGCTTAAAGCGGATGCGTTACATCCCATAGTCATAGTAGAAACAGCCCGTTCCGTATCTTCCGCATCAAGGTTGAAAATACGCAATGTTGCACCGGCAAGCGTAGCAGCCGAGGCAAGATCCGTGTCCACCGCCTTAGCGAATTTCAGCACGGAAGGCGTCATCGCTTTAATATCCTCTTTGAAAAATCCCAGCTTGGCAAGCTCTATCTGAAGTTCCGTTACCTGTGCAGCCGTATAAGAAGTAGTGGCACCCAGCCGGCGTGCTTCATCCGTTAAATCTTTGATACTCTTTTTCGTGGTTCCAAGGATAGCCGCCAAAGTACTATTTTTCTTCTCAAACTCTATAATAGTACTGATCGCATCCCTTAGCCCCCCGACAATCTGCCCGGTTATCATTGCGCCGATAGTGACAAATACACCGGCCAGAACCGTTTTTATCTTATTCAGGGAAAGAAGGGAACCGCCGAAACCTTCCGCCTTTTTCGTGGCCTGCCCGTACGCTTTTTCAACTTCTTTCAGTTCCTTCTCCAGGGCGGCATACTTTTCCGGTTGCAAGGATTTCACCGTATCGCGAAGCTCTTTCCGCAAGGCGTTTGCCTTCCTTGCCAGCTGGTTGGCACTCATGGTGGTTTTATCCAGCCGTTTCTCACATTCGGCAATCTTCTTGTTATTCTCGCCGATCGTCTTATTATTTTCTTTCAGTTGATTATCAAGCCTTTTCCATTGTTTACCGCCAGCTTTCCCGGTGGCGATAAGTTCGGTCATAGATTTTTTTATCTCCTTATTGCTATCCCGGAGCTCCTTGTTCTTTTCTGAAAGATTATGTATTTCCTTTTGCGCATCGGAGGCGTTCAGGGTTAACACCCATTCGATATAGTCAGGTTTTAATTTTGCCATAAGAGTAAATTTTATAAGGCAAAATTATCCTGGTATAAAGTGGCGGAAAAGGACATAAAAAAAGCCCGTAGAACCATTCTACAGGCTTATTATACTAAGAAGAAAGTACTTTATCTCTTAAATGTAAAATCCGAAGGATCAAAATATCCTTTATCCTTAATTGTTACCCGATCGAGCATCCGGCAAACGTACCAGGTTAAAGGTACTGATATAAGAGGCGTCACGATAAAGGAAAGAAAGGCAAAAGCAAGCCACCCGAATAAAGTAGTCGGTTTATGCTTACATCCAACGAAAAAAGCTATTACCAGGAAAAAGCCGATCAGAAATAAAATATCTTCGTATGTCATACAATCATCATTAGTTCCTTACCGATATCTTTAATAGTATTTACTATTAGGGCCTCCCTTTCTTGTGAGGGCTTTTTTATTCCACTTATGTATTGAGACATAAGGCTTTGACTTATTCCCATACGTCGAGCCACCGCAGAAGCATTTAATTCCGGGTGAGAAATAAAAATCCGATATAAGAAAGTTTCTTCCTTCTTATCTTGAATAGCCAAACAATCATCCATAAGGTCCAAAATTATGCAGCTATACCAATTTCGTATAAAAACTCCGGTGCAAGGTCTGCACCGTTGGCCCATTCAATAGTGGCACGGGTTAAACCATATTGAACAAATTTTTCCTTATCCAATAATTCCCCGAAAACCTCACCTGTAAGATAAGGTTCCAAATTCACGATCTTTTTATTCCCGTCACTGAAAGTAACAAGAAGCTCGTAATTCCTAATATAATCCACATCTATAACTCGTAACATAAGCTGTTTATTTTAAAGGTTCTATTTTATCTATTTTTTCCCCTTTTTGGGCCTTCTCCCAGAGAGAAAGTATTTCTGCTTCATGCAAATTAATCCATTCATTAACCTTTGCGATAACTTTAGCTGGAGCCTGACCGTCCACAATCCGGTCCAATACGCTAATAGAACATTCATAATCAGCATAAGTAAAATGAATATGCGGCGGATTATGATCTTTCCAATAGAGGAATATAATAATACCGAAGAATCTACAAATTTCAGGCATAAACTTTGTTTTATTGGTTACTGATACAAAGATAGGTAATAAAATCATTACCTGCAAATATTTAGGTATTAATTTTATTACCTATTTTAGCGAACTGGCAAACATTTCTTTTACCCTTTCCCTTATATAATCCTGATATTCATATTTAACCTTTCCAAGTGTATCATGATACAGAATCCCGTATATCTGCCGGTTATAAATCTGGTAATTACCGTGTTCCTTCATATCCAGGAAGCGGGTATATAATGGAAGGTTAGAACGGGCGATTACCCCTTCGCCGTCCGGAATGACCGAATAATTCGGATTCTGTAGTGCGGCCATTAATGCACCGGATCGCCCTTGTATGATTTCCCCGGTTCCTTGTACTTTCTTACGTTCACGGCCTTTCTGGTAAATCCGCTTGGTAGCGATATCCAGTTGGGCCTGAAATATGTCCTGTATTCCACGCCCGATCCGATCGGTAAAGAAATCCGTTTTAAAATTCTCGGCCATTCAGTTATTCATTTTTTGAAAATCCGGAAATAATGTGCCTTTTCCCGGATTCGTTCTTAACAGTTTCATTTTTCTTGTTTGAGGTATATTTATATTTCCAATAGGTGCATAGCGCATCATTTACACCTATTGTAATAATACCTGCTATGACAGCTAACCAAAACCACGCAGAAGCATCCATTATCATCTTGTTTTAAATGAAAAAGCCAGGCTCCACCCTGCAAACGTCCGGTAAAAGCCGGATTCCGGAAGAGTGGAAAGACTGGTTAAATCCAGTTCCTTAGTAACAGGGCAACCGGTGGCAGAATCTTCTATCAGCATTTGTTTGATACGCTCCATAACCGGCTGCACCTCTTCGATAGTCTCATAAGCTCCTTTACGTTGGGGATCGTACTTGCTCATAAGGAAAATAACACATAAATTGTTTTCCCTCACATTATCAGCCGAAAGGCTGGCACCCGTTCCCGACGGGATCAGAATAAAGAGCACCGGACATTCTCCTTTAGATAGTCCTTGTATCGTCTTACTCATTTCCTCGTCAATGGTAACGGGCAGCACCTTCTTTATTTCAGGAATACGTTTTTGCACGCCTTCCCAGTATTCACGGTAAACCTTTATATTTATCATATCGTCAATCCCTGATAACGTTTCGCTTCCCATTCACGGCGGGTAACAAGCCCCGGAAGAATCTTACCGCCCCCGTATATCCACTTTTTAAACTCTGCCGGTATGGATGAATCATACGCATCCGCTCTGATTTTCTTATAAAGCGTTGATTTCTTGAATTTTCCGATACCGACATTGAAGCAAAAGCTTACTACCGCGTCAAACTGGTACTGTCCCAAATGAAGGGGAAGCGCGTTCACCTGGTTTTCTACCGTCCTGATATCCGATTCAAAGAAAGTGTCGGCCTGGGCCTCGGTTATAACATCACCCGGTTTTACACCGGTCGTATGACCGTAACCGATCGTACATACTCCCGCGGCACATACATACGCTTTCAGGCGTAACCCCTCGAATTTCTTGATCTTGTTTTTTGTTCCTGTTGTCGTTCTCATTTTTTGTTACGTTTTTGGTGCAAATACTCAAACTTACATTTATACAGATAAAGCAATACGTCCCAGAAGGGCGTATCGTCCACCTCCTTCTTATTACCGAACACACCGGAAGCCGCCACTTCAAAGACTATTCCGGTCCAGCCGGTTTTATCGTCCGCCTTCCGGTCCTCGGATGCCAGCTTCTGAAACAATATCCGGAAGTCGATAGCTTCACCACCAATATAAACCGGTCCGGAAAGAACCATTTCCCAAACGGCGGAAAAGAGATTTACCGCATGAATGGCAAGCAAGGAAGGAACGGCCGGCGTCTTCTCCAGGTCCTTGTACCGGTAAAGCTTTAACGTGATATCCTGGAAGATTTCATTTATAGCCGGATCGTCCTTTTCCGCCACCGCCTGTTTGCTTTGCTGCAACAAATCCAGGCAATCACAAAAGTTACCGAAAGTAAGACCGTTCAACATGTCACCGACACCATGCCAGCCCCCGAAATCCTGCATCAGGTTACGCCCGGTTTTCAGAATGGGCGTAACGATCCGCTCGCCCTCCTTACCGGTCGTATAAGAGAAAAAGCCGTCCAGCTTTTCCAACTGGCCGTCCAGCTCCCGGATGATCTCACGCCGGTACATGGTGTAATCCGCTTTCATGCCCAGAAGAAAAGAAAGCCATTTTACGCGGAACTGTCCGGGGCTGATCGTACCGCGGTTCATTAGTACCGCCAATATAAGAAACTGCCGGTACTGATCACTGCTGACTTCATCCAGGCAGGAAGGAACCTCCACCGTCTTACTATTATATGTAAACTTCTCCATGTCCGGACATTAAAAAGTTATTCCCTTAGATTGTACGGTAACGCCCGGTACATAATAATCCACCGTTTCCGATTCTGCATCCAGTTCACGGATGATATCCTGCAATACATCCAGGTAAGCCGCCGCGTCCTGCTCCAGACTGTTAGCAACCGATTGCCGGGCCTCTTTTTCCGCCCGCAATTTATCCCGTACGGTTGTGCTCTGCTGTACCTGTACGATTCCACTAGGCAGAACTTCCACCGGTAAACGTTCAACGGCCTTTTTTATGGTAAGAAGTGCAAGCGGACGGCGTACATACTCCAGCAATTTCTCCGTTAAAACGGTATCGCCTTCAATCAGTTTATTATAACGGTTCCGGGTGATAACAGGTATTATCTGCCCGTCCTGGACTTCCCGGATCATAGGAATAAGCACCAGGAAAAGCCGGTGACTTCCGATATTATAATATTCATCGAACGTTTCCTTATTCTGAATAAGAAGCCGGTTTATAGCCTTTTTCTTAATGCCGTTCATCCAGAAATCAAACTTTTCGCGATCCAGCAGCTCCACCAACGCGTCTACGGCTTCATAAGCCAGGTTCCGGATATTCTCTTCATCCTTGAACTCCTGTAAGGCGGTCATGCCCGTTTCATTCTCCCCAAGATGTTTGCCACGTCCGGCCGTTCCGTGTTGTGCGTCCAAAGTGGGAATAACCTTTAACCAGGTAAACATCGCCACCGCCTGCTGCATCAGCCGCAAAGTTTCCGCCATGCCGTCCGATTCCGTGCCGTCCGCATGATCTTCACGGTAATACTTATCTACCGCGTCTATAGGTTCCGCCCCGATGATAGCCTGTAAATCCCGAATCCCCAGCGGTAAGATAGGTTCCCACTTGGTAAAATCAAGATCATTATCGATCAGGCCCAGGACACGGACTATTTCACCGGCCCCGTCACCGCTTTTATTAAATAACTTCGTCATTTGCTTGATCTCTTTTTAGAGTATATGGTTTCCAATTATCAAAATCTTTCGTGAAATTGTTTATTTCATCGTAGAACTCTTTATAAAAGCGGGCCAGCCCGGTATCTATCGTTATACAGGTCTGCTCCGTTCGCGGATTGGTGTTTATATTGGCCGAGCTTTCTATTACAAAATCAAAAGCGTTACCAAAACCGGCCATTACTTTAGAGTGATTACGGAAGATACAGACACGCGATCCGAAACGTTCCGCCACGTTCTTTAGGTATAAATAAACATCCGCGTAGGAACCTTGAAAGATTTCACCTACATAAAAATCCGCGTGCCCTATATCTTTTCTCTCCAGCCATTTCTCCACCTCCTTAACATCGGTAATTGCCATACACCAGGTAGAAATTAGAACATATTCCACCGGTTGTTGCTTCACGATCACACGAAGATAAGTAAGACTATCAACGTCCCCATGACTGATACAGTGATAAGCCGCCCCTTTCTCAAAATGCCAGGGCAAGCACTCTTCCAGGTGCAGCTCCGATTTTATCCGCCGGTCAAAATGAACGTTTTTCGTCCGGCGGGCCTTTATATGCTTGTCCGGGATGTTATCGGCCCGGTCCTCTTCCGGTTGCCGGTCGCTTATCGGTTCTTCCGGCACATCTTCCGTTTTCGGTGTAAAAAACAGACTACGCATTTTCTTTCATACGGTTAGAGGGTGAAACGTTCTGTTCCGCTTCCACTATGGTACGATAAAGCCCCACTTTCGTAGTAGTACCCGGAAAATTGGCATTAATATACTGCTGTAACGGCTTACAAAGGATCATGTCCGGAATCGCCGTTTCGGAAGCGTTGTACACTTTCAGGCTGTATAATTTCTCCGATCCGGAAGAAAGTTTGTTTTCTATAATCAGATTTGAAAGTACCGGATCAAGACCGAAGCCGGAAGTGGCGGCTGCGTCCGCCTTGTTGGATATCTTAATTTGGGCGTCCACATAATCCTTTATCTTCTTATCCAGCGGCTCAACCGTCCAGCCCTCAAAGTTATTCGCTTCCGGATTCCAGAATTTGGTCGTGTGCATGTATTTCCCGGCGTTCTGCCTTCCGGTAATGTTGGAGGCGAATTTCTCCATAGCTTCGTCCTTGAAATCTTCCAGCATTTGGGCCGTGTATTTCTCGCCCGTACGCTCGCAAACCTGTTTAATACGCGCTTCCGCACGGTCCCAGTAAGACTGCGGCGATTCGATGTGTAGGGAAATAGCCGAGGCGTTCTCGTTATAGGCGATAAGGATAGCGGCCAGACCGCCGGCGAGTTCCAGCCAGTCAAGCGCACCCAGAAAACGCGGTGTACTCATGAAATCCTTGCAAAAGGAATAGATATTATAGTACTTCACGGAAACCGGATATTTGAACGGGTGGGCCGGATCAAAGACCGGGTAACGGTAAGTATAAGCCGGATCAGGATAAGGAAAGTCGCCCACAAGTACTTCCTGCGGTTCATCCTCACCGTCGGGCGGATATACCAGGCGGGCTTTCTGGTAGGGAATGTGTTCCAGCCGTACCAAACGCCCGGGATTGCCCACACGCGGCGCACGGTTCCGGACAAACTTTATAAAAAAGCCCTGCATGTGTGTCAGGTCTACGAGTGAACGGTGAAGAACCGTCGTGTAATCCCATGACTCCAGGTCGGCGGTTATTTCCGGATCGAGTTTCCAACGCCGGTAAAAACGGTTATTCTCTTCGTCGATCGCATCCTCATACAGCCGCGGGCCTTCTCCCCACTGCAAACCGGCTATTTTGCCCATAATGCCTTCACCGGCGTAGAATTTATCCAGTAAGCGCATGACCTCGCCCGGCATGTCGTTATTGTCACCCATGGGAACGATAAAGGTACCGTTTACGCTGATCTTACGTGAAAAAAAGGCACCCCGCCGGTTTAACTGGATGCTGGAGGGCTCCCAACCTTTACCACGGCCACCGATAGAAAAGGA
The DNA here is from genome assembly GCF_001811315.1 of Bacteroides sp. HMSC067B03. Taxonomy (NCBI): domain Bacteria; kingdom Pseudomonadati; phylum Bacteroidota; class Bacteroidia; order Bacteroidales; family Bacteroidaceae; genus Bacteroides; species Bacteroides sp. HMSC067B03. The sequence continues at coordinate 2,587 of NZ_KV804319.1, read as the reverse complement.
GATCAGCCCCTTATCACTGCCGGTATCTATAATTCCAAAGTTGCCGCTTCGTCTTATTTCCATACTCTTAAATCGTTATTCTTTTCCCGTTGAACTCCATTACCAGACATTCCCAGCAATTCAGCGGCCGGCCCGTTGTGGTGTCCGTCAGAAATAGTTTATAGCTTGAATTTTCGATGCTTTCATCCGTTGCCTTTTTCCTCAAACGGGCGGCCGTGAGTATCACCATGTCGCCGCCGTCCCGTGTCTGCCGGTTCCATTTCCGGAATTTAATAGAAAAGGTTCCTCCGGAAATGGTAATCCGCTTCATCTGTTCTACCGCTACATAAAGGTTTATTTTTTCCATAGCCGGCGGATAAAATTTTTAATCTTGCCCCAGTTATCATGTACCAGGCAGAAGGATAAAAAGAAAAACATGAATTTTAGGAACGTCCATAAGCTACACCCGTTTGTAACCTTTTCTTTTTCCTGGCTTTGCTGCCTAACGTCGGATTTACGGGTAACGGTTGTTTCCTGCTGACTGGTAGTTTCTTTATGTTCCTGGAAGGAGCTGCTTTGATTCTTTCCAGTTCTTTTTTCAGTTTTTCGGTTGCTGAAATCAATTTCTTTAATTCGGCCAAGGCTGTCATAGTTGATTCGGATATGCGTGCTATCCTCCCGGTGAACGTGAAGTGTGTGTTTGTCATTGCTTGAATCTCTTCGCGCAAGTTCGATAACTCCGTCAGTAGTTGTTTGTTTTTCTTCTCCAGTTGCTTCTGTAACCGTTTTTCGTGTAGCAGAGCGAGGAGAACGACAACCGTAAAAACAAGCTGCAAAACAAATAAAAATAAATAAGTGTATGATTCCATGTTTCATGTTTATTAAGTCGTTAATTATTAGTAGTATCAAAAGTGATTGATTTACGGTTCAGGCAATTTTTCACCCCGCAAAGGAATGGCTTCATAATATCCATTACACGGGCGTTCTGCCTGATATCCTTTTCCATTTCGTTACATTTCTGCTGGAGTTCCCGGTACTGGTTCTCTACATCGTCGATCCGCTGTTTCAATTCTTTACGGTCATTCTTCATGTCTTCGATCAGTTCCTGGTAAACCTCCTGTACTGACTTCATGGCGTCAGCTTCCGCCTGTTTACGGGTATATCGGAGGGTGAATAACCAGGTCAGGCCACCCGTACAAAGAGCCGTAATAATCGCTGTAATTATCGTTTCCGTCATATTGATAGAGTTGAAAATTTTACATTATAATCCGGAAGATACATACATGCGTCAAATAACCCGCCACGATCCCGGCCAGGTCTGCCAGAATATCCTTCCAGTCCCATTTATTACAGGGGGACATTTCATCCCCGTATTCTTTACCCAGTGAAACACCCAGGGCAAAGGGAACACCATAATCACCCAACAGGGCACATATAGCGTAATTAATTCCGAAATGCTTCCATTTGTCTGTTCCTATTTTCATAACTTGAATAATTGGTTACTGCAAAGGTGGGAAGAACGGACACCGACGAAAAGGACATAAAAAAGAGTGCCGGGAACCACCCCGGCACAAACAAACCCTAACCTGGGACTTAAACCCAACGGCTGCCTTTTCAGCCGGTATATTAAAATTAATATTAAGGATTAGACAACTTTTCGATGTCTTTTTTCATCATACGTAATAATTGAATCCTTCTCAACACCTCATTTGTTGGTGTACTTTCATCTCCTTTCTCTATTAGAAAATCGATTAGGTCCTCAATAACTTCGATGTAACAAGCGGAAACCGCTTCCGTCTTAACTTGCCACTGCTTCAATATTTCGGCACTTTCATCTGTGATATGTGCGCCGTTTACTTCTATATCTTTCATAATAATTCTTTCTTTAGACGTTTTTAATCGGTGTAGTCTCTAAGGTAGTGAAATCAATTATTCCGGCCTGCCGGTATATTCCGAGGGCGACTTTTCTAAACCGTTCGTAATTACGCCTGTCAATGGGTGATAACTGCCACCTCTTCATGTCTTTCATCAAATCCGGTATATTATTAGCACTATTATACAAACAGTTGCTTTTACCGTACTCGTGATGAAGTGATACAGACTGAAAATCACCGGAAAAAACAACCAGCCGTAAACGTTCAAGTTCGAGGAAAGCAAATTCTTCGTTTACCTTCTCCACCTTATATGCTCTTAATTCAATGGAAGGCGCACCGTATTCACGTCTAACGAAAAATAGGATATCAGGATTATTTGTATTCATTTGGCACCTCCTTTTAAGTCTTCTAATTTAATATGTGAAATGCTTGTTATATTTTCCAGTACCCCGTCACATATACTTTTAACCCTTAATCCGCGGGAACCGTCTTTCTTGGGTAAATTCAGGTGATAATACGGGCAATTCTTCCAGAATGTAATCCGGGAAATCCAGCCACGAACTTTAAAAGTAGCATTGCTTATTTTATAATCAACCTGTACCAGATCACCCGGTTTAAATTTACTTTCCTGTAGAAACATATTCTGTATTTCTTCCTGCTCTTTCTTTATTTCCTCAATCCTTTTATCATTGTTTTGTAAGTAAGTATTCGATAAACTCCCTCGTATAGTAGGT
>NZ_KV804318.1:613-15153 GCF_001811315.1 Bacteroides sp. HMSC067B03 | reverse complement strand
ACCTACTATACGAGGGAGTTTATCGAATACTTACATTGCATACCCGATTATCCATCTCCCGATCATACACCCTACATCGACAACGGATATCACACGGATAGTGTAACCCTCGTCGGATATCTGCGTAACCTACCTTCCGACAGACCTTTCGAAGTGACGGTGCCCGATATGGTCACTCAAAACGAAGAGAAATATTACACTGATATCGATTCTCTGGGACGATTCATCATCCGCTTTCCCGTATTGAACACCCACAATGTATTTATCGACTGGGGACGTACTACTATCTGTTCGACAGTAGAACCGGGCGAAACTTATTTCCTGTATGTAGACTATAACGAAAGAAAAAGATTCTTTATGGGCGACAAGGCGCGCGCGCTCAACGAGCTGGTGAGTTATGAAGAACTCAGAGAATATATCGATTACGACGAAGGAAAGGAAATGAGCAATTTAGATTATTTGCACAAAACACAGGAAATTACCCGACACAAATCGGAATACCGGGAAAAGATACTTCGGGAACATCCGTTACTCTCCAACAAATACCGTTACTACACAGAGAATCAAATCCGCTATGGCGCAGCATACGGTTTGATGCAACGCCGTTTCTCAGTCGATCGTAATAAACAAGAGCAACTGGAAAAAGGATTTATGGCTTACGTAGACTCCGCCTTTTATCCAAATCCCGTACAGCCGTATACGCTTCTCAGAGACTATTCTTCTTTTATGAGAGACTATACCGGATATATCGACGATATCCTGCCGCCATCCAATCCGAACGTAAATCTGACACCACAGGAATTGGAAAGAATTTATTCTGAATTTGATGCCAAAGGAAAGATTAAATTAACTCAGGAAGAGAAAAATGCACTACGCAATTTCTGTGTATATCAGGATAAGGTTAATGAACTGCAAGCATCCAAGGCAGACTCGCTGGAAGTAATAGCTTACACTGAAAAACTAAAACCAATCATAGAAACAGTGCAGCAACTGGTAAACAAAGATAACCTGCTCACCAATTATGTACAAGAGCAGCTGGCTAAAAATTCCGCCAATCGTAAATTGTCAATCATCGACTCCCTGCAAATGGATACAAACTTAAGAGAGATACTCAAGACCCAATACTATTATGAAATGTTGCAAAACAGGCACAATGAGTTGCCACATACACTTATCGAGCAATATAAGAAGGAAGTTTCCAATCCTTCCCTGCAAGTCTACATACTATCTCAGCAACAGAAATATGAGAAATTATCGAATAAGACGATTGAACATCCTGAAAGCCTGATGCCCAACGAACCTCTGGCGGAAATCACCGATGGAGAACAACTGTTCCGTAAAATCATCGAACCTTATAAGGGGAAAGTGATTTATCTCGACGTATGGGGCACTTGGTGCGGTCCCTGCAAAAACATGATGCAATATGCAAAAGCGAGTAAAAAACTATTTGCCGGAAAAGACGTCATATTCTTGTATCTATGCAATCATTCTTCGGATAAATCATGGAAAAACATCATCAAAGAATATGGTCTGGCAAGCAAAAGTGCGGTCCACTACAATTTGCCCGACCAACAACAAGATGCCATTGAAAAATATCTTGGCGTCCACTCTTTCCCCACCTATATGCTGATAGACAAGGAAGGAAACATTGTGAACCGGGAAGCTCCCAGACCTTATATGTCCGATGATCTTCTAAATGCAGTCTATAAGTTATTAGAGAAATAAGCTATTCATTTCTTCCGCAAATACTCGTATCCGAAACGGCAAAAGAGACATTTTCGTTTATCACAATACTCCCTGCGAAGCTGTATCAATGCCTGGCTATCTGCCGCCGAACCGACCGGTAGCCCGGCATCCCTCCACGACCGGATGATATGATTGTCCTCCGCTTTTAGTTCTTCCAGAAAACGTCCGGCACGGTCACACATGCGGTCGTCGGATCTGTGCAAGCCATACGTATATAAGAAAGGAACAACGGTATTAATCACAATCAGGTTCTGCGACTTCTCTCCCATCTGTTTCTCTCTTTGCGGAGAAGTCCGCCCGAATATATAATGATGATCCCAATAAGCCGAAGCATGCGTGGACAGTAACTGGCGCACTTCCGGCAAAGTCTCCGCCTCCATCATCTGCGAAAAGAGTTTGTCTACTTTCTGATACAGATAAGCCAACTGAGCCAGCCGGATATGAGGAAAGTTTTCCGGACGAAGCCTCAGAAAACGCCATAAACCGGCATCCATTACCTGCGTCATCTCAAACTTCCGTTGCAGATAGCGAAACTCCTTACGGAGCCGGAGGCTATATTCGTCCTCCTGCTCCTTCTTCAAAAACGCCTCCTCCAGCAAACCGGCCTGTCCGAAGAAAAAAGCTTCTATCTGAAACAGATCATTCCGATGCTTGTCTATCGCCCGGAACGGAAGCAGTCCTGCCCACGTCTCAAAAGCATCGCCATTCAGGCCGAAACCGAAATTACGGGCAAGAGTGATAAAGAAAGCATCTTCCCAATGATGATTGCACCGTTCCAGCCGGTCGGTAATCTGCTTCGCCTTTTGTTCCAGACGTTCGGTTTGGAGCGCTGTCAGCCAGGAATGAATTGTTAATTTGGATAAGGACCCTATGATGGAATAGCAGGCAGGATATTGATCGGCCCTGCAAAGTTCGTGATAATGGGTTTGTATATTCTCGGGACAAGTCAAGCGCAGTTGGGGAATTGTCTCTCCGTCGGAACGGGTTACTTCGGTATCCGCTTCTTCCACGACGTGCAGAATCACCGAATCGTATGCCTTGTCATTGTTGTGTCCGTGACGGTACCAGTCTGAAGAGTGAGTATGTATTTCTATGTTTCCCACCCACAATGTGCCGTCGATCTTCAGCTTTGCATTAAAAAAGTCGGGACCGGCATCAGAGTTTTGCAGTCCGGAATCGATTACTTCTACCCGTAAGCCTTCGGTGGTTTGCAGTATTTGGAGAGGGAATAATTTATGTTTCCACACATAGTGGAGAAGGTGTTCCATGTTAACAGAAAGTTAATGTGCACTGCAAATGTAATAAAAATCTTATCTTTGCGACTATTATTTTGAATATAAGTCAGAAAACAATGAAAATAGCGTTGATCGGTTATGGAAAAATGGGCAAGGAACTTGAAAAGGCAGCCCTTAGTCGCGGACACGAAATAGTCTGCATTATTGATGTAGATAATCAGGAAGATTTTGAGTCGGAAGCATTCAAGTCCGCCGATGTAGCCATTGAATTTACCAATCCGATGGTAGCCTACAACAATTATATGAAAGCTTTCAAAGCCGGAGTCAAGTTAGTATCGGGCAGCACAGGATGGATGGCAGAGCATGGCGAAGAAATCAAGAAACTGTGTACCGAAGGCGGAAAGACTCTTTTCTGGTCGTCCAACTTCAGTCTGGGAGTCGCTATTTTCTCAGCTGTCAACAAGCATCTGGCAAAGATAATGAATCAATTTCCCGCTTATGACGTCACTATGAGCGAGACTCATCATATCCATAAGATGGATGCGCCCAGCGGAACCGCCATCACGCTGGCAGAAGGAATACTGGAGAATATGAACCGCAAAGACAAATGGGTAAAAGGAACGCTCCTTGCACCGGACGGCACTGTCAGCGGCACCGACGCCTGCGCTTCCAACGAGCTTCCTATCGACTCGATCCGTGAAGGGGAGGTTTTCGGTATTCATACCATCCGTTACGAATCTGACGTAGACAGTATCTCAATCACGCACGATGCCAAAAATCGCGGCGGCTTTGTATTGGGAGCCATACTGGCTGCCGAATACACCGCCCAGCATGAGGGATATCTGGGTATGAGTGATTTATTCCCATTCTTAAACGAATAAGGCTTCAAAGCCACTATCAAACGAATTTTAGATTATGAGACAAGCCACACGCACACAATGGATCAAATGCACCATTGCTATTCTCCTTTATCTCGCCTTCCTCATCTGGGTACGCAGCTGGTGGGGGCTGATTGTCGTTCCTTTTATCTTCGATATCTATATCACCAAGAAAATACCCTGGTCATTCTGGAAGAAATCGAAGAATCCTACCGTCCGTAGCATCATGAGCTGGGTAGATGCCATTGTTTTCGCTTTGGTTGCTGTCTACTTTGTCAATATCTACATTTTCCAGAATTATCAGATTCCTTCTTCCTCACTGGAAAAGTCATTGCTGGTAGGCGACTTTCTATACGTCAGCAAGATGAGTTACGGACCACGCGTGCCCAATACGCCGCTATCTATGCCGCTGGCTCAGCATACGTTGCCTGTTTTAAATACCAAATCATACATCGAATGGCCTCAGTGGAAATATAAAAGAGTTCCCGGATTCGGAAAAGTGAAACTGAACGATATCGTCGTTTTCAACTTTCCTGCCGGTGACACAGTAGCACTCAACGATCAGCAGAGAGATTTCTACTCGATAGCTTATGGTGAAGGTCAGCGCCTGTACCCCAAGCAGATAGAGATGGACAGCCTGACACGCGAGCAACAACGCGCTGTTTATGACTTGTATTATAATGCCGGTCGCCAACAGATTCTGTCGAATCCACGCAATTACGGCAAGGTGGTTTACCGTCCGGTAGACCGTCGTGAGAATTATGTAAAACGCTGCGTCGGCCTGCCCGGTGATACACTCCAGATTGTAGACGGTCAGGTGATGATTGACGGCAAGGCCATTGAGAATCCGGAGAACCTGCAATTCAACTACTTTGTACAGACCACAGGCCCGTATATCCCGGAAGATATGTTCCGCGAATTAGGAATCAGCAAAGACGACCAGGCATTGTATGATGACCCCACATGGGAAGAAACCTTTGCGCAGATCGGACTAAACAATCATAACGCACAAGGCAAGATGGCTCCTATCTATCATCTGCCGCTGACGAAGAAAATGTACGATACGCTGTCCGGCAATAAAAAGCTGATCAGCAAGATCGTGATGGAACCGGAAGAGTATGCCGGACAAATGTACCCGCTGAACTTATACACCAAGTGGAACCGCAACAACTACGGTCCGATCTGGATACCTGCCAAAGGTGCTACCATTACTCTGACCGAGGACAATCTGCCTATCTATGAGCGCTGTATTGTGGCCTACGAAGGTAACAAACTGGAGATCAAGCCGGACGGAATCTACATCAACGGCGAGAAAACCGACCAATATACCTTCAAGATGGACTACTACTGGATGATGGGTGACAACCGCCACAATTCGGCAGACTCCCGTTACTGGGGATTTGTTCCCGAAGATCACGTAGTGGGTAAACCGATCGTTGTATGGCTATCACTTGACAAAGACCGCGGATGGTTTGACGGAAAGATCCGTTGGAACCGCATCTTCAAGTGGGTAGACTGATAAGATACGAACATCATAGTGCGATAAGGTGATAAAAGTTGATGAACATTCGTAAATTCAAATGGATACTAGCATTCGCCGGCGCAATAGCCATTGTGCTTCTGCTTCGGGGATTTGCTTTTACATCCTGCCTTATCCCTTCCACCGGCATGGAGAACTCTCTCTTTCAGGGTGAACGTATTCTGGTAAACAAATGGAGTTACGGTCTGCGCCTCCCGCTGATGTCGGCATTTTCCTATCATCGCTGGCGCGAACGCCCCGTACAGAAGCGGGACATCGTAGTATTCAACAATCCTGCCGGCATTCAGCAACCTACGATTGACCGACGGGAAATCTATATCAGCCGTTGCATCGGTACTCCGGGCGATACGTTACTTGTCGATTCTCTCTTTTCCGTCTCTTCTCCCGAAGCGCAGTTCAACCCCGATAAAAAGAGACTTTATACCTACCCTGCCTCCAAAGAGAATCTGATCACATCCCTTATCCGGACGCTCTCCATCACCAACGACGGACTGATGGGAAGCGATGACAGTACTCATGTCCGCAGTTTCAGCCGATATGAATATTATCTGCTGGAACAGGCCATCGGCGACCGGAACTGGATTCGGCCTCTAACGGAAAAACAAGACAAGGAACTGAAACCGCTTATCGTCCCCAGCAAAGGGAAAGCACTACGAGTATATCCGTGGAATATCACGCTACTGCGAAATACCCTCGTGATGCACGAAGGCAAACAGGCGGAAATAAAGAATGATACGCTTTATATCGACGGAAAACCTACACAGCATTGTTTCTTCACCAAAGATTACTACTGGATGGCTTCCAACAACAGCGTCAACCTGTCCGACTCGTGTCTGTTCGGATTCGTTCCGCAAGATCATATGATCGGGAAAGCGTCGCTGATCTGGTTCTCCAAGGAAAAAGGAACGGGAATACTGGACGGGTACCGCTGGAACCGCTTCTTTCAATCGGTGAAATAATCCATATACATAGTTTTCAACATAACATCTACACATCAAATAATGAGAATAGCTTATTTATCATCCGCCTACCTCGCTCCAGTAGAATATTATACCAAATTGCTGGAATATGATAAAATATACATCGAACAGCACGACCACTACATCAAGCAAACTTACCGCAACCGTTGTACGATTGCCGGTCCCGACGGTGAATTGGCACTCTCCATCCCGACTGTCAAACCTGATACATTGAAATGTCCGATGAAAGATATACGCATCTCCGATCACGGCAACTGGCGCCATCTGCACTGGAACGCCATTGAATCAGCGTATAACAACACTCCTTTCTTCGAATATTATAAAGATGATTTCCGCCCCTTTTACGAAAAGAAATACGAGTTTTTGATCGATTTCAACGAAGAAATATGCCGTTTGGTTTGTCAGTTGATAGACATTCAGCCCAATATAGAACGGACTTCAGCATATAAAATGGAATTCAGTGCGGAAGAGACTGATTTCCGTGAAAGCATTCATCCCAAGAAAGACTTCCGCACAACTGATCCGGAATTTAGCCCGCAACCATATTACCAGGTCTTCGAATCCAAACTCGGTTTTCTTCCCAATCTGAGTATTATCGACCTGCTTTTCAATATGGGACCGGAAAGTCTGCTGGTATTAAAGAAACCGACCCGCCTATAATAGATAGGCAGGTCTTCTTCCGGAAGTAGCAACAAAGTATAATAAAGCTAATTAGTTACCATTCGTACAGTCCTGCTCAAATATAATAAATCACTTGTAAATCAATGTCGATAAGTACTCTTCGGCAAACATCTCATTGGCAACTTCCATCAGTTGCTCTGCTGTCAACGTCTCGATACGCTTGAATACCACCTCCGATGACTCGTATTTGTGATAATGCAGGTATGTTTTCGCCATTCCCAGCGCATTGTTCTCAAAATTGTCCGATGCCACTCCGATCTGCCCGATCAGCTGCTTTTTGGCTGCTGCCAGTTGCGAAGATGTCATCTTCACATCCCTCATCCGTTTCAATTCCTTGTAGGTGAGTTTCAGACAGGTATCCATATCTTCAATATCCGTTCCGAAATAGATGCAGAAGGCACCGGTATCCGTATAAGAAGTCAGATTGGATTCTACATTGTAGACCAGTCCGCGACGTTCGCGAAGCGACACGTTCAGCTTACTGTTCATGCCCGGACCGCCAAGAATGTTATTCAGGAGATAAAGGGCCGTACGCTTGTCGTCATACGCATTATATCCACGGCTGCCGATCATCACATGTGCCTGATGAGTATCTTTAGGCACTACCAGACGTTCGGGCACATACAGAGGAGGAGGCACACGCTGATTATCTACCGTTACTGCCGGAACATCGGCAAGATGCTTCTCCGCCAGACGGACAATCTTCTTGAAATCATATTGCCCCTGAACAAAGAATACCATATTCCCCGGCTGATAGAATCGCCTGGTAAACGAAAGGACATCTTCTGTGCGGAAACTCCGCAGCAAATCCGGTTTACCGAGAATATTCCTTCCCAACGGATGATTGCGGAAGATCATATCTTCGAAATCATCGAAAATCAGTTCCGAAGGATTGTCCTCGTATGACTGGATTTCGTCGATGATCACTTCTGTCTCTTTCTCTATCTCATGCTGAGGGAAAGTAGAATGAAACACAATATCCCCCAACAGTTCGAGGGCACGCTCCAGATGCTCGGTCAGAAAGGCGGCATAGACTACCGTCTCTTCTTTATTTGTATAAGCGTTCAGGTCGCCCCCCACGTTCTCCATCCGGTTGAGGATATGCCAGGCTTTCCGTTTCTCCGTCCCCTTGAAAATAAGATGCTCTACGAAATGAGCCATCCCCTGCTCATTCTCCGCTTCATCACGTGTTCCGGCATCGATGGCAAAACCACAATAAGACACTTTCGACAGAGTCGGTTCGTGGATGATACGCAGGCCATTCGGCAATGTATATTCGTTATATTGCATTGTTTTCTACTTCCTTATTGAATTAATGCCGCAAAAATACAATAAAACTTATTGTCGTTTATAGAAAATTGCAGATATTTGTGGACTATAACAGTTACAACGTGTATGAAAAAGATAGGAATATTCTGTTCTGCCTCGGAAAGCATTGACAAAATGTACTTCGACAGTGCCCGCCAGATAGGCGAATGGATAGGGCAGACAGGCAAAACGTTGATTTATGGAGGAGCTAGTCTCGGGCTGATGGAATGCGTGGCCCGTGCCGTAAAAGAAAACGGTGGAAAAGTTATCGGAGTAGTCCCGACCCTGCTGGAAGAGAAAAACAGCGTAAGCACACAACCGGACGAAATAATCCACACCCTCAATCTGAGTGACCGTAAGAATGTGATGACGGAAAAGTCGGACATACTGGTGGCACTACCCGGCGGTGTGGGTACACTCGACGAAATATTCCATGTAATAGCCGCCGCTTCCATCGGATACCACCAGAAAAAAGTCATCTTCTACAATGAATATGGATTTTACGACGAACTGCTGAAGGCACTCGGCACACTGGAAAGCAAAGGATTCGCCCGGAAGCCCTTCTCTACATACTACGAAGTAGCAAACACTCTGGAAGAATTAAAAGAAAAAATATACTGATCATATGATAGACTCCATCAAACAACTATTGCAACAGGAAGCACAAGCAGTGCTCAACATCCCTGTAACAAACGCTTACGAGAAAGCTGTGAAACTGATTGTAGAACAGATACATCAGAAAAAGGGAAAACTGGTAACTTCCGGTATGGGAAAAGCCGGACAGATTGCAATGAACATCGCTACCACTTTCTGTTCCACAGGCATTCCCTCAGTCTTTCTGCATCCTAGCGAAGCACAACACGGCGACCTGGGAATTTTACAAAGAAACGATTTGCTGCTGCTTATCTCCAACTCCGGCAAGACACGCGAGATTGTTGAATTAACACAACTGGCCCATAATCTGGACCCGGAACTGAAGTTTATCGTTATCACCGGTAATCCTGACAGCCCGCTGGCACATGAATCGGACGTCTGTCTGAGTACCGGCAAACCTGCCGAAGTGTGTACGCTGGGGATGACCCCCACTACTTCGACTACCGCCATGACCGTTATCGGTGATATACTGGTAGTACAAACCATGAAGGAAACAGGATTCACGATCGCCGAATACTCAAAACGCCATCACGGAGGTTATCTGGGAGAAAAATCAAGGTCACTATGCGAAAAGTAATCGGCATCGGAGAAACAATCCTCGATATAATCTTCCGGGGCGACCAGCCTTCCGCAGCCGTACCGGGAGGCTCTGTATTCAACGGCATCGTATCCCTGGCACGAATGGGAGTCCAAGTGGGATTCATCAGCGAAACGGGAAATGACCACGTAGGGAATATCATCCTGCAATTTATGCGCGAGAATCATATCCCGACTGATCATGTGAATGTGTTCCCTGACGGCAAGTCGCCTGTGTCGCTGGCTTTCCTCAACGAAAAGAGTGACGCCGAGTATATCTTTTATAAAGATTACCCCAAGCAACGTCTGGATGTTCTGTTCCCCAAACTGGAAGAGGATGATATTGTCATGGTAGGCTCTTACTATGCACTGAATCCTGTACTCCGGGAAAAGATACTGGAACTGCTTGATCAGGCACGGGACAAAAAGGCAATTATCTATTATGACCCGAACTTCCGTTCCTCTCATAAGAACGAAGCAATGAAACTTGCTCCTACAATCATCGAGAATCTGGAGTATGCGGATATTGTACGCGGATCACTGGAGGACTTCTTCTATATGTACGGAATGCAGGATGCAGACAAAATCTATAAGGACAAGATCAAGTTCTATTGTCCCCGATTTATCTGCACGGCAGGCGGCGATAAAGTATCGCTCCGTACCAATCAAGTGAGCAAAGAATATCCGATAGAGCCGTTGGATGCAGTCAGCACCATCGGAGCCGGAGATAACTTCAATGCCGGATTGATCTACGGGCTGCTCAAATACGATGTCCGCTACCGTGACCTGAACAACCTGAACGAGGAAATATGGGACAAAGTCATTCAGTGCGGAAAAGACTTTGCAGCAGAAGTCTGTCGCAGCTTCAGCAATTCGGTTCCGGTAGAGTTTGCCCGAAATTATACCAAATAGGCTGTTTACGGGTACTCTCCTACCCGTAAATTACTATTAACTTTGGCTAATTATCGCAAAGGAATGATCACATCTGCGGGTAATTCTTATCTTTGCAGTACATGATTCACTCAGACAAAGAAACTATGTACAAAAACCTGTTAAGCTGGCTTACCATCCTACTGGTGCTCCCGTCCTGTTCCGGCACCTCTCCTACTATTTCTGTGGTATGCGAGGAGAATAATGTGGGCAACTGCATTATCAAATGGGAAACAGCCCCGATACTGAAAGGACAGGTAAAGATATATGCTTCTACCGCCCCCGACTTTATCCCGGAAGACAACCCTGTGGACATCATCAACATTTCCAAAGGAAAGAAAACAATCGTCACCGATGATCCCAGTCAACGGTACTACTATCTGATGGTATTCAACAACAAATACCGGGTCAAGGTAGCGGCACGCAACGTTAATATCCCCGGTATACAGAACTTCCGTGACCTGGGAGGATACAAATCCAGCGAAACAGGAAAAGTAACCCGCTGGGGAATGTTATATCGTTCCGCACAGATTGACAGTATTCCTTTCTGCTCTCGCCGGGAACTGAAGAACATGGGCATACGGACCATTATCGACATGCGTTCGGAAGAAGAGCGCCACAATTATCCTCAACTCCATGATGACGCGTTCAACATCGTGCATATCTCCATCCCTACCGGAAACATGGAATCCATCCTGCAAAAAATACAGGAGGAAAAGATAAAAACAGATACAGTCTACCGGCTGGTGGAGGAAATGAACCGCAAGCTGGTCAGCGACTACACGAAAGAATTTAAGGAGCTTTTCACAATCTTGCTCGACCGTAACAACTATCCCGCCGTCATCCACTGCACCTCAGGCAAAGGACGTACGGGAATCGCTTCGGCATTGGTGCTGGCGGCCCTGGGAGTCAATGAAGAAGTTATCATGGAAGATTACCGACTGAGCAATGATTACTTCAATATCCCCAAAGCATCTAAATATGCTTATAAATTACCCATCAACTCGCAAGAGGCGATTACCACGATTTACTCTGCCAAAGAAGATTTTCTGAATGCCGCCAAAGAGCAGATAGAAGCGGAGTACGGCAGCGTACAGGCATATCTGAAGAAAGGTCTCGGACTCTCTGCAGAAGAAATAGAACAGCTCCGCAGCATTTTATTAATGGATAATGAATAATGGAAAATGGATAATGCCATGCAGGCAGCAATAATTATCCATTTTCCATTATCCATTATTCATTATTTTTCTCTATCTTTGCAGCCGAAATAAAAGATATACAGAGATTTAATGAAGACATTTGAAGAGCTTGGCGTTTCTCCGGAGATACGTAGAGCAATTGAAGAGATGGGATATGAGAATCCCATGCCGGTACAAGAGGAAGTGATTCCGTACCTTTTAGGAGAAAATAATGATGTAGTAGCTCTTGCACAAACTGGCACAGGTAAAACAGCCGCATTCGGTCTGCCCCTGCTCCAACAGATTGACGTAAAGAACAGGGTTCCCCAGTCGCTTATCCTTTGCCCCACACGCGAGCTTTGTCTCCAGATAGCGGGCGATTTGAATGATTACTCGAAATACATTGACGGATTGAAAGTGCTGCCCGTTTATGGCGGTTCCTCAATCGACAGTCAGATACGCAGCCTGAAACGCGGTGTACATATCATCGTAGCTACCCCGGGACGTCTGCTCGACCTGATGGAACGCAAAACGGTTTCCCTCTCAACCATCCACAACATCGTGATGGACGAAGCAGATGAAATGCTGAATATGGGATTCACCGATAGCATCAATGCTATTTTGGCCGATGTACCCAAAGAACGCAATACATTGCTCTTCTCGGCAACGATGAGCCCGGAGATTTCACGCATTTCCAAGAACTACCTGAACAATGCCAAAGAAATAACCATCGGACGCAAGAACGAAAGCACAAGCAACGTAAAACACGTAGCTTATACAGTGCAGGCAAAAGACAAATATGCTGCACTGAAACGCATCGTCGACTATTACCCACAGATATATGGTATCATCTTCTGCCGTACCCGTAAAGAGACACAGGAGATTGCCGATAAACTGATGCAGGAAGGCTATAACGCCGATTCACTTCACGGAGAATTGTCACAAGCCCAACGTGATGCAGTGATGCAGAAGTTCCGCATCCGCAACCTGCAATTGCTCGTAGCTACGGATGTCGCCGCACGCGGGCTCGACGTAGACGATCTGACGCATGTAATCAACTACGGTTTGCCGGATGATACGGAAAGCTATACGCACCGCAGCGGACGTACCGGACGTGCCGGAAAGACAGGTACTTCCATCGCCATCATCAACCTGAGAGAAAAAGGCAAGCTGCGCGAAATCGAACGCATTATCGGCAAGAAGTTCATCCCCGGAGAGATGCCGACAGGCAAGCAGATCTGCGAGAAACAGCTTATCAAAGTGATCGACGAACTGGAAAAGGTGAAGGTAAACGAGGAAGAAATCACTGACTTCATGCCCGAGATTTACCGTAAACTGGAATGGTTGAGCAAAGAGGACCTGATCAAACGCATGGTATCTCATGAGTTTAACCGCTTTCTGGATTACTACCGTGATCGCGAAGAAATTGAAGTTCCTACCGACAGCCGTGGAGAACGCAACACACGCGACAGCCGTGAAAGAGGCGTCCGGAAGGCCGCACCGGGCTTTACCCGCCTGTTTATCAACCTGGGAAAGATGGACGGTTTCTTCCCTAGTGAGCTAATTACTCTACTGAATAACAATACACGCGGACGCATTGAGCTGGGACGCATTGACCTGATGAAGAACTTCTCTTTCTTCGAAGTAGAAGAAAAAGAGGTGCAGAACGTTGTTAAAGCGTTGAACCGGGCCAATTGGAACGGACGCAAGGTATCTGTCGAGATTGCCGGTGAAGAAAACGGAGAAGGTCGCAGAAATGGTGGCTCATCCGAACGTCGGGGTGGTAAACGTCCTTTCGGTACTTCTTCGGAGAGACGTAGCGACAATGGTCGCGGCTCACGTTCTGAAAAGTTAGAAAGAGGAATAAAAAGTGACAGATCATCCAAAGGGGGTAATGACAAGACCGACAAGAAAAAAAGAAGTGAGAAGCCCAGTCGCGAAGAACGCGGCTACGGAGCACGGGGGCCGAAAAAGACAGATGACTGGCAGCAGTTCTTCAAAGATAAAGAGCCTGACTTCAGCGAAGAAGGATGGGCACGCAGAAAGCCGAAAAAGAAATAATAAGCGGATACGAAACTCAGTAAGTTGCCAAGATCGTATCTATACGAATTTATGGGGATGTGTCAAAACTCCCCTTTCAACCAAATCACCCTCGCTACAGATTGAACTGCACCCCAAAAGTTGGACACAAAACTTTAGGAGTGCAGTTCAGATAGTTGTAGCGAGGATGATTTTTTATTTATAAGGGTTTTAACACACCCTCACAAGAACATTCAATTAACTTTTATGCAGCAATCACAGCAAACTTAACTCCCTCCCATAACCTTCGGTTTATTTCCTCGTCAGGCTTAATCCCGAACGGATTTGAATATATTCAGGCACGGATGACGCGGATTTCACGGTTTTAATGCTATGATTACATAAAACAACCGTGTTAATCCGCGTCATCCGTGCCTGATCCTTTATTTAAATTGAGTTCACTTCTGCTTCTTTATCCTGTAGCTTTTTAAGCGCAGCAATCTGCACGTTACAGAAAAGGTGCACAGAATGAATGAAGCTCGTATTCTTCGACAGAAAGACAACAGCGTCCATGAGTTGGGCAGAAAGCTGATAAGTTTTCCGGTTATTGGTATTTTCGTCCGGATGACGCATGTAAAGAGCAAAACTTCGGTACAGGATAGGGATAAAGCGTTCCCACGGAAGTTCTAAGCTAAGCAGCAAATGGTTCATATTCTCCAACATGCGTTGAAGAGATTCAAGGTCCGGCTTATCAGATTGCTTGCCGTACACCTCTGCCCAAAGACGGGCTTCTTCTTCAAAAAAGAGTTCATTGA
>NZ_KV804318.1:0-513 GCF_001811315.1 Bacteroides sp. HMSC067B03 | reverse complement strand
CCCCACGGGGGTACGAAACCGCCTATGAGAAGAGCCACAGGCAAAAATGCCTGCAACTCGTCAAAAGCAGGATTCCCTGCGTCTTAGTGAAAAAATGATAGTCACTGCAAAGATACTATTTTTCAAATATAAACAGGAAATGACCGGAGAAATAATTTTCCCGCATTTTCTACATAATGATTAAATATCGATTTCTATTGTCATCTGTCAGCTTTTCATATATAATAACCTCATAACAAACAGATTACCTCATGACAATAAGCCCTGACAATAAGCTGATAATAGCAAAAATTCCATTTTACTGTCAGCTTATGGAGTGAGGGAAGCTTCCGATATATCAGCCTTCATTTCATACTGTCACCAACATCTCTCCTTTCGTCGTTTCCCGTTCAAGTATCCATACGGTTTGTGACAAGCTATCAGAACAGTTGTGCCACCTATGGAAACGATTGTGCCCAACCTCTGAAATGGTTGTGCAAAGTGCTTGGCACAGTTGTGCCACTGCGATGGCAC
>NZ_KV804317.1:0-21538 GCF_001811315.1 Bacteroides sp. HMSC067B03 | reverse complement strand
GGGGCTGTGCCTTAGTTTTGACACAGCCCCTTCCTTATAATATAATCTGCGAAAGTTTCTTCGTCTATTTCACGATTCCTCGTTCAGAGCCTCTCACGAAGTTAACGATGTTTTCAATCTCTTCACTCATCGGAACCTGGTCTACGATCTTCTGCACAGCATCCTGAACGCTGAAGTTACCTTGATAAATCAGGCGGTAGGCATTGGCAATATGACGGAGGATTCTTTCCGATGTATTGTGGTGCTGTGAAAGTACCACAGCATTCACCCCATGATAGGCAACAGGATTGCCGGACATGATTACATAAGGAGGAACGTCTTTCGAGATGCGGCATCCGCTCTGTACCAGTGTCCAGCTACCGATGTGGCAGTACTGATGCAAGGTAACGTTACCACTCAGGATCACACAGTCGTCTAGTACACATTCACCTGCAATCGTTGTACCGATTCCCACTACACAGTTGTTGCTGATCTGCACGTCATGGCAAAGGTGTACTTTATCCATCAGGTAGTTGCCGTTTCCGATTCTGGTTGCATTGCCTGCAAATGTGGCGCGGCTGATTACTACATTTTCGCGGATATCGTTATTATCTCCGATAATCAGGCTGCTTTCTTCTCCTGTATAGTGAAAGTCTTGCGGCTCTGCTCCCAGGACAGCATTCTGATGTATCTTGTTTCCTTTTCCCATTTTAGTACCTTTCAGGATACTGGCGTATGACATGATAGTGCAGTCATCCCCGATTTCCACATCTTTCTCGATATAAGCAAAAGGCAGGACAGTTACATTCTTGCCTAATTTCGCCTCGGGGTCTACGTAAGCTAACGGACTAATCATAATAGTATATGTTTAAAGTTAATCTTCTCTTCCACCACCTAATGCCTGGTAAAGGCTGACTACAGCCTGCATCTTGTCGAAACAATCGGAAACCTGAGAAATCTGTGCGCTCAGGTAAGATTGCTGTGCTGACAAAACCTCCAGATAGGTTGACGTCCCTAAGTTAAACAATTCTTTTGTATCTTCCGAAGCTTTTTTGGCAGATTCTACCTGCATTTGGCGAGATTCGGCCTTTTTACTGGTATTTTGGTATAAACTTAGTGCATTGCTGACTTCACTTCCGGCATTAAATAGCGTTTGCTGGAAAGTTAACTTCGCTTGTTCTTCCTGTGCTTTCGCTGCTTTCAGACGGGCGATATTCGTACCACGGTAGAATAAAGGCTGAGTCAGTGAACCAACAGCGGATGCCAGTAACTTACCCGGATTGATGATGGCGGAACCTGCACTGTTCGTCCATCCGGCGGAACCGCTGAGGGTGATCTGCGGATAGAAAGCGGCACGGGCGGAGTTCGTATTATAATAGCAGCTTGCCAGAGACATTTCGGCTGCTTTTACGTCCGGACGGTTGGATAACAATTGCAAGGGAATACCTGCGGAAAGTTCCGTAGGAAGTACTTGCGCTTCCAGTACTCCACGTTTGATGGCATGCGGAGCTTCTCCCAGGAAAGTAGACAAGGCGTTTTCCGTTTCGCGGATGCTTTGCTCGATGTCGGGAATAGAAGCTACCACCTGTGCATAGGCAGCTTTGCTTTGTGCTAAGGCAGCAGACGTGTATGTCGACCTCTCCGAAAGAGCCTGTACAGTTTCAGTATTACGTTTCAGTACTTCAGCCGTTGCCTGGGTGATTTCCAGCTGGCGGTCGAGCATCAGCAGGGTATAATACATATTGGCGATGTTGGAGATCACCTGTGTCTGCACAGCCTGACGGTAAGCCTTTGTTTGTTTCAGCGTCACTTGTGCGTTCCGCTTGGAGTTCAGCAGTTGTCCGAACAGGTCAACCTGCCAACTGGCAGTAACTGGCAGTGAGTATGTTTTGGTTGCTGCATTCTTGTCGAAACTACTGATTGTTCCCTGTGGAGACAAACCTATGGACGGCGCGTAAGCCAGTCGGGCTGACATCAGAGAAGCTTCTGCTGCTTTGACGTTCTGGGCAGCTGAAAGGAGATCTGTGTTTTGTTTCAGTCCCTGCTCGATGAGAGACTGGAGCTGTGGGTCGGTGAAGACTTCTCTCCACGGCAGATTACCGAAGTTAGTGGTATCCGAAACCAGTGTGTCGTTCTCCGATGCCGGATCACGATACAGTCCGGAAGTGGTAATGTCTTCGGGTCTGTCATACGACTTATAGATGTGGCAGCTGCTCAGGAGAGCAGTTGCACACAACATATATAGAATCTGTTTCTTCATATCGAATTTCATTATTTAGCGTATTGTTCAATCTCAGTTACGGCATCTGCATTGTCGATGTCTTCCCATTCCATTGGTTTAACCTTCTCCTGCAAGTACTGGAAGATTACGAACAGGGCAGGAACGATAAAAATCTGGCAGATCATACCGATCAACATACCACCGATAGAAGCTGTACCCAGTGTACGGTTACCGTGGGCACCTACACCGAAGGCAAACATCAACGGAAGCAGACCGACTACCATGGCAAGGGAGGTCATCAAGATCGGGCGGAGACGGGCGCCGGCACCTAATACGGCTGCCCAGGTAATGCTCATACCCATCTTACGACGGTCGAGGGCAAACTCTACAATCAAGATCGCATTCTTTGCCAACAGACCCATCAACATGATCAAAGCGATCTGCATATAGATGTTGTTGGACATGGTACCGAGTATCATCTTCAACGATGATATACTACCGATAGCACTCATTCCGTTGACGAACAGGAAGCTGCCCAACAAACCGAACGGAATAGACAGCAATACGGCAAGCGGAAGGATGTAACTTTCGTACTGTGCACTCAGCAGCAGATAGACGAACACGAAGCAAAGGATAAAAATCAAACCTGTGGTACTGCCGCTGCTCTGTGCTTCTTCACGCGCCATACCTCCCAGCTCATAAGTATAACCTGCAGGAAGATTTTCCTGTGCTACTTCTGCCAGAGCAGCCAGTGCCTGACCGGAAGTATATCCGGAAGCCGGAGCAACCATCACCTTCATGGAAGTATACAAGTTGAAACGGCTGATGATATCAGGTCCGTATACTTTCTCTACAGAGATAAACTGAGCGATTGGAGCCATCTCACCCTGGTTATTACGAACCTTGACATTCTTCAATGATTCCAGGTTCTTACGTGATAACGGGTCTGACTGGATCATTACACGGTACATCTTACCGAAACGGTTGAAGTTGGATGCATACAGACCTCCGTAGTATCCCTGCATGGTGCTTAGGATATCACTCGGACTGATACCTGCTTTCTTACATGCTGCCGCGTCAATATCAATCATGTATTGCGGGAAGTTCGGGTTGAAAGATGTTTTTGCCGAGTTGATTTCCGGACGTGCTTCCAGTGCTTGTGTATAGTCGTTGACTACATCAAAGAACTTGTTCAACTCACCACCGGTTTTATCCTGCATGTTCACCTCGATATCCGTAGATGCCGAATAACCCGGAATCATAGGAGGAGCGAAGAACAGCACTTGTGCTTCTTTGATGATTTTCTGTGCACGCATATATAAGGATGCGACAACGATATCGGAATTCTGTACGGCAGAACGTTCGTCCCAGTCTTTCAGCTTGATGATGAATGAACCGTAAGAAGGTCCCTGACCACCGATGAAGCTAAATCCGGAGATCATTGTACGTGAGGAAACGGCGGGATCGGCAGCGATCAAACTGTCTACACGAGCCAGAATCTGTTCCGAACGGTCTTGTGATGTTCCCGGAGGTAATGTTACTGCTCCCATCAGTGTACCGGTATCTTCATTAGGCACCATACCTGTCGGAGTGGTATTCATGAAGAATATAAGCAACACGATAGAAATGACCACTAATCCCATTGACAGCCATTTTTTCTGAATGAAGAACAATACACGTTTCTTATACTTCTTCAGGATAGAATCATAAGCTGTATTGAAAGAGGTGTGGAAGCGGTCCACCAAAGTCTGTTTCTTGTTTCCGTGATCGGTATTATGCGGCTTCAGGAAGATGGCGCACAGTGCCGGACTTAACGTAAGAGCGTTTAGTGCGGACAAACCGATCGCGATAGCCATTGTCAAACCAAACTGACGGTAGAAAGTACCGGCTGTACCACCCATGAAGCTAACAGGAACGAACACAGCCATCATCACCAGCGTGATGGATACGATAGCTCCACCCAACTCGTGCATTGCATCGATAGATGCCAGGCGGGCAGATGTGTATCCCTGGTCTAGCTTGGCATGCACACCCTCGACGACCACAATCGCGTCATCAACCACAATCGCAATGGCAAGCACAAGGGCACATAGTGTCAGCAAGTTCAAACTGAATCCGATCAGAGACAATACAAAGAAGGTACCGATCAAAGCTACCGGAATAGCGATAGTCGGAATCAATGTAGAACGTAAATCCTGCAAGAAGATATATACTACGATAAATACCAGGATAAATGCTTCAATCAATGTCTTCAATACTTCGTGGATAGAAGCGAACAAGAAGTCATTGGCATTCATTGAAATGTTAAGCTTCAATCCGGCTGGCAATGACGTTGAAGCTTCATTCAGCAACTTTTCGATATCACTGATGGTCTGTGTCGCATTCGTTCCTGCCATCTGATAAACGATACAAGTTACTGCCTTGTGTCCGTTTACCCGGTTGGTAAAGTTGTATCCCAAACGGTCTAATTGAATTTCTGCAATATCATTCAGACGAAGCACTTCGCCGTTCGGCAAAGACTTGATGACGATATTCTCAAATTCTTCCGGTTGCTGCAAACGTCCTTTGTAGCGGATTGTATATTGGAAGGTCTGGTTGCTGCGTTCACCGAACTGTCCCGGAGCAGCTTCTATGTTCTGTTCAGCCAAGGCTGTCGATACGTCGCTCGGTATCAGTTTGTACTGTGCCATAACGTCTGGCTTCAGCCAGATACGCATAGAATAGTCCTGGCCCATCACATTGGCATCACCCACACCCTGTACACGTTGAACCTGAGGAATCAAGTTGATCTTTGCATAGTTTTCGATGAATGCGTCTGTATAGGTGTCGGTTTCGTCGTAAAGAGAGAATACGACCAGCATGGAAGTCTGGCGCTTCTGAGTCGTTACACCGACTTTGGTTACTTCGGCAGGCAGCAATCCCTGTGCCATGGAAACACGGTTCTGTACGTTGACGGCAGCCATGTCCGGGTCAGTTCCCTGCTTGAAGTAGATGGAGATATCACCGGAACCTGTATTGGATGCAGTTGAAGTCATATACATCATGTTCTCTACACCATTGATTTGCTCTTCCAGTGGGGCAATCACGGAGTTCAATACGGTTGATGCACTGGCACCCGTATATGTGGCTCTTACCGATACGGTAGGAGGCGCAATGTCCGGGTACTGGGTGATAGGCAGTGTTGCCAATCCGATAGCACCAAGGATGACTATCAGGATGGAAATAACCGTTGATAGTACCGGACGGTTAATAAAGTTATCTAATTTCATACGATTACCTAAGTTATTAGTTGAAAGCTGTAGCCAGATTTCCGTCGTGCTGGTCTTTCAAATGCTGTTGATAGTTCGCTTCTTTCTGGGCTGGTGTGATCGGTTGTATCTTCTGACCGTCTTTGAGAGTCTGCACACCTTCGACCACGATTTTGTCTCCTGCATTCAATCCGGAAGTAACAAGATATTCTTTTCCGTTATCCAGATTGAAAATGCTGATTTCTGTATATTTCACGGTGTTGTCCGGCTGTAGAACGTAGACGAACTTTTTGTCTTGAATTTCCTGAGTTGCAGCTTGTGGTATGCTGATCATGTTGTCCATGGTATAAGGGATCAGGACATTGGCTGTACCACCACTACGCAGGATGTGTTCTTTGTTCGGGAAGATAGCACGCATGCTTACAGAACCGGTTGACTGGTCGATCACTCCTGTGATAGCGTCTACTTTTCCTTCTACATCGTATGTTGTACCGTCGATCAATTGTAGTTTGATGGCTGGTATCTTGCTGATCTCTTCTTTGATGGTCCCTCCGGTTTTGGTCATAGCCAACAGTTCTTTTTCTGTCATAGAGAAATATACATATACCTCGTCTATTTCAGATACCGTAGTCATTGGCGTAGCCATAGAAGGGCTTACGAGTGCTCCCAGACGATAAGGAATATCGTTGATCACACCGTCCGAAGGACTCTTTACTTGTGTAAAGGAGTAATTCTGCTGTGCTGTAGTCAGCTGTGCTTTAGCCTGGGCAAGTTGCGCCTGAGCCTGTGCCAGTGAATTCTTTGCCATTGACAAGTCATAGTCGCTGATGATCTGTTTTTTGTTCAGCTCAATCTTATTGTCAACAGTCATCTGCTGAGTATTCACAGCTGCTTCTGCTGTTGCAACCGCTGCTTTTGCTGTACGTACTGCTGCTTCGTACTGAGTAGGATCTACGATGAATAAGAGCTGTCCTTTGCGAACGGTTGCTCCTTCATCTACGCATAGCTTTGTGATGAAGCCCGATACCTGCGGGCGAATTTCTACGTCTTGTCTACCTTTGATGGTAGCCGGATAAGCTTTCATTAGGTCTGCAGTTGTCTTCTGTAATTCCTGTACTGCATATTCTGGGACTTTTCCCGTGTCATTGCCCTTATTGCCACAACTAGACAAGAGGGCTAAGCAAAATGCAAATAAAACAATTCTACTTTTCATACTTTATATTTATCTGTTTTTTAAAATTGTGCGTTCGTCGCAGTGTGTATTCATTGTATGGATAGATGATCCAAGGAAGAAAAGCCGGAAACTTATTCTATGAAATAAGTTTCCGGCTGCAAAAGTACTTTAAATTCGGTATTCTTGTATTCTGATACCGTGTTTTTTAACTATGTTTTTTACTTTAGTTTATGATATATAGGATTCATAATAAAACTAAACTCGTAATCTTGATAGGGAAGACGGTATTTTTCTAAAGGAATAGCCCCCCAACTGTTGACACAGGCAAGCCCCGTTTGTGCTTTATCAATACAGAAGTTTGTGAAGTTGGCTTTTTCTACTTCCGGTGAATGGCGTTGGTCTTTGCCGGCACCGTCATCCAGTGATTCGATTGTATAGTTCAGTGCAGAAGCGGAGAACGGTGCATCAGCTACAAACTGCAATCCATTACCACTGATATTGAGCAGGTTCCACCAACGGACGTCTGTTTTCGTTCCGGTTTCCTGCGGGCGGATGTATGGATAGAATTGCTCTTCTACAGTTTGGCGATATTTGCCGATCATTGCACCATGGTTACGGTCTGCATAGTTTTCGCCCGGTCCGCGTCCATAATATTCTACTTCATTGAATGTGACAGGCATGCGAAGTTGCATTCCGAAACGGAACATTTCAGAGATTTTCTTGCTTTTGTCTGCTTCCATTTTCTGAGTAACTTTTACAGCTCCCTTATTATTAATGATGTATGTCAGGAATAACTTTCCTCCTATAGACTTCATATCATATTCTGCACGGATAACTGCTTGTTCATTTTCAATATCATGCTTCAGTGAGGTCAGTTTCAATTCCGGATGTTTCCAGGCGCCATATCTGTGTTGTAATCCTGCACCAAAGTCATTGTCGGTCGGAGCGCGCCAGAAGTTAGGAGTCAGGGCGGTTCCATCTTCCATTAGTTGTATACCATTGACATCATAGCGGCAGAGATAACCGTTGTGTTTGTTGAATTCGAGCGTAAAGTCTTCGCCGGAAACGATCAGGTAATTATAATCATTGGTCTGGAAGGTAGGTACTACTACTGCGATATTAGAGGACTGCTTGTTTTCCAGTTTGAGTTCCGGTGCTTTGTAATCGCGGATGCTCATTTGGTCATAAGCGATCGTCTCTCCTGCCGGGAGCAGTGTCTCAGCTGCTTTTAGTTTGTAGCTGACGTTCAGCAACAGTTCCTTGCAAGGACAAATATTCTTGGTGTCAAATGGCAACTGTAGCTTTACTGTCTGTTGCGGAGCTACGTTCAAGTCTGATACGATACCGTTTTGAACAACTTCTCCATTAGCCAGCAACTGCCATTCCAGATAGTATGTAGACAGATCGCGGAAGAAGTTCTCATTATAGATATTGATTTCACCTTTGGAAAGGTCGGCTGGTGTGGTCCAGATGTTCTGGTAGAAATATCCTACTTCATAAGCATGCGGATTGGGTACCCGGTCGGGGCTGATTAAGCCGTTGTCGTTGAAGTTATTGTCCGAAGCGTCGTATTTGTTGAAGTCGCCTCCATAACCATAGATGGCTATACCGTCTTTATTTTTCCAATGGCAAGACTGGTCAACAAAGTCCCAGATAAATCCACCTTGATATTTCGGATACTTACGGATGATGTCCCAGTATTCTTTGAATCCACCCATGGAGTTACCCATCGCATGCGCGTATTCGCATTGGATAAGCGGTTTGTCGATATTGCCTTCACAATATTTGATACATTGGTTATAATCATAGTACATCGGGCAGAAAATGTCGGTGAATTCACTCGTTCTTGCCTGCTCGTACTGTACGGCACGTGTCTTGTCTTCGTTCTTGATCCAAGTGTAGCAATGTTCGAAGTTCGGTCCCATACCTGCCTCATTTCCTAATGACCAGAAAATGATAGACGGGTGGTTATAGCTGCGTTGCACATTACGCTGGTTGCGTTCCATGTGTGCTTTTGCATAAATCGGGTTTTTAGCTAGTGTTTTGTCACCATATCCCATTCCGTGAGATTCAACATTGGCTTCGGCTACTACATACAAACCGTATTCGTCGCAAAGATCATACCAGCGGTTGTCATCCGGGTAGTGGCAGGTACGTACCGCGTTGATATTAAGCTGTTTCATCACCTTGATGTCTTGTATCATACGTTCGAGGGAAACGACATAGCCACCGTCCGGGTCCATTTCATGACGATCGGCTCCTTTGAAGAGTACAGGCTGTCCGTTGACGAGTATTTGTCCGCCTTTCAGTTCGATTTTACGGAAACCTACCTTGATGGGAATCACTTCTGTAATGTTGTTCCCGTTTTTCAGAGTGGCGGTCAATGTGTAGAGGTTGGGTGTTTCAGCAGTCCATTTTGCGGGGTTGGCTATGTTGAAAGTTGTATTTAGTTTGCCGGAACCTTTCAGGTCGGCTGTTGCTACGCTCTTTCCTTGTGCATCTGTAAGATCGAGAGCTACTGTGCCACTGCCTTTCAGGTCGATGGCTATGTTTAGTGTACCGTCCTTATACTGGTTGTCCAGGTCGGGAGTAACACGGATATCTTGAATATGCTTTTTGTCACGTGCATACAGGTAGCAATCACGTCCCACACCGGAATAGCGGAAGAAGTCCTGATCTTCCAGATAACTGCCGTCGCACCAGCGGAATACTTGGAAGGCAATCAGGTTTTTCCCGGGTTTCAGGTAATTGGTCAGATTAAATTCGGCTTCCAGCTTGCTGTCTTCGCTATAACCTACATAACGGCCATTTACCCAGAGGTACATATTGGAAGTTATGGAGCCGAAGTGGGCAAAAATATCTTTCCCTTTCCAGTCGGCAGGAAGAATGATTTCTTTCCGGTAAGAACCTACGTGGTTGTTTTCTGTGGGTACGAGGGGAGGGTTGTGCTGGAATTGGTTTCTCCAGGCATAACCGACATTTACATAGATCGGATCACCATAACCATTCAGTTCCCATACAGCGGGCACTTTAATGTTGTCCCATCCTTTGTCGTTAAAACTAGTCTGATAGAAGTCAGTCGGGCGCGCGTCTGCATTTCTTACCCAGTTAAATTTCCAGAGACCGTTCAGAGTCATAAAATTCTTTGAGTCCTCTTTGCTGCCCACTTTAGCTTCATCAGCCGATGCATAGGCAAAATAATTAGTGTGCATTGCGGAGCGGTTTACGGAATTCACTTCCGGGTCTTTCCACTCATTAAAGTTCTGTGCTTGGATGGCTGTTGTTAGTCCTAGTGCAACCAAACAGCAGGAAAGTAGTTGTTTCTTCATGGGTTTTTTGTATTAGGTTTGAATTTCGGGAGTCAAAGATAGGGATTTATTAACAAGATAAGGACCAATAATCATTCATTTAAGGCTACTTTTTAATAAATTAGCTAGAAAGTGTAGTGTTTATTGGTGAAGAACGTTTATTTTTGCAGCATGTTACAATTTGAGAATCAAAAGATAAAACATATCGTGCGTAAAGCTTTTCCGGTGGTAGTACTGGCGGCTATACTGTACTCCTGTGCCAGTATTGGGCGACCGGAAGGCGGACCTAAGGATTATGATCCTCCGCGTTTCGTCGGCAGTACTCCTGTTGCAGGTGCTATTAATAATAAGAGAACGAAAGTTTCTCTCCAGTTTGATGAGTTTATTAAGCTAGAGAAAGCGACCGAGAAGGTGGTTGTTTCTCCTCCTCAGATACAACAACCGGAAATCAAGGCTTCAGGAAAGAGAATACAGGTGAATCTGCTTGATTCGCTGAAGCCTAATACCACCTATACTATAGATTTCTCGGATGCTATCGTTGACAATAATGAAGGTAATCCTTTAGGAAATTTTGCATTTACTTTTTCTACCGGTGCACAGATTGATACTATGGAAGTATCAGGAACGGTACTTGACGCTTCCAATCTGGAGCCTATTAAAGGAATACTGGTCGGATTGCATGCTAACCTGAATGATACAGCTTTTACCAAACTCCCTTTCGACCGTGTGGCTCGTACTGACAGTCGTGGACGCTTTTCTATCCGTGGGGTAGCTCCCGGCAAGTATCGTATCTTTGGACTGATGGATTCTGACCAAAACTTTGCTTTTACTCAAAAGAGTGAAGTCATTGCTTTTAATGATTCATTGATCATTCCGCGTATGGAGGAAAGACTTCGTATGGATACAGCTTGGGTGGATTCTTTGACTTATGATACGATTGTTGAGAAGAAATACATGCATTATCTGCCGGATGATGTGATTCTCCGCGCTTTTAAAGAGTTAAACTATTCGCAGTACCTGATTAAGTCCGAGCGGTTGGTTCCTCAGAAATTCACACTCTATTTTGCAGGTAAAGCAGATACTTTGCCTGTGCTGAAAGGCTTGAACTTCGAAGATAAGGACGCTTTTATCATAGAAAAGAACCAACGGAACGATACGATTCATTACTGGGTGAAGGACTCTTTGCTTTATAAACAGGATACCCTTGCTCTTAGCCTTACCTATCTTTATACAGATACGTTGAATCAATTAATTCCTCGTACAGATACGTTGAAGTTGGTATCCAAACAAAAGACTTTGACTAAAGAAGAGCCCGAGAAGAAGAAAAAGAAGAAAAAGAAAGATGAAGAAGATGAGCCGATACCTACCAAATTCTTACCGGTGAATGTGAATGCACCTTCATCTATGGATGTGTATGGTTATATCTCTTTGAACTTTGAGGAACCGATTGCTAGTTTTGATACTGCGGCCATTCATTTGCGGCAAAAGGTGGATACGATTTGGAAGGATGTCCCTTTCGAATTCGAACAAGACTCATTGAATTTGCGGCGGTTTAATCTGTATCCTGGAAATGATTGGGAAGCTACAATGGAATATGAGTTCTCGGTGGACTCGACAGCTTTTCATGGCATTTATGGTTTGTTTACCGATAAGATAAAACAATCGTTTAAGGTGCGTAGTGAGGATGAATATTTTACTCTTCATTTCAATGTTACGGGAGCGGACCCGATGGCATTTGTAGAGTTGTTGGATGCTCAGGATAAAGTGGTACGTAAACGGAGGATTGACAAAGGAATGGCTGATTTTTATTTCCTGAATCCTGGAAAATATGGTGCCAGACTAATTAATGACACTAATGGAAACGGAGAGTGGGATACAGGTGATTATGCAAAAGGACAGCAGCCGGAAGCTGTCTACTATTACCCGAATATATTGGAGTATAAAGCTTTATGGGATACAACCCAAAATTGGGATATCCATGCAACTCCTGTAGACAAGCAGAAGCCGGATGAACTTAAAAAACAAAAACCAGATGAAGACAAAAGAAAGAAAGATAGGGAACAAGATAACCAAAACCGCAGGCGCCGCTAGTTTGCGCCGTAATCTAGTTATAGGCTTAGTAGCATTGTTTATAGGGTGTTTTGCACTTCCTGCCAATGCACAGTGTGAAGCAAAGAACGATGCTTTCCAATCTGGAGAGCATGTGATGTACGACTTGTACTTCAACTGGAAATTCGTTTGGGTGAAAGCGGGTATAGCCAGTCTGACAACCAATGCGACTACTTATCACTCAGAACCTGCATACCGTGTCAATCTGCTTGCTTTAGGCAGTAAGCGTGCCGATTTCTTTTTCAAGATGCGTGATACATTAACTTGCGTCATGGGAGAAAAGCTGGAGCCTCGTTACTTTCGTAAAGGTGCCGAAGAAGGAAAACGCTATACGGTAGATGAGGCTTGGTTCTCTTATAAAGACGGTCTTTGTTTTGCTAAGCAAAAACGTACGTTCCGTGACGGAGAAGTTCAGGAATCAGAAGAAAGTGATAGCCGCTGTATCTATGATATGCTGACTATTCTTGCTCAGGCGCGTTCTTATGATCCTGCTGATTATAAGGTAGGCGATAAAATCAAATTCCCGATGGCTACCGGACGTAAAGTAGAAGAACAGACGCTGATTTATCGGGGAAAAGAGAATGTGAAAGCTGAAAATGGAGTAACCTATCGCTGCCTGATCTTTTCATTGGTTGAGTATGATAAGAAAGGGAAAGAAAAGGAGGTGATTACCTTCTTTGTGACAGATGATAAGAATCATCTTCCTGTCCGTTTGGATATGTTTTTGAATTTTGGTTCTGCCAAAGCTTTCTTAAATGATGTCAGAGGTAATCGTCATCCGTTGACTTCTATCGTTAAATAGTGCGTCAGCGAATCTGGCGCACTTCGTTTCCTGTCATTACAGCGTAAAAGGAACTTTCTGGTCTTTTCTGAAAACACTTGATTCGAATGTAGCAATCAAGTCCCCGTTTTGGTTGGTTACATCTACCTGATAGCAACCGGTACTTCGACCGATATAGCGTTCGCGCGCTTCGGCATAAAGGGTATCGCCCGGACCGCTTGCACGTAGAAAAGTGATTGTGGATGAGAGGGAAAAGGACAGCGTACCATGAGAATTGGCGGCTGCTGCAAGTGCAAGATCTGCCAATGTAAAGATAGCTCCTCCTTGAGTTCGTGCGCCGGCATTAAGATGTTCGGGTTTTATTTCCAGCTTGGCTTTGCTATATCCTTCGCGTACTTCAAGCAATATTACACCTGCATTTTCGGCGAATAAATCATTTTTAAAAAACTCTTGTGGGGTCATAATGGTTAATTTTGAATTACTAATTTGAAACTTCTAATAATGGGGCTATGAGCTTTGGATTAAACTATAATTCAAAACTCATACCCCATCATTAAAGATTCTCCTGCAAATGTAATAAATTTATTTCCATATGCGGTTACCAGATCTTTACCTTTTTACCATTCAATTGCTTGATCCTCATCTGGAATCAATGGATTGATTTGTCGTTCCATTGTCATGGAGCCTTTTACTTCATAAGTCATCGGATAATCTGGATTAGAAGTGACATCCGTGTACTTGTAACTCAACTCTAGCGTAGTAAGATGGCGTTCCATATATTTGATGGTTTCGTGTTGAATGATTCGTTTTTCATACTTACACTCTCCCAGTGGTTGAATATTGATTTCTGATTCACTTGCGTCGCCGTATAGTTTCAACGTTCCTTTAACAGTACCTTCCTCGTCCTCTGTTGCTTCTCCAAACTCCACAAATACTTTATATCTGGAGCGGTTTTCGTCTTCCACCCAAGTTGAACCGGCATAGAAGAAAATGGTATTTTCGTCCACTACACGGGCTACACGTGTATCTACCTTAGCGGGATCTGATGTTGTTCCTTCGATGTAAATATTCATCAGTGTGGTATTATAAGTACCAGAATAGTCATTGAACAGATTGACTCCCAGCAGCGCTTTATAACGTCCCTTATATTTATTTTGTATATAAGAGGGGTCTTCTTCAATTGTCAACGGAAGTACATATTTCTCATCCAGTTCCAACCCGTTAAAGTTGAAATGGATGGGATAGAGCTGTATGTTTTCTCCTGCAGGAATGTGGCAAATATTTGATTCAAAAGAATAATGTTGTTTTGCAAGGGGGACATACCAAAGATCTTGACGGCCTACAGGGAATTTCTCCTGATTAAGTATTCGGAGCGTGTCCTCATCTACGGCTATTTTCACGTCTATATTTCGATCGTTATTCTTCGAACCACTGACAATGACCGGCAACTGGTATATTCCCATTCCATCCGGCTGATAGCGTACATAAATTTCATTCAGACTATTGTCTCCCAAAGGAGCCTTGAAAGAAATCATCTGCGTGTAAAGTTCCTCCTTCCATTCGTCATTGCACGCACTGAATGTTGCGCACATTGCCAATATCATTCCTAAAATATATAATTTTCTCATATTGATTTTTTAGTTTATAATGTTAATACTAATCATAGTACTGCCATCCGGGAGCTTGTGACAGATTCTTGTTCCGTTTCAGTTCATCGAAGCTGATAGGCCAGAAATATTGTTTACGAGAGAAAGACGTCTGTAGCTCGGCTACTCTGACCGGCAGATAATACATGTCTTTGTATTCTTCGTTCATTAGTGTGTTGCAACCGTAGATTTGCTCACTTTCATGCTCTTCGACGATCTTCCAACGGCGCAGGTCATAGAAGCGCTGGGTTTCTGCAAAGAATTCGATTTGCCGTTCATGGACTATTTTTTCAAAGAACTTTTTCGGATTCTCATATATCTCATCACTATAATCGGGTACTCCGGCACGCATACGGACAGGTTTTACTCCGCGGCGCATCTGTTCTTTGTCACGGGAGATGTCGTAAGTCTGGTTTCCGTCCCATGAGGCTATTTGATAGTGTGCCCCTTCAGAAATATTATTTAGTGCTTCTGCATACATCAGTAATATGTCGGCGTAACGAAGTGTAGGTTCCACTTTCTGATAGATGGAGCCTCCCCATTTGGCACAATCGTTCGGGTTTACATATTTCATAATGCCGATACCGGTGATACACCAGTTATCAGAACCGTTTATACGTCCGTCGGTCGCTCCCCGATAATACCAGATTTGTTTGTTTCGTGAATCTTTCCCTCCTTCTTCCTTGATGCTTAGTGCATTCCAAATTGCTCCGTTGAAAGCTACGGAGGCATAGAAACGAGGTTCACGGTTGGTATATCCCCACCATACATTATTTTTTACGTGGTCGTACTTGTGTTCATCTTTGTTTTCATCGTTTGTGAACTTTCCTTTCCACAAGGTGTAGTATTCTTTGCTAAAAGGTTTACCATCTGCCATGTCATAAGCTTCACTTTGTTTCAGAGTTATTCCGTGTACATTATATCCTCCAAACGTTCCGGGTAGTTGATGCTTAACGAAATCTACCATGGTGTTGTCTGTTTTTAAGTCATTGCTGTCTCCATTGGTTCCTCGGGTGAAAATAAGTTCTTGATTCTCTGCAGCATAGATGTCACCATTAAAAATAGAACGATAAGACTCAAAAGGATCTATATTGGCCCATCCTTCTGGAAAGGGCTTGTTGCTGTATTCCTCATGATAGGGCGGTTCAATCGTAGTTGGATAAGCTTCGTCTGTACTAACCGGACGTCTTTCAAAAGTATAAAGTTTGTAAAGTCCGCTTGCTTCCGAGTAATCAATCATATCTCTGGCAGCAGCAGCGGCTTTTGCCCACTTCTCTTCATTGTATTCTTGCGGAATCAGTTGTTTGCCGTCCTTGTTGGTGAAGTCTGCCATTTCCGTATTTCCGTTAACCAGCGGACTAGCGGCATAGAGAAAAACTTTGGCGCGTACAGCCAGTGCGGCTCCTTTGGTTGGGCGGGCAATGTTCAAGTTATCACGTTTTTCGAATAGTTCGGTAGCTGCAATTTCCAATTCAGAGGTAATGAATTGCACACATTCGTCATAGGTGTTGCGTGGATACGCCAACTCATCATATGATTTTGTATAATCGGCTCCTTCCGGTGGTAGGATGGGGATCGGACCGAATTTTCTCAGAAGCATCCAGTAGAAATAGGCACGCAGAAAACGGGCCTGTCCTCGTACATCTGTCACTTCCTCCGGAGTGAGATCCTGATTCTCATGTAATTCATTCAGCAGGATGGAAGCTTGATAGATTCCGTCATATGACCATTTCCATGCATTCTGACCGCCTGTGGAATTTAAATATTCGCCACGCTTGAATTTGGCAAAACGGTCTCCACGCTCGTTGAATACTTGGTCATCTGAGAAGTTGAAAGGACATACGTCACTGTGTCCTACTTCCAGATTATCTCCCTGCAAGCGGCTATAGCAGAATGATAGCCATTGGAGTGTATAGTCTTTGTCTGAGAAAATGCGTTCTGTAGACTGTTGATCTCTGAAATAGCGATCTACATTTAGATAATCGGAACAGGAAGTGAGTCCTAACCCGAGCGCTACCGCTCCCAATAAGATGTATTTATTTCTTTTCATAATTTTTCTTTTCATAATTGTTTTAGATTCCCACCGTCAGTCCGATGGTAACAGTTTTAGATAGGGGATACTGTTGTCCGTTAGAACTACCTAGTTCCGGATCCCAAAGTTTAAAGTCGGAGAAAGTCAGTAGGTTTGTTCCCATCAGGTACAAACGCACACGGTCCAGATGGAGTTTATTGACAAACCGTTTCGGGATACTGTAACCTAGTTCCACATTTTTCAAACGGATGTATGAACCGTTTCGTAACCAATAAGTTGAAGCGCGATAATTGTTATCATTGCCTCCATAACTCAGACGTGGATATCTGGCATTCGGGTCCTCGTTGGTCCCCAACGACCAGTAGTTTCCGACTACATCTGTCAGAATGTTTCCCCAGGACTTCTCTTTGAAGGGATATACGGTGAATCCGTCTATGAAGAAGGATGATTTTCCGGCTCCTTGGAAGTGAACGTTGATGTCAAATCCTTTCCATTGCGCAGATACACCGAATCCGTAAATCAAGTTAGGGCGAGTCGTTGCGCCGATGGGCACTTCGTCGTCTCCGTTAATGACTCCGTCACCGTTTACGTCTTTGTATTTGATATCGCCTGGCATGATGCCTGACCCCTGTGATGGCCTGTTACGAATTTCTTCATAGTCTTTAAATAATCCTTCAGCTATCAGACCACGCGCCTGGTCTACACGGAATCCGTACTTCATCTTATACGGGTAGCGACTATTCTCTTCGTCATATTCCTTGATCTCATTTTTACTATAGGTCATGTTGGCACGTACCGTAAGGTCTACCTCACCTACCTTCTGCTTATAAGCAATATTGCCGTCAAAGCCTTCGGACAAGACAGAGCCTACGTTAGCATAAGGTTTTGTTGTGATGTGATTCAGACCGATAATCTGAGGAAGATAACTACGCAACATATAAATACCGTTGCGCTGTTCGTGGAAGTAGTCAATGCTGCCACTGAACTTATCATTGAACATAGAGAAGTCAAGTCCGAGGTCATGTTTCTTGGCTACCTCCCAAGTGATGCTGTTTGATGCAATTCTCGAATAGGTCAGTCCGGTATAATAATAATTACTGGTGCCGATATCACCGTAATAGTAACCGTCTTCATCCCATGTTCCGAATTTCTCTACGTATGGGAAGCGGGTTCCCACATTGTCGTTACCTACCTTACCGTATGAGTAGCGCAGCTTAAACATGTTCAACCATTTGAGATGTTTCTTGATGATTGACTCTTCAGCGATGTTCCATGCCACAGAATAGGCGGGAAAAAATCCAAACTGCTGACCTGAGGCAAAGTTCTCGGAACCGTTGTAACCGAAATTGAAGTCAAAGAAGTAGCGGTATTTCCATCCATAGGTGAAACGTCCTGCAAATCCCTGATGACGATTTTGAATACTCTGCACAATCTTCTCGTAGCTATCTGTATTGCCGTTGTGAGATGTATTGGTAGTCTTGTCCTGAGAATACTTTAAAACGGCTCCTAGCATGTGGTCACCAAACGTACGGTTATAGTGTAGCTCTGCCTCCAGATATTCCTTCCGTTGTCCACTTGAATACATCGTTCCGTCCATCAGTTTCTGCGTCTCTATTCTTCTGAATTGCAGCTCTCCGTCGGAGGTACGTTGCCGTTCTGCTAACCAACTTTCCGGCCATTTGAAACGGTTGTCACCGTTATCTGTATAAGTATCGAAGCCGAAGCGCCCATAGAATTTTAATCCCTTTGTAATAAATTTCAGATCTTGTTCAAGGTTAACTGTAGTCTGGATTTTATTCTTCCATGTTTCCTGATACCCTTGCTGGGTAGTCAGCACCCACGGATTTCTTCGTCCCTCATTACCGACTGCTGCCCATTTTCCGTCACTATATTGTACTGGTGAAGCGATGGGACTGTATCCCATCAGTGAGTGCCATATTTCATGATATTGGCTTCCCGGCAGGTTCTGTTTGTCCAAAGACCCCGATACACCTACTTTTAGTAGCGTAGTTTTTGTCAGGTCTATGTCTACATTCATGCGGTAGTTCCAGCGATGGTAGTTGGCATTGGTGTTATAGTCCGTCATAGCACGATCTGTCTCGTACATACCACCTTCATTTACATAACTGGCAGAAATAAAATAACGGGCCACCGTACCACCTCCGGTCAAGTCTACGGTTGCACGATAAGTGGGGGCGCCGTCTTTCAGTATTAAGTTCATCCAGTCCACATTCGGGAAAAGATCCTGATCCAGCCCGTTTGCAAACAGTTTCAAGTCACTTTCGCTATAGGCTGGAGCTTGACTACGACTAATTAAGGCTTCGTTCATCATGCGGGCATACGTTGGACCGTCTACAAATTCCGGAGTTCTGGTGCGTGTATTATACGAGGTTTCTACTTTGGCATTAACGCGGGTCTTTCCTTCTTTTCCGCGTTTGGTCGTGATCAAGACAACTCCATTTGCACCGCGTGAACCGTAAATTGCTGTTGCAGAGGCATCCTTCAACACTGAGAAGTCTTGGATATCTTCCACATTGATCTCATTCATATCACGCTCGAAACCATCGACTAGCACCAATGCACTGCCGCCGGCGCCGAAAGTGGAGATACCGCGTATCCAAAACTCGGAGATATTACTACCCGGCTGTCCGGAAGTTTGGCGAGCGAGTATACCGGCCACATTACCTGCAAGAGCGTTCGTTATACTTGCTGTCGGAGTACGTAGCTGAGAAACGTCGACTGTGGTAACGGCACCTGTCACAGTTACCTTCTTCTGAGTGCCGGTTCCTGTGACAACAACTTCGTCGATGACCGTTTCTTTCGTCTCTACCATAACGACGTTAATGATTTTTTTGTCTTTGATAAAGACTTCCTGTTTTGTAAATCCCACATAAGAGAAGATCAAGTAAGAATAATTGGGAACCTTGATCTTATAACGTCCGTTTATGTCGGTTATCGCGCCGAAGCCCGGTATGTTTTTCGCTGTAACGTTTACACCTACTAAAGGTTCGTTCTTTGGATCTGTGACGATTCCTGTCACTTCAATCGTCTCTTGTTCATTTTGGGCATAGACTGTAGTTGTCCAGCCTACTATCAAGAAAAATAGTAAGATTATATTTCTCATATTCATTTGTGTTTTAAATAGTATTATTCCGTTGTCATATAACGAATTCCTTTATTGTCGATATCTCCGATATAGAACATATCTGTATCAGGATCGTAGGCAAGGCCGGCAGGCTGATTGAAACGTGCTTCATGTAACGGATTACCGTCTACATATCCCCAAATTTTGCCGTCGGCATTTTCGTTACTTCGTCCGGCTGCGAGAGAGGCTACTCCATGTGGGTCCAGCTTCCAGATGCAGTGATTTTCTCTGTCACAAAAATAGAAGTCATATTGGTCTTTGTCAGGACCGATTCCTTCTCCGTATTTTTCGTTTTTAACAAATACACCGAACTGTGGTTTGTTAAACCGGGCGCTACCTCCTGTTCCTTCTTTGAAACTTTTATCGTTCATGTTTCCGGCAATGATGCTGGGATTACCGAATGTTTTTGCCACCGGATCATAATCGGCTCTGAACACTGCGCCAAAATTGTCGGAAAGCATGTACATAAATTTATTGGACGGGTGCTTGAATAATATCGTGTGTGAACCGCCCACTGCTGATATCTGACTCAGACTAAAGGCAACTTCCGCATTCTCGTCGATATTGGGAATAGCTCCATTGCGTATCATTTTGTAGACTTTTCCTTCCCACCAGGTGGTGTAAAAGATGGTTCCGTCATCCATATACACTAAGCTATATGCTGTCCTGCCATAGTTGTAAGGACGAATTCGTCGAAAATTCTCACGACGGAGAGAATAATAGATATTTGCCCGGGTAGTGTTGTCCTGACCGTGGTCATCGGTAAACAGCAACGTGTCTCCGTCAGCGCTGAATGTGAAAGAATACATTGTGCTATATCCTGTTCTTGGAAAGAGACGTTTTACAGTCCGCTCTGTCAGGTCTATTAGATGGAGACCGTCAGAATGGTTTGAAGAAAAAAGTAACCGGTTGTCTCCGTCTTTGTACTTGGGATCGAACACCATGCAATCATTGGAAGGAATAGAAGCTCCTTCATCGAACGAACCCTCTTGAAATGCGGAATTATTATCCTCATCTACTTTACGTAGCAAGGTGCCTACAACCGTTGCAGGAGTGTACTTGAATTCTTCTTCAAATGTATGTTCTGCAATCGGTTTGCCATCCGGTCCATCTATGCGAACATTGATTATTCCATCAAAAGCCTTGGAAGGAACCATGCAATAAATGTTTTTTCCATCAGCTCCGATGGTTTTCGTTTTTTCTCCACCGATCGTGATATGAATTTTGGTAGGGTCACTTCCAAAGTTACTGCCTTCAATGTACAGGCGGGTTCGCATACCTCCCTCTTTAGGATTAAAATCTGTAAATACTACCGGTTGAGATGGATCGTACTGATCGGGATCAACCTTATCATCTTTGCAACCGATGAGGAGTAAACAGCAGGCAAGTACTGTTATTAGGTGCTTTTTCATAAATATAAATTAATTAAATGGTTAAAATGTAGCTGAACAATAAATATTTTATTGCTTACAGCGTTTGCTTATCTCATATTATAAGCGCAGTATATATCATTGTATTTGACGGCTTGCTGAATTCTTCAGAAGAGAAATATAGGCAGCATCACATTCATAATTTTCGTCATGTGATTTTATTGGATATATTTCTAACAGAATAAATTTGGATAGCTGCGTCTTTTCTGTCTTCTTTATTCTATACTGAAATCCCAAATGGAACAATTGGAAGAGGAGCTAATGCATATAAATTAATTTGGATTTTCATGTTTATAGATATCAGAAAGGTCTAATTATAAGGCTAGCTAAAAAGATTCAAGACTTGTCTTACTTTTGATACAGATAGATCTGTAGAAGAGGGGGATGTAAATTCTATCTTTTTGGCTAGCCTCATGGATTACTGCGATCAGTCCAGAACCTTCACGCGGATATTACGGAACCAAA
>NZ_KV804316.1:0-1425 GCF_001811315.1 Bacteroides sp. HMSC067B03 | reverse complement strand
ACATATTCGGAATTAATGAGGATTACAAAAGAGAAATATGGAGATGTACTGTTCCATTTACTCTTACCTTTGTCTGCAATCAGGGAACAAGAAAAAGACATAGCACTTAATGCAATAATCCAACGATTGCAACAAATTCCCTTATTCAAGGAACATTCCGCATATATAGGTAAATGTATCTTGAATGGATTATTAATATCCAACTCTGACATACAAGAAATTCCCAAGATAGGAACGATATGTACAAGCAATCATTCATATAGAAATGCTTTGGTATATGATGATGAAAGGCAGGAAATAAAGGAGCTAAATATCCTTTTATCGAGATTATAAATATGCAACTAACAAGCGGATTAATCTCCTATAAAGGTCGATTATCCACAGAACATTATCAACTTATTAATGAATAAAATGAAAAAAGACAAACATATAAAAGTGCTATTTCACTTGGAACAAGATGAAGATGGCTATCCACCATTTTCTATTGAAGGTTTGTGGTGCAAAAAGGCAAGTAATGATACTTATATTGTCGATAATGTGCCATTCTATACCTATGGAATCAGTTTGGGGGATGAGATATGTGTTACAGAAGAAGATGGCGAATATCATTTTCAATCCATAGTGAATCCCTCTGGAAATAGCACATTGAGGGTACATTTTAACGATAAACGTATGCAGATGGTCAGAGACAAACTACTTGATATGGGATGCAAGGTAGAGATTTCTAATCTCCCTTCATTCGTATCCATAAATGTACCACAAGAAGTTTCCTTAAAAGTGGTCGAAGATGTTCTGACCAATATGCAAAAAGAATGTGATAGTTTGGCTTATGAACATGGTGTTGTCAGACAAAATATAAGTTGATAACAAACAGCAGACCGACTGAATAAGCGGAACGCTGCCGGACATTAGCAACCGAGAAATAAAAATGAAAAAGGAACTTATAGAACGATTGAGAAGATTTCTAACGGCACATGATATGATTGGGACACCAGCATCTGATGACCAGATATTATGCGCGGAACAAGAATTAGGTGTAAAATTTAGTTCTGACTATATAGACTTTATCAAAAGTTTCGGAACAGCCTACGCTGGAATGATGATTAATGCTTTAGACGGCAATGAAAATGTGGTCGATGAAACTAAATCATTAAGAGAAGTTCATCCTGAAGTTACAGACACTTATGTGATTTCAGATGATGGTTCTGGCAATCCCATAATGATAAATTCTAAAGGGGAGATTGAAATATACTATCATGATAGTGACGCCGAAAGAGAAATCATCGCTTTATCGTTAGAACAATATATAGAAGATAATTTTCATGAATGGTAAAAGCGGTTGCTAACAAGCAGATGAAACTTTTAAGGTAAGGTGGTTTATCCGCCGAACATTATGGTAGAAAAATGAACAATAGCAGGATTAAA
>NZ_KV804315.1:0-6631 GCF_001811315.1 Bacteroides sp. HMSC067B03 | reverse complement strand
TACAGGGTGTGCCAGGAATGAAAATTCGGTATCAATTTCTTTTCAGATTATAAAACAAAGACCGAGAGTTTTACCTCCCGGTCTTTATTAATAGCAATCTCTCTTTTTAATATTCATCATTTGTGATAAATATTTCTACTCTCCTATTTTTAGCACGCCCAGCTTCACTTGTATTGTCTGCAATGGGTTCGCTATATCCTTTCCCATCTTCTGTTATGTTGTTTGTTTCTATACCAGCGGTTCTAAGGTAATTCCCTACTGCTGCTGCTCTATTTTTAGAAAGTATGATATTGTATTGTTTTTCTCCTATATTGTCTGTATGCCCAATTATTTTAATCTTAGTATTGGGTATTTCAGTAATGATATTACATAGGTTAGAAAGCATTTTTTGAGCTTCTTCATTTAATTCATATGAATCAAATTTGAATAAGATTTCACTTTGAGCTGTTGCTTTAAATTGTTCTTTTCCATTTTTATCCTTATAGCTGGAGATTGATAAGCCATCAATAGCTTTTAGTTTATTTCTTCTAGCTTCTATCTTTTCTTGGATAGCTTTATCTCTTTCTTCCTTAACTAATTTTGCACTTCCACCAACTATTGAAGCGGTTGAATAGTTGCTATTATTTTCTATCATGTCTTTTTCTTTGTCGCTTAGTTCAGCGTTACTGAAAGTTATCATATGCGTTGAAGTACATGCGGTAAAAAATGTAATAACGAAGGCTGCTAGTATAATTATTTTCTTTTTCATGATTATCTTATTGCTATAATAGGTCTGATTTTAAATGAATTTCTTTTGCTTGTACTGGTTGCTCTTCCTTTTGTTAATGAAGAAATTAGTGCAAACACTTTAGGAGTATCTTTTCCTGCTCCATCTTCTGTAGAACTCCAGTACCAACCATCAAAGTGCGTTCCTCCAATGATTGAGAAAGAAGAATATACCTTTTCAAGATTATTAGAGATTGCTTTGTTTTGTGCGATAGAGCCAATAAACCAACCTGTAACACCTTTTGGCGCATATTCTATAGCTTTTTGAGCTGCTGGATAAGCTAAACTATCCTTTATAGCAAAGTTCATTATTGCGGCAGTATTAGCTGCTCCATCAAAGCTGTTTTCATCTTCCGAAACATTAGCTATATCCTCGTCTGTGTCTATTAAAGGATTTTCTTCTAAATCTTCTAATGAAACGGCATAAGCGGTTTCTTTTATATTTGGATTATTCCCATCATTACACCAAAATACAACTCCAATGGCTTCTTTTTCACTGGGTGAAAAAAGCGAGGGATGCACTATACTTCCATCACTACATAAGATACTACCCGGCTGTAATGATGTGTCTATAATATCTTCGTGTTTTGTACATGATGATATTACCCCTATAATGGATAATAGAATTATATATATTTTTTTCATACTTATTTATTTATTGGAAATTTGACACCTACTAATAATCCATTTCGGAAATGGTCACGTGTCCAAAATACAAAATCATTTTTTTGCATTACAAAAACTTGCATTCCATTTCTAAATGAATAGCTATATTCTAAACCTATATCAATGGAAGCCTGAAACCCTTTTCTGTTAGCTCCTAAATCAGCTCCAAACCTCCATCTTAAATTACTGTTTTTGCCTCGTGAGATTGTAGGTTTATATGCTGCACCTATGCCGAATGTTTTATAGCTCCAGAAACTATCAGAGCATACCTTATTACATACCGGGCATTTATCATATGCTGTAGCTAAATCAATATATAGTTCATAAGCATTGTGATATTTACCTTCAAACTCCAGCCCTACAACTGCATTGACGGTATTTTTCCATTGCCAACCTCCTGAAATATTAAAAAACTTATCACCATCACCAGCCATTGACTTTAGGAAAAAAAATAAGGTGATAACAAGAAATGCTATTCTTTTCATAATCGTAAAATTTTATTCAGTAAAAGCATCTGCATGAAGAATGTCTGCATAATCAATTCTTAATGTTATAGTACGTCCTGAAATCTGTTTTTCAGATATTTCTATGGTAAGAACTTTTTCGTCTGGGAAAGTAAATTTTTCAAAGACAAAAATATTTCGATAGTTCTTCTTGAAAACAAGATTCTTATTAACTTGCATCAATGGAAGTATTTCTATAGATTGAAAATTAGTAGCCTTTGTTTGTTTTTTATCTTCTATTTTGAAGCGTATTTGGTCTATATCATATCGTATTTTTGTTTTATTAATCATAGAAATATCAATAAAGAAATACTTATCTAATGTGTAGATATTGTTTAGTACAATTTTCATTAGGTTACTTTTACTGGAAACATCATAGAATTTATTTTTTGAAATAAACATTCTATGTGCGTAATCATACATTTGTGCTTTGGTTAAGTTCACTTCTGGATTCATATAGCTACGTAAATCAGCATAAGGGATATTAAAGCGAGTGTATGCTTTTGCTAAATCGCTACTATATACTAGCATATATTGTACGAAAAATCTTTCTGTAACAATGGTGATAACTCCACTAGCTCCTTCTTTTGTGGGTTTTATTCTAAGAGAGTTACCAGTAGGAATATCGCCAACAATATCATTGACTGATATATCAACATATTTTATATCTTCCATAGCTATAAAATGCGTTGAAACATCTTTGTTGACGTATATAACCTTTAGTTCTTCTGGGTTTTCACCTGCAAGCTCGATGTTTTCTCCAATAGGGGTGTTCTGTGCATTTCCTGTAATAACAGAAATCATTGTGCATAATGCAATAAAAATCTTTCTCATATTATTGTTCTTTATCTTTGTTGTTTACTAAAAAAACTTGTGTGTTATATTTTAATTTGGCTTTGTTTTTTTTGATGTTTTTGGAAAGAGCTTGGGTTGTACTACGGTAAGCATCTTGTAAAGCACCTAAAGCGAATTGTTCTACTCCTTCTGATTGGCTGTTCATTTGTATAGTTTGGCTTCCTATTTGCGCTCCAACATCTTTACTCAAATCTCTAAAAGCTGATGAAGGAACAAAGAAACCTTCTTGTCCGTCATTATCATATACGGATAAATCTACTTTCATTTGTTTGCCATCAACCATTATAGAGGAAATATTAATGTGTACTCTTTGGGCTTTAAAGCCAGATACATTCCCATAT
This sequence comes from Bacteroides sp. HMSC067B03, assembly GCF_001811315.1. NCBI lineage: Bacteria > Pseudomonadati > Bacteroidota > Bacteroidia > Bacteroidales > Bacteroidaceae > Bacteroides > Bacteroides sp. HMSC067B03. The sequence goes on along the minus strand of NZ_KV804315.1, from coordinate 3,501 downwards.
AGGTAAGTACCTTTAGTTAAAAGAGCATCATTAATCATTATATCATCTAGAAGCCGTATGCGTACTCGGCTACCATCTGTTACTTTTAGAGTTTCATCTAATATAGCTGTGATTAGTGAAGTTTTTTGTTCTTTCCCTACAGTATTAAAATATACTTCTGCGGGATTTTTCGCTTTTACAACTTCTATAGCCATTTCTTTTGGCTTTTCATCCTGTTTTTTTTGAGGTGTTCTAGGACGTGGATTTTGCAATGAATCTATATAAGCCATTTGCATTTTAAAAAGCTCCATTTCTTCTTGCATCTTGGATTTTTCAGGAGCTTTTCTAGTTTCTATTTGACTTGATTCATCTATAGTAGGAAATCCTTTTATTTGTTGTTCCAATTCCTTTTCCCGGATTCTAGAAGCTTGATTTAAACTGTCAATTTGCCTTATTTCATCATTGGAGTAAAGAGAACCAGAACTTTCAATTTCGCTAACTTCTTCTTCTTTATCTATGGTTTGTATTGATGAATAATCAGAAGATTTATTGAAAGCTCCTTTGAGTGATTCAAATTTACTTTTTATCTCTCTTTTTTCTAAATTAGCATCAGGAATATCAAGATTTAATTCTTCCGTTTCTACTAATGTAGTTTCTTCTGCTGGGGCAGAGTTTATCATATCCTTAACTAGCCATCCTATCCCTAGAATAAAAGGTAGAATGAGTATCGGAATGATGTACTTAGGCTTTTTAATATCAATCTGTTTCATACGCTATTTATTTAATTTATTGTATAAATCTTTTATTCGTACTGTGTCTTCTGGAGTTAATTTCCCATTTTTTCTTAGCTCATTAATTTCATTTTGCATTTTAATCACTTCTAACAAGTCGTGAACTCCTACTTGTTTTTTTTGTAGGTTACTATCAATGTTAATTTGTACTTTGCTTTTTTCTTCATTGAAGACTTGCATTGGCTTTCTTTCTGGACGCATTACTAATGATAGAATTGTGACGAAAGAAAGGAATGAAATCGTAATTCCAAACATGGCTTTACGGTGTATGGCAGCCCACGCTAATAAGCGTTCACAAGCGTTATTAACTCCGAACTTTTGAAATATTTTAGTAAGAAGAACAACTGTAGCTTGTTCGGCTTTAGTCTTGATACTTTCTTTTCTATCATTCTTTTTATGTTTAAACAGTTTCATTAGAAATTCTTTTTTACTTTATAATCTAGGTCTTTGTTGAGTATCGTTTTCCAATCTGTGATAATAAGTCCATGAGGATTATTTTCAGTACGTGGAATTTGTCTTAATTTCCCTGTAGTTACAAGTTGCCTTTTTAGAATAGAAGTTTCTCGCTCTATACGTTGGATGCCATAGTATTCAAAAGATAGGTTGTTCATGTCCACCTTGATACTATCTGTCATAATTGTTACTGTTGCAGAACTCGCTAATATGGTGTTGAAATATCCTTTTTCTTTTAAATTATTATATTGTTTTAATCCGCTATCATCAATTAGATACATGGCTTTTTCCATGTTGTATTTTATAAATTCATCGTCTGGTGGTAATGTGAAAAATAAAGTGTGGAATAGATTTATGTGGCTTTTACATTCGACTTCCAAGTTGACTTCTGTACCAGTTTGTTTCACTAGTACAGGGACATCATTATCCAAAACATATATTTTTTTTCTTTCAGCTTTCACTAAAGAGAAACAAAAGGCTAGTACCATACCTGAAATAACTATACTAGTTGCAAAACAGCCAATGGATAAAATTCCGGCTAATTTGATTTTATTTTCTAAGTTTTTAATAATCATGATTATGTGAATTTAAAATTTAATGAATCTTTTTACATAGCTGCACTGGCTCCACCTGTAGCCGGAGCTGCTACAGCTTTGGTTGCGATGGCTGCTCCTCCAACCATGCCTCCTACTGCTTGCCCTACTCCAGTTGTACTTACAATCCATGTAGAAACAAAAGGTATTGTAAGCATGGCAAATGCTCCAAGTAATGCTGTAAGAAGGAAGCTATTGACACCTCCAGAGGTCATTCCGACATACATGACAAATGCAGCTTCATTTCTAAGCGCATATTCTAAAATTTCAATTTCTCTTTCTATCCCATATTGCATTACTACTAAAGAAATTGATAATACTATATATGCAATACATGAATATAAACTAACACTGACAAAACGAGCTATCCATTGTATATAAGCATCCCGAAATGCAGGTAAAACAGAGAATGCAAAAGCTAGTGGACCAAGAATAACTAATATTCCTGTGAATATGATTTGTAGGAAAAAGACAAAATAGGTACATACTTGCCAAAAAGTAACGACAATAAATTCAATGATATTAAACATTATCATTTTAACCTTAGCGACTACATATACATATAATCCAGCTATCTTGTCTCCAATAGCTGAAAAGTCTATACTAAAATCATACCATTTCTTATCCTTAACTTCATTTTCGGCTCTTTCAACTTCTAATGAAGTATGTAATAACTCTACTGCTACGCTATCAATGAGTGCATATCTATTACGAGAAAGTAATTCTACTTCGTCTATCTGGTTCGTAAACATAGCCTTGCTTTGTGCTGTTAATAATTCTCCGGGATAACTGATTAGATTAATAAAGGGAATCCAGAACATAAGAACCAATCCCAGTGCGAATGGACGCAATAATGGGATAATCTCTAATTTTTTATCTCCACTCATCATTTTGAAGCTTTCTACTCCAAAATATAATAACATAAAGATTGCTGCCAATGCTTGCGCATCCGCAATAAATTCTCCGAACAGAACAGTTGTTTTATCTCTTAGTCCATCAAATAATTCAAATAAGAATTTATCTATTAACTCATTCATGGCTCATTATTGTTTTATTTATATTATTCAATCTTGTTATTAATGAAAGAACTTCTATTAGTTCTTTATCAAAACCTAAATAGGCTTCTCTCTTTTTAGAGTTACTCATATGTGAATCATGGATTATATCTATGTTCTTTTTGATTCTAGTAACTTCATCAGTTATAACTTCAACGTGTTCTTTATTACCGCCATTAGAAGAATATTCGACAAGTTTTTTATTTATATCATTAAGAATATCATTTCTGCGATTTTTAGTTAAAGTATATTGATAATCAATTTCTTTATCTCCAAATTTGAAGAGTTCCTGTCTATATATGGTATCGACATTATACCCTTCTTTTTCTGTTTCTGATTTATTGTACTCTACGGCTGCCATCATGGGAATTTCTTGTAACTGGAAATTACGTCTATCTTCCTTTCCGTATTTGTCGTGTAACCCTAAGCCCGGCAAAGGAATTTTAATACCCAAAACCTTTTTATACCATATCCAGTAGTGATACCATTCTGGTTGTAGTCGTACTCTATCCATAAATTCCATATTATTAAGTACGCTCCATTTCCCTTTATCCTTTACAGGCATTTGGGAATAGACATTAGAAGTACCAATAATCAACATTAGGGAAAAAAATAAAAGCACTCTTTTCA
>NZ_KV804314.1:0-4602 GCF_001811315.1 Bacteroides sp. HMSC067B03 | reverse complement strand
ATTAGGGAAAAAAATAAAAGCACTCTTTTCATATTATCTTTTAGGTTTTACTTTATAATTCTGTAATAAATCATCAACTAATTTTGAACGATTATCTTTGTATTTAAACACTCCCGGAGCTAATGTTTGTAATACTCCATTTCTTTTTGCTGTTTTCATCTGTCGGCATACAGCGTATGCTATACCTCTCATGTTTCTTAGTTCATTAATAACATACTTAAGCAAGTCTATTCTTTGCTTATTGTCCATAAGGTTTACATCTGTCCCGACAATAGCGACCTGATAAATGTATTGTGTCAAATCCGCAGTACGATTAACTAATTCTAGCTCTGTTTTTGCTGACACCAATAATAAAGCCGGGTCACCTACAGCAAGTTCAACCATTTGTTTTTGATATTTACCAATATCTGCTGCAATATCAGTACAGTAGATAATATCTTTTCCTGTTTTTATGATGGCTTCTACAGATTTTAGGCTATTATAAAATTTGCTTTGGAAAAATTCAATCTGAACCATTTTTTCACTGATTTGCTTTTGTATAAGGCTTATTTGAGCTTCATTCTCTTTCACTTTAGAGAAAGAAGTATGTTGCACCTTATGATTAGCTATAAGTGTTTCCATACAGGTTATATCCAAGACTGCCTTTTGTGAATATGCAACTTGGGTTAAAGTAGATGCTACCACTAAAATAAATAGGATTTTCTTCATGATATTATCTTTAACGGTTTGTAATCCTTTTGTATTTGTCTAGGATATACTTATATAATGGTTGTTCTCCTATGATGTTAAGTATATCTTTTAGGCTTCCTTCATCGGAGTGATACCCTAGTACCTTATTGACTTGTAAAACCCAATCCGTATTTTTTAATTTGGAAGATTTTAGGTCTATTATAAAATTATCCAATCCTGTTTGGAAACTATCATAAATGATATGATAATATCCAACAGCATCTTTTTCTATTCGTTCTGTAGTAAATGTGAAATATTCGTGCAGAGAAACCTCTACTCCAAATACATTTCCATAGTTTCCTCTTTTTATAAATACTTCATTAAACCGATTACGGTTTTCTTTATTGGGAAGTTGATTTATGGTAAATATTTGCTTTTGATTTACTTCCGTTAGGGATAAAAGATTTGCTATTTCTTGATATTTGTCTATAAATTTACTTTGGTCTAATAGGCATATAATATCGGAGTTGCTGATTATAGAGTTTTTGACTACAGGATTACTAATTATGTCTTCCAGTTCTTGAGTAACAACCATTGCCATACCCCAAAATTTACGAACCGTTTTATACAAATAGAGTATATAGCCAGCCATCATAGGGCTAGCTATGGCTTTCCATGCTTCTTCAATTATTAATGCCTTTCTGTTCTTTTTTAATCTCATTTTTTGAATAAAAACGTCCATAATAATTAAGGTTACTATTGGAAATAATTCAGGGTCATCTTTAATTGCATCAATTTCAAAAACTATAAAGGGTTCTTCAAAAAGGGAAGTATCAAAATCCTCATTAAGAGTTTTTTCTAACTGTCCTCCTTTATAGAATTTTTTTAATAGAAACTTATAGTTAGTAATATCAAAATCAATTTTGTTCTCTTTGCAAATGATAGGTATAATGCGTAGGGAAAATTCGTAGAATGAGTTAAAAGATAGGCTTTCAACTTTTATTTCTTTCAATATATCTTCTTTCTTCTGGATTCGTCTTTCTATTATAGAAAGTAATCTAGTTTCAGGATTATCAAGCTCTTGGCGTGTAAATCCTTTTTCGATGAGAATGTTTTGTATCGCTTTTTCTGCGTTGGTTTTTTCTCCGCCTTCTCCTTTTTCTACTAGTTGCTGTAATTTCTCTATTTTTTCGGAAAGTATCTTGCGTTCTTCTTTTTCCCTTTCGTTTTCAAATTCTTCTTCATTGACTTGAAATTCGAGTAGTAAATTTTCACGTATGGCTTCTTTTTCCGCATCTGAATAACCATTAAAAGGATGAAAGTAGAAAGAATAGTATTTTTCTATGGTAATATCCATAATTTCTTCTTCTTGCTTTTTGACCTCACCATTTGCACCTTTCCATATCAGGAAAATTAATGATTTAAGAAAGTTTTTCTTTTCTACATTATACTCTTCTTCAGTAATTCGGAAAGGATTCATAGATATTGGCTTGCTTTCAGAATAAGTAATGTATTTGCCATGATAGTATTCGCACATTCCTGAATAACTATGCCCTGTATCTACCAATACAATATCAGTATTATCTAAAACCCATTGTCTTACTTTGGAGTTGACATAGAAAGACTTACCAGAACCACTTGGACCTAAAACAAAGAAGTTAGAGTTATTTGTATATTTTTTCTCACCTTCTTTTCCGGACATATCTATTCCAACAGGCAATCCTTGTCTGTCAGTAAAATAAGTAAGAAAAGGACTGTTTTCTGTTACTTGTAATTTTTCTTTGAATAAAAGACAAATTGCAGCATCGGAAGTTGTTAGAAATTTGTCATAACTGTTTAGGTTGATTGCGTTTCCCGGCAGTGCACATTCAAATAATTCTAATTGGTTGAAACATTGTTTATTCACAATAATACCACAATCAAAAAGAGATGTTTCAACATAGTTGACAGCCTTACTAATATCATCAAGACCAGCAAGAATGATATTATAATGTGCATATACAAGCATTTGCCCTTCTCTGGCAATATCCGACTGCACTCGTTCTATATCTTCTACACATAAATCATTTGCAGGGTCAGGCATTCCTTTATGTTTTTTCTTTTTGCCTTCTAATTTGTTTGCTTCGTTTCGTTGGTCTGGAATATTTATTACTTGATTATAGATAATTGTGTCTATACTTGGCGTCTCATGCAAAAAAGAAAGTAAGTCAACAGGAAACCTTAGCCCAATATTGACCTCTTTATATGGTTTTATAACAGAAGGGAAATTAACTTCGTCAATATCTACAAGAGAAATGCACTGTACGTTTTTTTCTCCTATTATAAGATTTTCTTCTCTCGCTTTGATGTTTTTTAGGCTTACTGTTTGCTGATTGAAATTGATAGATAGAAATCTTTTTATATATATTTCTATTTCATTTTCATTTAATAGTTTAGCCCTTATTCCTCTGTTAGCGAATAGTCCTAATACTTTTGTGATGTTTCTAATAAAAGTATCAAACCTTCGGGGGTCAAAAGAAAAGAATTTAGACCTTTCTACTTCTCCTGTAATAACAAGATAAGTAGAAATATCAGTATATATTCGTCCCTTAAAATGTTCAAAATAACGATTTGATAAATAGTCGTTCTTCCTATTCTGGGGTGGTAAAAATGATTTTTTACATAGAATATCCTGTTTTTGTATTGTATATCCGGTTCCTAATACTTTGAGGATATTAGTAAATAAGTGGTGAAAATCATAGTAAGCATCCATATCTGCTGAATACTGTATTATAGGATTTTCACATTTAATGATAACAGAATAGTCGCCCCTTCGGTTATAGAATATAGGAGTATTGTCTATTGTTTCAATACCAATATAAGGAGCTTCAAATTCACTTTTCTTTTTCATAAGCTTTATTTTTTTCTATCTCTTACAAAAGTGCGTGATACTATATATATGCCTTTTCGTTTATCTTTCCTGTGAAGCCCTTTTCTTTGTAATTGCGATGTTATTCCTAACCCTCCAAACATAACTATTACAAGAGTTATACCTCCCCACATAAAAGAAGCCAGAGTAGAAACAATAGCACATAAAAGTAAAGCACTAATAATACAAGCTCCACCGATATATATGAACTTGCCTTTAAATCCTTTGAAAATAAGGGGCTTTTGCAGCCCCTTATACACATTGTAACTTGGATACTCTTTCGACATATTAGATTCCGAAGAATGCTTTTACGACAACACCTGATACAACTAGAAAGATACATGACCCCATCCAGCCCATAACAGCCTTTTGTACATCTTGGTCACCAGAGTTCCATTTTAAATAAACTCGCACTGCTCCAACTAATCCTACTAGACCTCCTAGTATCATCATCATGTTTCCTAGGGGGTCCATGTAGGTTGCAAGTTCAGAACTGGCTGCATCAATTCCGGCAGCACCTTGTGCAAAAGTGTTAGTTACTACCATTGTGCTAATGGCTAAAGCGAATGCTCTTTGAGCGATTTTTGAAAAAAACTTTTTCATTTGAATAAAATTTGGTTGTTTATTTATTAAAATTTACGTGTGAAAACATACTTTTCCCTTTAGCAAGAAGTTGTTCCATTGGAATACCTTGTGTTTCAACATCCATTTCAATAGATTCATTTACAGATACATAATTTTGTTCAGATTCTTTTTTTTCATCCTCTTTTTCGTATGAGCCTGTTTCAAAATCTTCATCTACAACTTTGTGAGGTATTTCTTCTTCCTCTCCTATTGAAATAATTTCTTCTTCTTCACCTGTATTGGTTTTGCTTTGCTTTAGGAAAGCATCATACAGGATGTTTGCAGCGTAGTAAACTACATAAATGGCAAATACAGCCATGATAAATTGTGAATAACTCATATTCTTAAATTTAAAAGTTTCATTAATCGACCCTTTTTCTGTACTTTTGATTTATAATAGT
>NZ_KV804313.1:0-5147 GCF_001811315.1 Bacteroides sp. HMSC067B03 | reverse complement strand
ATGTAGCCCGCAGACACCTCTGTCGGGGTGGAAAAACATGCTTTCCTGTTACCTACAAAGTAACGGGAAGGTGTTATTGAAACTTAGTGTTTAATAATATATTATTAATGTAATTTTTAAGTAGTTATGAAGAAAAAATTTATTAGAGTGATGTTTTTCGGAGCATTAGCGCTTTCAACTGTCACCTACGTAGGCTGTAAGGACTACGATGATGACATAGACAATCTGCAAACTCAGATTGACGCAAACAAAGCTAGTATCGAAAGTTTGCAGAAGTTTGTAGATAGTGGTAAGTGGGTTACAAATGTGGAATCTATTGCAGGGGGATTCAAGATTACATTTAACGATGAAAAATCTTATGAAATCGTAAGTGGTGCCAAAGGTGACAAGGGAGATAAGGGAGACAAAGGAGATACAGGTGCGGCTGGTACTCCGGGAGCAGCAGGTGCTGATGGCGCTCCAGGCTCAAAAGTTACTATTGATGAGAAAACCGGCGAATGGCTGATCGATAACGAACCTACCGGATGGTTTGCAAAAGGAGAAAATGGAAAGGATGGTAAAGACGGACAATCGCCTTTTATCGGTGAAGATGGATATTGGTACTTTTGGGATGCAACTGCAGAAGGTGGTAATGGTAAACTTGTACAAGGAGCTTACGCACAGACAAGTGTATATATTGTAAAAGGAACAGACCGCCCGAATTGGGTACTTCACGTAGGAGCTCAGAATGCGGATGGTTCATATACTGACCAGACTGTTATTTTGCCGTCTGCTGACAAAATTTCAAGCATGAAAGTAGTAACGCTTATTGGTAATAAAATAGAGACCCCGACTACTGCTACTACTGTTAATATGTATTATGGACGTGTTCCCAAAGATTTTGAATTCAACGGAAAAAAATATATTGCCGGTGATTTATTGACTTCTAAAGGAGCTACAATTAATGCATTAATTAATCCGGTAGATCTTGATCTTAGTGCATATTCTCTTGATTTGACAGATTCTAAAGGCAATACAAACTATACAATCGCTGAAGTTGCTCAGAACGTAAGCGAAAAACCGTTAACTCGTGCAGATAAAACACCTAATAAGGGTGTGTTCGATTTAAGTATTGCTGTTGCTGACGGAGTAGCTTACAGTGATCTTCCAGGCAGCAATGATATTGCATATGCTTTAACAACAAAAGATGCTTTTGGAAATGAAATTATATCAGACTATGCTGTAAAAGTGACGGCTAAAATGCAGGCAATGTCATGTACTGGTCCTAGTGTAGATGCTGTTTATCGTACGGTACATAGTTTGGATGAACTGGTTGGGGACAGAATGAATGCAGCTGTTGATTTCTATTATACTATTGAAGGTGCTGATAGAAATACTGCAGAATTATTAGGTGTCAAACTTGATGCGGATGCCAGAACAATTTATGCAGAAAAAGAAGGAAGAATGCCTGTGACTATTCATTATCTGAAAACAGATGGAACAACGGCAACTACTACCATGAATATTGATTTCAAGAACATTGTAGTTGATGTAACTGTAGCTGACATGGAATGGACTATCACACCGGATGTGAAGAACCAATGGACTTCTTCTGATGTGACAGCTATGAAAGACTTGCTCAGACAAGGCCGTTATAATATTCAGCTCAAAGAAATAGCTTATACTGACGGTAAGATCCGTGTCAATGGTAAAGATTGGGAATATAATTTTGCTGATAAGAGCATCCAATTCGAACTGCATGCTGCTGATATTGATGGTGAACCTATCACAATTAATACTGTAGATGATTATGCTAAGGGTATAACGTTTAGCGTGGTAGCTCGCTTTAACCCTGCTAAGGTAGCTGCAACATCTCACGATGTAACATTGAATATTGTAGATACGAAGGATAACAATAAGGTTGTATATTCTACTAAGTTTAAAGTTGTAGTTAAACAAGATAATGATGCAATCTTTAAGTTTGAACCGTTATCAGCATATTTCGATGCTACTAAGACTGAAGCTACTGCTTTTGGTGAATTGAATGGTGCTGGTGATAAGATCCTGTATAACCTGAATAAACTATTCAGTGTATCTGCAGCGGATGCTCAATGTATCACATTTGAAGAAACAGTACCTACATTCAATGGTGTGAAAGCTGCTGCATGGTTGACTGGTGCAACAGATGCGATAAGTGTAGACCCAATGAAGGATGTTAAAGAAGCTGACGGCGTAGCTGACGAAGATAATGCAGGTGCATACTCTGCACGTAAGTTTGTCTCTACTTATCATCCGTTTAACAATGAACGTTTGGCTACTTATAGCTATACTTACAATTTGACTATTAAGTCACCGATCAAAGAAGGTAAGCAGAAGGGTATTACTGGCAAGTCTCTGTCTTTGGATAAGAAGAGCTTTGACTTTACAATGAACAATACTGATATTAAGTGGCAAGATGTAAATATGAGTGGTAATACTTATATCAATTGGGCTACTGAAACCAGAGTCAGCAAATACACAGTGGCATTAAGTGAGGTTGCTGCCGGATATATGACAATTCAAGTAGTAGGAACGGGAGTTCTGTACGAAGGTACCGAACCTGTTGAAATTAAGGCAGGTGACAAGGTTACAATTGCTTTGAAAACGAGTGTAACTGACATCAAGAATGATGTAGCGGCAACTGATAGTTATGTTACTTTGTCTGTTCTGGATAAATGGGGTGCAACAAGTCAATGCAAAGTTGATGCTCCGCTTAAAAAGAGACAGTAACAGTAGTTCAAAACAGAGAATAATCTCGTTGGGGTGAAAACCCGGACTTATGAATAACTCTAAACTGAGAGCATCCCTTTTGATTCAGCAGGGATGCTCTCTCTTTAAAAGAAAAGAGATAAGTATGAATAGAAAGAAACTGTGGTTGACTGCATTTGTCTTAGCTTTAGGTGGAACAGTATCTTTTGCGCAGGAACAGAAAATCAAAGAGGAAGGTAAAATAGAATTTAAACCTCATTGGTTTATGCAAGTGCAGGCAGGTGCTGCCCATACAGTTGGAGAAGCTAAGTTTTTTGATCTTATTTCTCCGGCTGCTGCTGTTAATATCGGTTATCAGTTTGCCCCTGCGTGGAGTGCACGGGTAGGAGGCAGCGGATGGCAGGCGAAAGGTCGTTGGGTTACTCCACAACAAGACTACCAGTATAAATATTTGCAAGGCAATGCTGATATTATATCAGACTTGAGTACGTTGTTTTGTGGCTTCAACCCCAAACGGGTATTCAATGGCTATGTTTTTGCAGGTATAGGTCTTAATCGTGGTTTTGATAATGATGAAGCGGTTGCAATTGATGCAAACGGTTACAAAATGGATTATCTTTGGACGGAAGGAAAGTTTCTTGTGGCCGGACGTCTGGGCTTAGGATGCAATTTACGTCTGAATGATCGTTTGGCTATCAATATTGAAGGTAATGCAAATATTCTTTCTGATAAGTTTAATTCCAAGAAAGCAGGAAACTCCGACTGGCAGTTTAATGCTTTGGTTGGCTTGAATATTAAGTTCGGCAAAGGATATAAAGAAACCAAGCCTGTATATTACGAACCGGAACCGGTTGTAGTGGAACAACCGAAGCCTGCTCCTGTGATAGAACAGCCACAGCCAAAGAAGGAAGTGGTAGCAGTACAGCCAATGAAACAAGATATCTTTTTTGCTTTGAATTCGGCACGTATTCAAGATGACCAAAAGCCAAAGATTGATAGATTGGCAGAATACTTGCAGAAGAATCCATCAGCAAAAGTACAGGTGACCGGTTACGCTGATGTGAATACCGGTAATGCGCGAATCAATAAAGCATTGTCCGAGAAAAGGGCTGTTAACGTTGCCGATGCTTTGAAGGCAAGAGGAATAAGCACCGATAGGATGATTGTTGATTCTAAAGGTGACACTGTTCAGCCATACAAAACACCCGAAGAAAACCGGGTAAGTATTTGTATTGCCGAATAGAAAGTAGGTAGAATATAACACATGAAAAATTGTTGTATTTTCAATATGTAGTGATTGAATATGACTACTTTTCGGTTATATATCTCTGTGAAGAGGTTTATAATCGTGTTTCCCACTAAGGATTTTCCCCACTATGTCCTTAGTTTATTTTAGTGAAGAGAGAAAAGGTCTGCACTTGTGAAAGACCGGGCTTTTACTAACTCTCTATACCCAAGGGACGTTCCTGATTTCCCCTTTTTCCCTGGGAACGTCCCATTTTTATTTTAAGAGTGATTAGTCCGGTTATCTCTTTATGTATTCCTAAAACTGTTTTTTTATGGTATACTGAACAATTATATCGTTATATTTGTAATTCATAGTTTTGGGAAATGGAAAGAAAAGGCACTGTTTTCAGGAAGTATGGGAAAAGGGAACAAACTTCTTCAGAAAAGCCTTTTAAAGTATTATTTAAATTAATAGAAGATGGGGAATTTAATTTCATTTATGAAGGAAGTAGCCAATGGGCTACGGGAAAGTGGGAATTATGGCACTGCTCATATTTACAGGAGTAGTTTGAGTGCTGTGGTTGCATTTCATGGAAGTGATAAACTTCCTTTCAGGAAAGTTACTCAGGAGTTTCTTAAAAGTTTCGAATCGTATTTGCGGGGAAGAAATTGTAGTTGGAATACCGTTTCTACCTACATGCGTACGTTGCGGGCAGTGTATAACCGGGCAGTCGACCGTCATATTGCGCCTTATGTGCCTCATCATTTCCGGTATGTCTATACAGGAACACGTGCGGACAGGAAGCGGGCACTGGATAAGGAAGATATGGGACGCCTGATGAAAGAACTTCCGAAACGATTATGTCTGGAGAACAAAGATTTACAGCGCACGCGTGGCCTTTTCTTTTTAATGTTTTTACTTCGTGGGATACCATTTGTAGACCTTGCCTATTTGAAAAAAAAGGATATGGATGGAAACGCAATCACTTACCGTCGCAGAAAGACTGGCAAACTTCTGACTGTAACACTCGTGCCGGAAGCTATGAAGCTAATAAAAAGGTATATGAATACAGATCCGGCTTCTCCTTATCTTTTTTCGTTGATCTCCAGTGAGGAAGGGACGGAAACTTCTTATAAAGAATATCAGCTGGCATTACGCAATTTTAATTATCAGTTAATGATTTTGAAACAGG
>NZ_KV804312.1:3020-7571 GCF_001811315.1 Bacteroides sp. HMSC067B03 | reverse complement strand
CACCCACATTATCCAGTGTGACTTCGGGATAATAGGGTTCTCCGCCATACGCTTCCGCATTAAACCAGTCGATGATCTTGATATAAGCGTCGATTATGGTGCTGACGGTCAGACCTTCGAAGCCGTTCCGGATCGCTTCTATATCCGAGTTCTCGATGACTTCATCCAGCAGATAGTTCCCGGTAAGTACGGGCTTCTCTACCTGATTACCGTTTTCATCCAGTCCCCCGATACCGAGCTGCAGGATTTCCAGCACTTCCGAACCGTTCCCGATGAAATCACGGTTTGTGATACGGATATGGCGGAATACGACATTACCTTCCTGCGAATCGATTATGTCGCGGATCATCTTTACAACGTCGATAAGCGGGCAGTTTTCCACGCGCAGTGTAGTGATGTTCGGCATGGATTCAACAACAATGCCTGTGTCCGCGTTCAGCCCCTTATAGCTCAACTTATCGAGGTTCATCAACTTGAACTGTGTCATGGTGGTCGGCAGTTCCGCATATTGAACCGGACAACCGCCTACAAAATTGATGATCTGCAGGGAACTGCCGTATGCCAACAGGCGCAAAAGGCGTGTTGCCCCGGTCAGGTCAAGAGATACCAGCTTTTTGAAGTTCTCAACGTTCAGGAGTCTCATGTACGGTTTCTCACCAAGCGGGAGGTCTGTGACGCTATTGTTGGCATATCCTTCGCGTTTGCTGCCGAACACCAGTTCCTCGACACGGATCAACGTAGTGAAGTCCTTTGCCTGTGTACCGTCGATGTTGACAGTGCTCAAATCACCCAAAGATTTGATCTTCGATGCACCGATGATATAGATCGCGCTCGATGAGTTTGAACCGTCGAAATGGAATGTCACCTTTGAGCCGTCTTCTTCCGCCCATGCCCCCTGTTGTGCGGCTGGCGTATTGAAGCCCGCCCACAATTTCCATTGCTCGCTTGCGGTCACTTCGATATTGATGTCCTCACCGATGGCGCGGAACATGCACATATTATCCGCCTTCAGGATCGTGCTGACACCGAAATAAGCGTCAAGGAAGTCATAACGGGCAGACACATAGTAATGGCGGTAAGGGATACCCATACCGGAGATCACGTTGAACGCCTGACCGCCCGGATTGGTGATATACTTCGCCACGGAATCACGGCAGGCGACGATCGCAGGGATCAAGAGGTGGTCTTTTTCTTCCGATTCACGCAGAACAGCTTCGTAGGAGAAAGCGGACTCGCCACCCGGAAGGCGCGATGTGCGGATTTTCTCCGCGGTCGCTGCAAGTCCGACCTGATCATAACGCCACATGCCTTGCCAAACGACGCTCATACGTCCGGCAAATACGTTTTCCCCCTCCATGACGCTGTCAAGCATCACGTTATACGGAAGTTTGAAGATACCGGAATTATTCTTTCCGTTCGTACTGTCAGAATCATAATCGTGGTTCATGTACCAACGGTAAATACCGTCCGGGCAGAGGTACAAAGCCCACATGCTGTTTTTCGATAACTGGTCGACGCCTGAATGATACAGGATACGGACTAGGTATGCGCGGAAAGAAGCCACGCTGCAATACTTGTCCATTTCCTCAACCAGCTTCCGGTATCGGTTTTCGAGCGTATCGCTGACCTGTGCCCCGTTGATACTGATTTTGCCGCCTGCCATACGGTTCTTCGGGTTACATGAATACACCCATTCGCAGAACTGTTTCCAGTGGTACGGTGTCTTCTTTCCAAGCGCATAGGCAAGGTTCATGCCGTCATCGTCCGGTGTACGGAATTCAAAGAACATCGTCCATTTGGGAACAAGGCTTTCCGTTGACAGTTCCGCACCGTACAAGCCTTTCACCCACTTGCTGTGCGTCGACTGCATGGTCATGAAGTTATCGATATCATCGAAGATGCACATACCTTCATAATCAAGCATTTCAACACATTCAACCGGATTCAGGACACGTCCGGTAACGACCGTTTTCTTGCCGTTGAAAGAGATTGTTCCGGTAGTGTTCTTCCATGCCCCGTCGACGTATTCCATGAACTTGTACGAAGCGTCCGTCGATTTGGAAAGCATGTAGATCGTATCCTGATCGTAGTCGTCAGCATGGGACATGAAATAGGATTCCGTCACGTCCGGAAGGTCGGTGAAGTCGCCATAACTCAAACAGTCGGCATTGTAGCCGGGAACATCCTTGAAGCCGAAAGTCGGTGGATTTCCCTTGTCAATGTTCCAGTCACCGCGACACCAAAAGTACGCGTCATTGATATTTCCGGTATCCGACTTGAAGACAAGCACACTGTTACCGTCAATACTTGTACGCAAGTCCAGCGTGTTGTTTTCATCCGCATAGTACGCGTTCTGCGCTGGGGTCATATATTCCTCGCCCAAAGCCTTCTGCATATCGTTATTGATACGGGAAATCGGGGTGTTTACCTTGTCGGGTGATGCATAGTTGACCTTCAGACAAACCTTGTCGAATGGAATAGTCTCACCACGCAAAATGATTTTCTTGTTTGCAATCGCGTCGAGCAAAGCCTGCGGAGCCCGTTCCGGATACATTGCGCGGATAGTTGCCTTTTTCAGCTTGTATTTCCGGTTTTTATAGGTCGGATAGAAGGCGGATGTCGTTCCCTGATTGGTCGTTTCCACGTTCTCGATAATAAGGCTCATACCTTTGTCCTTGCAGAACAGGTACAGGTCTGTATATATCTTGGTGGACGTATCCGTTACGTTGTCAAGCGTTTCAAGTTTATAATCCCCGTGCGGCATTTCCACCAGACAGTCACACATTTCAAGTGCTTTGTTCAGGTCGATTTTATTGTCGGTTAGGATATCGTTCTTTCTGTTCAAAGCGATCATTTCGTCCGTATCGGACTTGCCGATTACAAACTCGTCATTGATCTGTTCGTCCGCCATTTCCTTTTCCCAAGAAAGCAAGCGGTACATGTACAGTTCCCCGGCTGTTCCGGAGAAGCTGATTTGTTCGGACTGTTTGATCGCGCTTTGTCCTGCCGTATATTTGGATGCGCCAATCAGGTCACCGTCACAATATAGCTTGATATAGCCTTTGCCGTCCTCTTCCGCATTTGCCTTTTCAATGACAAAGGCAAACTCGTAGATGTCGCCCGGCTTGAAATACCGTTCAATCAGTTCAGTTCCGAGTGCTTTGAAGTACACGCATTTTGAAGTGATACGCCACCCGATTTGGTTTGCTTCGTCCCAGCATGACACGACGTTCGCGTCAGGATCGGCAGCGTTCTGCGTTTTTATCTTGATGATGGTAGTCGATCCGGTCTGCTCAATATTGGTACGGTTATAGGGACGATAAGTACACAATGCGGTGGCATCATCCGAAACCTTGAACGCTTTTCCTTCGGTCTTGTCAGCGACAAAGGCATTCGTGGAATAGTTGAATCCGGTCTGCTTCATTTCATAAAGTCCGTACAGCCATGACTTGTCCTGATCCGAATTGTCCTTGTCTGCCGGATTGAAACAAATCATATAGCTGGAGTCACCATTGATGTCTATGACGGAACTGTTAACGGAGTACTCGATCGTATTGCTTTCTCCGGCTCCGCATTTGCCGTAAATACCCAGCACGTTCCTGATATTGTCCGCAATCGTAAAACCGTCGACACGGGTGGACAGGTTGAATGTACTGTTACGTCCTACTGATACGGTAGTCAGCACCGTATCGGTTTCACTGTTGTCTCCGGTAGAGGTATTGGTAACTTTCGCGACCTTGTGTATTTCGACATGGGCATCGGTAGCGACATGGCTGGGATCATAGCACGCCACTTCGATGTTCAGGTTTGCATACTTCCTGACTGACCATGCCGTTTCCGTTTCTTCGGAATGCGCAAGCGCGACGACAGGCATAAGACTTGACGGGTTGACAATCATCACATCAAAGAACTGGTAGTTCGACCATACACCCGATTCCACGTCCTGTGCGACAATCCTGACAGTATATGCACCATGTTTCAGTCCCAAAGACGAAACGTTGATTTGCAAGTCCTGTGAGCGTGTGGAAGCCACGCTGGTTTGTGAGATCAGCTTCCATTCGTCGCCTATTTTGATATGTGCCGTAACGGTTGACTTATTGGCGGAGGACAGTTTGAACACGTCCGTCATGGTGATGAGTCCCGAACCTTCCTGCAATGTTTTGTACAAAGCCCATACACGGGAAAGTTTCAGGTTTACAGCCGTGACGCTGATTGTCTTCTGCGCGGTGTTTCCCCCGTCATCGGTGGCAACGACCACAAACTTGCGGTTCATCGCTTCGCTGAAATAGCTTTTAACGGGAATCACAAAAGTGTAGTCCGTATCTGACGGGGAACTTTCCCGGTTCACGTTGAACGTTTCAAGCGTTTCCCCCGTTGACTTGTCTTTCAGTTGCAGGGTTTCGATATTGTTGTATGAAACCATTTCACCCGATCCGGTACGTGACAGGATTGCAAGCCTAATTGTCAGGTCGTCAGTTCCGAGTGCGGCATACAGGGAGGTCTTTTGCGGATAGATATACACGATTGTCCCGGCAACGTCCCCACCGCCAC
>NZ_KV804312.1:0-2920 GCF_001811315.1 Bacteroides sp. HMSC067B03 | reverse complement strand
ACACGATTGTCCCGGCAACGTCCCCACCGCCACCTGTTCCGACTGCAAAGGTGAAACCGTCGCCCAGCGGAAACCCTTCCGCGTTCTTCATGTACACACGCACCGTTCCGTCTTCCGCCTGTTCGCCATCCACGTCGACGGGCATGGCATCATAGACCGCACCACCTGCTACCGGGTTCACGCTGTCCTTGATGATTTCGGAATCGGTTTCGACTGTTCCCCCAGCGGCAGAACCGAAGTCGTTCCATGCCGCCAAGTCATTATAATCGGCACGGGACGCGCACAACTGTTTGGACTCGAATGTTTCCTTTCCGGTGCGGTAGATGATAACCACACCGGGTTTGATGCATTCCGTTTCATTTGCTGTCTCGTAAGCTGTCAGGGCATTGATAGCCGTTTGAAGAATATAGTATCCGTTTGATAATGGTGCAATTTCATCGACCAGTAGCACTGCGCCTTTGCCCGTCATGTCGCCACCAGCACCACCGAAGTCCGTCCAGTTCGCTTCTGTGGCAAAGCCTTCAAGGGATGATCCGGCAAACTGTTTGGATTCCCATTCACCTTCAGCAATTTTATAAGTCAATACGATACCCGGTTTGCGATAAGTGACATTATCCGCATTCTCCCTTTCCGTAATTGCGGCAATGGCTGCGGACAAGGAATAGACAGAGCCGCCACATATTTCGTTGACATTGATAACGGACAGGGCTTTGTTAGCCAGCGACAATGCTGAAGACGCGGTAGCCTGTGCGTTTTCAGCCGATTTCTTTGCCGCTTTTGCAGCCAAGTCCGCAGACGCGGCTAACTGCATCGCGTCGGAGTCGGCAGAAAGCAAAGCCCCGGCAAAGTAGATGTAGGTCTTGTTCCCGAACAGGTATATTTTATTCTCGTGCGGGTGTGTGCAGTCGGTATTCATATAGGCATCAACACCTTTCCAGCTTGGATAATACTTGTTGTCAACGAAGCAGGCAAATTTACCCAGACTGGCGACAAATACAATTTTACCGTCTTCAGTAGGCGCATTGGACTGCTCCAACACAATGGAAGAGTCTGTTACTATTTCGTCGAAGCGTTCTGTTGAGTGATGTACGAAATCTACCATTAATGAAGACACGTCCTGTGATGTGCTGTCGGCATCGTCAGAAAGGCTTTTAAGTTTACCCCATACTGTCCCGTCTTCGCTTTCCGATTCCGTGCCGATATTATCGGACAGCTTTCCGATATTTTCATTCGCTTTTTTAGCGGATTCCGCAGCTTCGTTGGCTTTCTTTTGTGCAGCATCAGCCGTATTCTTTGCCGTTTCTACATCTTCTTTTTTTGCATATACGGAAAGGTTGCCTGTCGTTGAGACAAGTTTCCACCCCGGATTTTGAAAGGCGTAGATGTTACCATTGTCGACTGCATCGGGGGTATTCTCGTCATACACCGTCACGATCTGACCGAATTTCAACGGCTTTTCGTCAGAACCGACCGGGGAAGTACTGTCCGCGTTCATCTCCGCGACGGTGGTGTATGTGTTACGAATCCCCAACCCGATCTGGTTTTTCTCCGCTTCGTTGATGACATCCAGTGTTTCATCAATCAAGCCGCCCACTTCTTCAGGTGATATGGATAAGGAATCTTTCTTTGCCGAAAGTTCCTGTGCCCGTCTTTTTAATTCGTATATTGTTGCCATTATCAGTTAAATCTTTAATGTATCCTCGATTAAAATAGTACTTGCAGGCATTTGGACAAGTGGGCTGCCATCTGCTGAAGCTATATAACAGTTGCCGTTATCGAATGTGAGTTGAACAATCATTGATTGTGGATTATCCCATGAATCTGCATACGACATCGATAGACTGAACACTCCGGAAATATTCTTTACAGACGAATCAAATGTACATAATCTCCGTTTGCCGTTCACTTCAGGAGCTATCATGGAAGTTCCTGTATTGGCAGCAGCCAAGATATTAAAATAGACAGTTTCATTGCCCGTCTGTTTTGCCCGGTATATGATTTCTGCTTTTCCGGAAACGACTTCACTTAGGGATAACTGGGCTTTCATGTCCTTTTCTATTATGGTCTTGTCCAAATAATCTGTGACAATAGCCAATATTTTATTCCTGAATGTTACTACATCATTTCTGCCTACATACATATCTGACTTTGTATATGTTGTTGACAGTTTTACATACCTGCGCTCATATACTTGCGCTTCAGAATTGTCCGCAAATATTTCATTTTGAAATTTTTCCTGAACAACCACCCAGTATACTGGTTGTGATGTAGGCACAGTAAGAATATCCGGTTTTATCGGATAAACTTCATCATCTATCACGATATATCCATTTCCGACAATAGTATACACTGTATTGGAACCAAGGATTTCCGTGCTGACCGGATCGCTTAACAGAATATGTTTCTCTCCCAGTTTCATCCCGGAACAAATGGCTTTCAATACGTCTGCTGTGGATTCTTGCATAAATTCCAAATCATCCAAATAAAATGGCTGTCCGCCTTCTTTAAATAACAGTTTATTCATATTCGTATATTTTAAGGACGTAGGTTCGTCCGGCTGGTTTATAATAGTCAATCAAGTTTTTAATCTCATTCTCATACGTTGACAGGAACGACGGTATGTTCACCATGTAATTTCCCGAATAGTTCCCTTCACCGCGCTGCTGGATGTGTTTCTTTCCCACTCCTTCACCCCGTTTATACAGGTAGGACGGGATTTGCTCTTCCCTGCGGTGATACAGGTACGATTCTTTTCCCGCAATATCAGTGATGTATATTTCCCTGTTTTTCAAGAAAAACCTGTCGTTCAGCACTTTCTCGATATATATCACCTGACCGTTTATATTCAGCTTGTTGATAGCCTGTTTACGGTAGCTTTTAAACAGGGTGTAAATGAAGATTAAAGGGAGAAGGAAGATGG
>NZ_KV804311.1:0-292 GCF_001811315.1 Bacteroides sp. HMSC067B03 | reverse complement strand
CCCGGTACTGGCGACCACCGAAGTAGTTGTTCAGTCTTTGAAGTGTCCCCTTCAGCCGGGCGATATCCCGGAAAAGTTCCCGTTCTTCTTCTGTGTACCTCTCCCTGGGACGCCCACCAAGGGATAAACTGCGGCAGTACTCCGATGTACTCAAACCGCACCGGGCTGCCTGCTCCGAAAGTGCCGCCTTTTCAAGTGCGGTGCATCGGAATGTAATCTTTTCGCTCCGTCTTACTTCCATGCCACGAAGATAAGCAAAAAATCTTTTTGAGCAAAGCGAGAAAAGCAAGAA
>NZ_KV804310.1:0-1857 GCF_001811315.1 Bacteroides sp. HMSC067B03 | reverse complement strand
AGGTTGTGCCAGCGTTTTGACACAACCTCTTTCTGTTTTATAAATATATTAAAGATAAAAGTTATGAGAACATTCACGCCAATTGTTTGAGTACTTATTTTCTGTTTATTTATTAGTTATAATACTAATAGAAAATGTCAATCCGCTTCTTTTCTTAATATGTAAATCCGAACATCCATAATGGAATTATGTTTTGCATTCCGAATTCAATATCATCCTTTACGATATAGGAATTTTCAATATTCTGAATTTGTTTCTGAGATTTACCTTTACCACCTATTTCGAAAGTGTATTTTCCTATGGAAAAGTCAGAACAGGAAGAAGTTGTAATTGGTTGTGTAGCTCTCATCAAAGAAAAGAATACTGTTTCCCGTATGTTCCCAATATCCGGCATACTATCTGAAAGGGCATAAGCCAAATTGGTATTATTCAAATAAACTTTATCTACTTTTCCTAACAACCTGATTCCTTCTGTATCACAGCGTAATTGATTAATAATACCAGCTTTCTCCAAATAGAATATAAGCTCTGATATCGTATTTCTATTTATATCAAGTAGAGCTGCTAACTTTGTGAAATTAGGCTTGAAAGGGACACTCTGAGCAATGATATACAATAGCCTTTTTAATTTTTGTGCCGTGGTTATATTCATTTTGGCAAAAATGGGAATATCATTTTCCAATGCTTGGTTTAAAATACTCCGTAATCGAATATAGTACCCTTTCTCCTTGAAAAAGGGGTAATATCCCTGTTGAAGATATTCCTTAAATAACTGAAGAGGTCGTTCTAAATTATATGGGAAATCAACCTTGTTTTTTAAAATGTCTTCTAAAGAATAAACGGGTAAACGATAACCTCTTGAAATTGCAAGATATTCCCGAAAAGAAAGTCCTGTCATACGGTATTCTAACTTTCGTCGACTCAGATCAGCTTCTCCTGTCTCCAGGTCCAATATTGAAGACCCTGTATATACAACCTGTATTCCTGGAATTAGATCATATATATTTTTTATTTCACGAGACCAACCATAGTATTTATGTATTTCATCTATATAGAGTTTTTTGCCACCATGCTGATAAAATTCCATCGCTAAATCAAAAATTCTATGTTCAGAGAAATAAAGGTCATCAGCTGTAACAAACAAAGTCTCATCAATATTATCATATTGTTTTATATGTTGTAAAAGCATAGTCGTCTTTCCTATACCTCTTGCACCTAGTATAGCTATTAAGCGGCTGTCCCATTCAATTTGATCGTGAAGGTAACGAACAAAATCTGTAGAAGTGTTATTGAGCAATGTTCTATATGCTCTGTAAAGAGTCTCCATAATTGATAATTTTCTAGTTGAATGAACAAATATACAATAAATTGCAGAATAAAAATAGCAAAAAAAACAAATATTGCATTTTTTATTCTGCAATTTAAAGAGTTGTACCTAAAATATCTACTGCCTGATTTATATATGATATATTGTATTTTACCATTTTTCAAAATTAATGTAATTACTACAAAGCAGAATAAATTACTATTCAGGAACAAATATTCTATTTGAAACAAACAAAAGGTAGTAAGACCTTTCATATGCAATAAAATCGATATAATTATTTATTTATTTTCTAACTAACAATACGATTTTATCTTATTTATTTTATAATATATTGAATATAAATATGTTGTAAAACCAAGATGCGGTTTGGACAGGACCCGGAGAACCAGTTGTGCACTGATGATTTTGCCGGGCATTGGGCTCATAATGCGAACTTATCAGTGAAAGCAATTATGGGAATAGCTGGTTACAGCGAGATGGCTAAAATGTTAGGATTTAATGATATAGCAGATAAGTATGCTACTATAGCC
>NZ_KV804309.1:0-8587 GCF_001811315.1 Bacteroides sp. HMSC067B03 | reverse complement strand
TTCTGCCAAAACCGATGAGACCAACTTTAATCTTCATAATACCTATTCTTTTAATTTTTTTATCCCATAAAATACTTAGCCTTCTTCGGAATCACTTTATATACTGCTGCCGTGAATGCCCAACTGCAAAGGAAAATGCAAACAGCCATCAAGGGAACCTGCAATGGAATAGGAATTTCCGAAGGACCTATCAGCAAGAAGAACGGACCTACCACAAAGTAGTGTACCATGTAAATTCCGAAACCGCACTTTGTCATATTGGCTAATGCTTTGACTACGACAGGCGTATTGACTACCACTTTCTTCATCAACAGGAATGCTGCTAACGTCATCAACAGCACATTCGGGCTACAGAACGTGAAATAAAGTTCCATTTCAGTCTCCGTAGCATTCGGATTGGCAGCAGTCGTACTGAATCCTGTGTACGTCACGTAATAACCGACGGCAAACATTACGGCACAAATAAGGAATGTCTTCCACACACTCCAATTGCTATTATGACGATCGGATTCTCCGTTACTACTAAAAGGCCAGAAGATTTTTAGTATATTTCCGTCCTTGTTTTCTTTCACGTAATGTCCCAGCAGCAGATAACCGTTGAATCCGGCGAAGTAGTAAAGCATGCTGAATTCGTTCCATGTATCGGTACCGAAAACATAACCGCTGCGGTCGAAGAGCCAGTTGGCTACATATTCGCGTATATAAGGAATAAAGAGAGAGACGATCCAGATAAACAGGAATACTTGCTTGGTTTTGTTGCTTGCCCGCTCTACCCATGCAGAGAAGAAAGGCATATAGAGGTATAATCCGATGAGCAGATAGATATACCACATGTGATTTTCCTTGTGGCTGAAATTGAACGGAATCATGGCCACATCTTTCAGCGAATCCATGAGACTTTGCGACTCATGTCCCTGAGTGTAGCAGAAGAAGTCGCCTATGATTTCTTTGGGCAGACCTAAAAGTCCCGTAAACCAGGGGAACATACTGTAAAGCACCGACCAGATGAGGAACGGAAAAAGTACGCGGAAAATACGTTTCTTGTAAAAAGTGCCCAAAGGCTGTTCTTGTCTGACGGGAAGCAGAAGGAGTCCGGTCATCATCACGAACAGGGGAACCGATGGACGCAGAAGTGAACCGTAGATCGCTGCCCAATGTGTGTACTCAGGAATAACCCGCATCGTGGGGGAAATGTAAAAAGGATCAATACAATGTACGCCGATTACCATTAGCATGGCAACGCAACGAATCACGTCCAGCCAAACCATCCGGTTGTCTGTAATAGAGTTTTTTGTCATGGTGTTTTGTTTTTAAGTTATGTAGGCAAAGTTAACGAACGGGAGAAACATCTATGATTAAAAAATGACCATTTTAGAGCAATCCTGAACCAAATTAAGCGTAAATGCTTAATTTTGCACTTAATTAATGTCATTATATACAGAAAACTTATGCTGAAAATATTAGTAACGTATGCCGTTCAAGGCGAGTTCGTAGAAATTAAGTGGCCGGATGTGGAGCCTTATTATATCCGTACGGGCATCGGAAAAGTGAAATCTGCCTTTCATCTGGCAGAGGCGATTCGCCAGGTGCAACCCGATCTTGTCTTGAATATCGGAAGCGCGGGAACGGTCAACCATCAGGTAGGAGATATCTTTGTCTGCCGTAAATTTATAGACCGCGACATGCAGAAGCTTGCCGGGTTCGGTATGGAATGTGAAATAGACTCTTCCGCTTTGCTCGAAACAAAGGGGTTCTGCAAACATTGGACAGAAGAAGGGATCTGCAATACGGGAGATGGTTTCCTGACGGAACTGACTCATGTCAGCGGAGACGTTGTGGATATGGAAGCGTATGCGCAGGCCTTCGTCTGCCGTTCCAAGGAAATCCCTTTTATCTCCGTGAAGTACGTGACTGACATTATCGGGCAAAACTCCGTGAAACATTGGGAAGACAAACTGGTTGACGCCCGTCAGGGACTTTCGGATTATTTCAATGTCTTGAAAGAGAGAATATGATAGGTGACGCCTGCCGCTATTAGTCCCAGAAGGATTTTCACCCATAGAAGCGGAATCAGGAAAAAGATGCAATAGAGCATCGTTCCCCACATCAGCACAAGGGAGATGATCTTGGCTCGGAGCGGTATGGCCTTATTTTCACGGAAGTTGCGGATGTACGGACCGAAGTGCCGGTGATTCAGCAACCAATTGTATAATCGGGGCGACCCTTTGAAATAAAGTGCGGCGGTAAGTAATAGAAAAGGAGTAGTAGGCAGTAACGGCAGGAAGATGCCGAGAATGCCGAGTCCGAGAGATATGCTTCCTAAAACAATATACAGAGTTTTCATTCGGCAAAGATAGTGTAAAAACAGGAAAAAATAATCGGGTTTGCGGGATGAAAGCTCTTTTTATATTACCTTTGTCCTTGCATCGAGGTGACATTAGATGCATGTAACCATATAAAATATATACAGCCATGTTTACAGTAATCAAACGCATGGAGATATCAGCTTCTCACAAACTGGTACTCCCGTATCGCAGTAAATGCGCCAGTCTACACGGTCACAACTGGATTATCACTGTCTATTGCCGTTCTTCACGGCTCAACTCCGAAGGAATGGTGGTGGATTTCACCCGCATCAAAGAAGTGGTCACGGAGAAACTGGACCATCAGAACCTGAATGAAGTACTTCCATTCAATCCGACAGCGGAGAACATTGCCCGCTGGGTTTGCAAACAGATTCCGCAATGCTATAAAGTAGAAGTGCAGGAGTCCGAAGGAAATATCGTTATCTACGAGAAAGACCGTACCGAAGACGAGAAAGAGTAAACGCGCACCAAACAAAACTTTTTTTGAAAGATGAGAAAGATTAACGAAATCTTTTATAGTTTGCAGGGGGAAGGCTATCATACCGGAACACCGGCTGTTTTTGTCCGCTTCTCCGGCTGTAACTTGAAATGCAGTTTCTGCGACACGCAGCACGAAGAGGGCACTTTGATGACGGACGACGAAATCATAGCCGAAGTCAGCAAATATCCGGCTGCAACCGTTATCCTCACCGGCGGAGAACCGTCGCTCTGGATAGACGACGCGCTGGTCGACCGTCTGCACGAAGCAGGCAAGTATGTTTGTATCGAAACCAACGGGACACGCCCTCTGCCGGCATCTATCGACTGGGTGACTTGTTCGCCAAAGCAAGGTGCCCGGTTGGCCATTACCCGGATGGATGAGGTGAAAGTGGTCTACGAAGGACAAGATATAAGCATTTATGAACGACTTTCCGCTGAACATTTTTTCCTCCAGCCTTGTTCTTGTTATAACACTGCTTTGACAGTGGATTGTGTAATGCGACACCCCAAATGGAGACTAAGCCTGCAAACACACAAACTAATCGACATCCGCTAAACAGACAGAACGGATGGAGTAGCAGAGGATGCATCTAAATTTTACGTAATATAATTATGAAAGTAGGTTTATTTATTCCTTGTTATATCAATGCTATTTACCCCAATGTGGGGGTAGCATCGTATAAACTATTGAAAAGTTTAGGAGTAGATGTCGATTATCCGTTGGATCAGACCTGTTGCGGACAACCGATGGCAAACGCCGGTTTTGAAGACGAGTCGATGAAGCTGGCATTCCGTTTTGAAGATCTGTTCCAGAAGTACGATTACATTGTCGGCCCTTCTGCCAGTTGCGTGGCATTTGTGAAAGAAAACCATCCCCGGATTTTGGGGACCGAAGGACATGTGTGCCAGAGTGCAGGGAAGATTTATGATCTCTGCGAGTTTATCCATGATGTGCTCAAACCGGCGAAGATACCGGCACGCTTCCCGCACAAAGTCAGCATTCACAACAGCTGCCACGGTGTGCGCGAACTCTTCATCTCCGCTCCCAGCGAATTGAACATCCCTTATTACAACAAACTGCGTGATCTGCTCAATATGGTGGAAGGCATCGAAGTGTTCGAGCCCAGCCATATAGACGAATGTTGCGGCTTCGGCGGAATGTTTGCCGTAGAAGAACAGGCGGTATCCGTCTGCATGGGGCGTGATAAGGTGAAAGACCACATGGCTACCGGAGCCGAATACATTGTCGGAGCGGACAGTTCCTGCCTGATGCATATGCAAGGTGTCATCAAACGGGAACATCTGCCGATTCAAATTATCCATATTGTAGAAATCTTAGCGTCGCAATCATGAGTACCAAACATTCGAAGGCTGCCGAAAAGTTCTTGCAGGACAGCAAGATGGCAGCATGGCATAACGAAACCCTTTGGATGGTCCGTGCCAAAAGGGACAAGATGAGCAAGGAAGTTCCCGAATGGGAGGAACTGCGCAACAAGGCTTGTGAACTGAAACTGTATTCCAGCAGCCACCTCGAAGAACTCCTGCTGGAGTTTGAGAAGAACGCTACTGCCAACGGGGCGATTGTACATTGGGCAAAAGATGCAGATGAATATTGTGCCATTGTGTACGAGATTCTGAATGAGCATAACGTGCACCACTTCATCAAAAGCAAATCGATGCTTGCCGAAGAATGTGGTCTGAACCCTTTCCTGATGGAACGTGGAATTGATGTGGTAGAGTCCGACTTAGGCGAGCGTATCCTGCAACTGATGCATCTCGAACCGAGCCATATCGTTCTGCCTGCGATCCACATCAAGCGGGAACAGGTAGGCGAATTGTTTGAAAAGGAGATGGGTACGGAAAAAGGAAACTTCGACCCGACCTACCTTACACATGCCGCACGCAAGAACCTGCGTCACCTCTTCCTGAATGCGGAAGCTGCCATGACGGGCGCCAACTTTGCCGTAGCCTCTACCGGAGACATCGTCGTCTGCACCAATGAAGGAAATGCCGATATGGGTACTTCTTATCCCAAACTGAATATCGCCGCTTTCGGTATGGAGAAGATCGTGCCGGACTTGGAGGCGCTGGGAGTGTTCACCCGTCTGCTGGCACGTTCGGCAACCGGACAGCCGGTGACTACTTATACTTCTCATTACCGTCGTCCCCGCGAAGGCGGTGAATATCATATTATTATCGTAGATAACGGTCGGAGTACACTGCTCTCCAAGCCCGGTCATATCAAGACACTGAACTGTATCCGTTGCGGTGCCTGCATGAATACCTGTCCGGTCTATCGACGGAGTGGGGGATACTCTTATACTTACTTTATACCCGGTCCTATCGGTATCAATCTGGGGATGGCCCACGATCCGGAGAAGTATTATGATAATCTTTCCGCCTGTTCGCTGTGCATGTCTTGTTCCGATGTCTGCCCGGTAAAAGTGGACTTGGCGGAACAGATTTACAGGTGGCGTCAGGATCTCGACGCATTGGGAAAGGCGAATACCGGAAAGAAGATAATGTCCGGTGGAATGAAATTCCTGATGGAACGTCCCGCACTGTTCAATGCGGCTTTGTGGGCGGCTCCGATAGTGAATGGTCTGCCGCGCTTTATGAAATACAATGACTTGGACGATTGGGGCAAAGGGCGCGAACTGCCGGAATTTGCCGGAGAGTCATTCAATGAAATGTGGAAGAAAAACAAGGTACAGGGAAAGGAGGAATCAAAATGAGCAGCAGAGAAGAAATACTGGCGAGCATCCGTAAGCATACGCAGTCGCATTATGAAAAGCCGGATATAGCAGATATGAAACGGTTGACGTATCCCGACAAAGTGGAGCAGTTCTGCGCTATCAGCCGTGCTGTCGGTGGTACGGCAGTGGTATTGGACAAAGGGGAAGATGTGAATGCTGTCATTCACCGGACGTATCCGGATGCGATGCGCATTGCTTCCGTACTGCCGGATATATCTTGTGCAACTTTCAATCCGGATATGGTGGACGACCCGAAAGAACTGGACGGAACGGAAGTTGCCGTCGTTCGGGGAGAGATCGGGGTAGCCGAGAACGGTGCGATCTGGATACCGCAACAGGTGAAGTATAAAGCGATTTATTTTATCTCGGAGAGTCTGGTGATTCTGATCGACCGGAACAAGATTGTGGATACCATGTATGACGCTTATTGCCAACTGGACGGACAGGAATATCAGTTCGGTACTTTTATTTCCGGTCCCTCAAAGACGGCGGATATCGAACAGGCATTGGTCATGGGAGCACATGGAGCACGGGAGGTTTTAGTCATATTGACATAATTCCGGCTTTATTATTCTAAAATAAATTTGGATTTAAAACAATAGAAGCTTAGTTTTGTTAGGACAAAGAAAAAACAGAGCTTCTGTTTATATCGAACGAAGGCTCCGTTGGTCAGAAACAGAGCCTTCGTTTTCATTATATAGAGTCTCTGTTTGAGATCCCGTTGACAGACAAGAATCAAAAATCGTCTAATAATAAATTGATATGTATGCAAATAAAGTAAAGAAGATAGCTGCCGTTCACGATCTTTCGGGGATGGGACGCGTTTCTCTGACAGTCGTTATTCCTATATTGTCCTCGATGGGCTTTCAGGTCTGTCCGCTTCCTACGGCAGTGTTGTCCAATCACACCCAGTATCCCGGCTTC
Source organism: Bacteroides sp. HMSC067B03 (assembly GCF_001811315.1). Classification (NCBI taxonomy): domain Bacteria; kingdom Pseudomonadati; phylum Bacteroidota; class Bacteroidia; order Bacteroidales; family Bacteroidaceae; genus Bacteroides; species Bacteroides sp. HMSC067B03. The sequence goes on along the minus strand of NZ_KV804309.1, from coordinate 2,061 downwards.
TCCTTTCTGGACCTGACGGATGAAATGCCGAAAATCATTGCCGAATGGAAGAAACTGGAGGTACAGTTTGATGCTATTTATACCGGTTATCTGGGCTCTCCGCGACAGATTCAGATTGTTTCCGATTTTATCAAGGATTTCCGTCAGCCGGATAGTCTGATAGTAGCCGATCCGGTGCTGGGAGACAATGGACGGCTTTATACCAACTTTGATATGGATATGGTGAAGGAAATGCGTCATCTGATAACCAAGGCGGATGTGATTACTCCGAATCTGACTGAGTTGTTTTATTTGCTGGACAAACCGTATAAAGCGGACAATACCGACGAGGAACTGAAAGAATATCTCCGTCTCTTGTCTGACAAAGGTCCGCAGGTGGTTATTATCACCAGTGTTCCGGTGCACGATGAGCCCCATAAGACTTCCGTATATGCCTACAATCGTCAGGGCAACCGCTACTGGAAGGTGACTTGTCCTTATCTGCCTGCACACTATCCGGGTACGGGGGATACTTTTACGAGTGTGATCACCGGTTCTTTGATGCAGGGAGACAGCCTTCCGATGGCGTTGGACCGTGCTACGCAATTTATTTTGCAAGGTATCCGGGCAACCTTCGGCTATGAGTATGACAACCGGGAAGGCATTCTGCTGGAGAAGGTTCTTCACAATCTGGACATGCCGATACAGATGGCTAGCTATGAGTTGATATAAAAAGCTTTTAATATTTATAAACTTTTGTACTTCAGATATTTCTGCTATTTTTGCGTCATTATAAATTGATCTTGAATAACTATATCTGATGACTCAAACACTTAAAACGACTGAACGGCTCGGAGTTGTAGATGCTCTGCGCGGATTTGCCTTGCTGGCTATTGTATTGTTGCATAATCTGGAACATTATAATCTGTTTTTACCGTTGGAATGTACCTTGCCTGCATGGTTGCAGACGGTAGATAAGTATGCGTGGGACACCATGTTTTTCCTGTTTGCAGGGAAGGCGTACGCTACGTTCTCTTTATTGTTCGGCTTTAGTTTTTATATTCAGTTTCATAATGCGGAGAAGCGGGGAACTGACTTTCGCGGGCGCTTTGCGTGGCGGATGTGCTTGCTTTTCCTGTTTGCGCAGCTGCATGCCTTGTTCTATAACGGGGATATTCTGCTGCTCTATGCAGTAGTCGGCTTTGCCTTGATTCCGGTTTGTAAACTCAAAGATAAAGCCGTTTTCTGGATTGCCGTTATCTTGCTTCTGCAACCCTACGAGTGGGGGCGTGCCATCTATGCAATGATCAATCCGGAGTATGTACCGGTGACAGGTCATTATATTCCTTTTGCCAAGCTTGCGGAGGAAGTGACGGCTACCGGCAGTTTCTTTGAAGTACTCCGTTCCAATATCACTGACGGACAATTATATAGCAATATCTGGCAGGTAGAGAACGGTCGCCTGTTCCAGACGGCAGCTTTATTCATGTTCGGAATGCTTCTGGGACGCCGGAAGTACTTTATGAAAAGCGAAGAGTCCCTGCGCTTTTGGAAGAGGATGCTGACAGGTGCTGCAATCGCTTTTATTCCTCTCCATTGTCTGAGGGTGTTTGTTCCTGAACTGATCACGAATCCGTCCATCTTGGTTCCGTATAAGATAGCTGTCCCGTCTTATGCCAACTTTGCTTTCATGATTGTTCTTGTTTCCGTCTTTACCTTGCTTTGGTTTAAAAAAGATACGGGATATAGCTGGCAAAGTCTGCTGATTCCTTATGGCCGTATGAGTCTGACGAACTATATCTCGCAGTCCATTATGGGGGTAACTATCTATTATGGATTCGGACTGGCCATGTACAAATATGCAGGTGCAACAGGAAGCTTGCTGATCGCATTACTTATCTTCACCGTACAGCTGATATTCAGCCGCTGGTGGCTTGCCCGTCATAAGCAGGGACCGCTTGAGTTTCTGTGGCGTAAGGGGACTTGGATTTAGTGGACATGAAGAATGATGAACGAAGAATTACTTTGCAGCGTGATAGCGCAGCCAGTTCTTCATTCATCATTCAAAACCGTACCGAAAGA
>NZ_KV804308.1:4472-19039 GCF_001811315.1 Bacteroides sp. HMSC067B03 | reverse complement strand
GTTGAGTGCCGAGCCTACGCATATCATCTTCCCCGCCGCCGTCCGCTATGTGGATTTGGGAAGCAACCACATCATAGCGGGCAAGGCGGACGGTGCGGAGAACGTAATCAGGGTGAAAGCCACGACAGAGGGCTTTCCGGGAGAAACGAACTTCTCCGTTATCTGCGAGGACGGCAGTTTCTTTTCGTTCAACGCCAAGTACGCCCGTGAACCGGAAATGCTCAACATCGAAATGAAGGACTTCTTGGAGAATGAAGATACGTCCGACTTCTCGCATACCCGGATGAACATCCATTTCCGGGAACTGGCGGGTGAAAGCCCGCTACTGGTGAAGCTGATAATGCAGAGCATCTACAAGAACAATGACCGGAAAGTGCGCCACTTGGGTAGCAAGCGTTTCGGCATACAGTTCTTAATCAAGGGGATTTACACCTATAACGGGATGCTCTATGTACACACGCAGACAAAGAACAGTTCCAACGTGCCTTTCGACACGGACTTCATCAGGTTTAAGATAACCGATAAAAAAGTGCCCAAACGCACGGTTATTCAGGAAGCGGTACTGGATGCGGTACGCAGCTACAACGAGGTGATAGAGATTGCCGGGAAATCGACCGTGCGCACGGTGTACGCCCTGCCGAAGTTTACCATTCCTGACGACAAGCTGCTGGTCGTGGAACTCTATGAGAAGAACGGCGGGCGGCATCAGACCATACGGGTGGAAAACGCCGACATCGTGAACGCAGAAGTGATTGACGAACTAAAAATCAAATAGGGAATGAAAAGACACATCTTTATAATGATGCTCTTTGCGCTGTGCCTGACCTCGTTTCAGGCACACGCACAAAGATACCTGCCGGGCATGAAAGGCTTGCAGGTCACGGCGGGCATGACGGACGGGGTGCATTGGAACGCCAATACGGATTTTGCCTACCACATCGGGGCGGCGTACAGCGTTTACACCAAGAACGCCAACCGCTGGGTGATTGGCGGGGAATACCTGCACAAGAAGTATGACTACAAGGATATGCAGATACCCGTAGAACAGTTCACCGCAGAGGGCGGCTATTACCTGAAATTCCTATCGGACAGACGAAAGACCTTTTTCCTTTCATTGGGCTTGTCGGCTCTCGCCGGGTACGAAACAAGCAACCGAAGCGAAAAGCTGCTGCCGGACGGCTCTACCTTGCTGGATAAGGACTGCTTCATTTACGGCGGTGCGCTGACGCTGGAACTGGAAACCTACCTGACCGACCGGGTGGCTCTGCTGTTGAACGCAAGGGAACGGGCGTTATTCGGCTCGGACATAGGCAAGTTCCACACGCAGGTATCTTTGGGACTGAAATTCATTATCAACTGACCGCTATATAATAATGTATATGAAGAATGTAATGTATAAAATCATCATGGGCTGCTACATCGTGGCCGCCCTCGTGCTTGTCACCGCCTGTAATGACAACTTGGATATTCAGCAGGCGTACCCGTTCAGCATCGAAACACTGCCAGTACCCAAAAGGCTGAAAGTCGGGGAAACCGCCGAAATACGCTGCCGACTGGTGCGTGGCGGCTATTACCAGCCGACTACCTATCAGATACGGTATTTCCAGCCGGACGGCAAAGGAAAGCTGGAAATGGATAACGGCACGGTGTTCCTGCCCAATGACCTTTACCCGCTGGAGAAAGAAACGTTCAGGCTCTACTACACCTCGGCATCGACCGACCAGCAGACGATTGACATTTATATCATCGACAGCTTCGGGCAGATGCAGCAACTTACACTATCATTCAATAATGACAACAGCGAAGAAGGAACGGAAACAATAACCCCCTAATAACAAAACGACATGGTAAAAATAGAATTGGATATAGAAGGCATCTCGTGGTACATAGAAACCACGTTGGAAACAGATACAGTTCCGGCAGTAGGTGACATCATCATTGTGGACAAGGACTGTATTTCCGAACGTGACAGTGCTGAATTATGGAAAACGCCGTCCAATCAGGTTTTCAAATGGGCGGACGAAGAAGATGATGCGCCCGTAATGGTATGGTTCGATTGCGAAACGGAAATGCTTGTCACTAAGCGGACATGGAAATATGACATCGAGGAAGAAGAAACCGTGTGCATACTTGGTGTAAAATTTATTCACTATGAGGATTTATAGTTGCGACATCCGTTTTTATCATCCTCTTGGGAAACCGGGTATGGAATGATACGCAAAGCGTAAATATCGGGCAGACAGCCCGCCGGGAAGCATCGGCGGGTTGTTTCCATGATAGGGAAAACGAAAGGCTTCTTTGTTACTTTCTTCACCCGCTGGCAGGCTCACGGAAGAAAGTAACGGCGGCAAACAGCCGCCGTTCTCTATCAACTGGTTTTAAGGCTCTTTATGGACGTGTATTTCTCTAACCACACCTTTACCTGCTCCATGTTATATTCGCCCGTGATGATTGCCGTATGGTCGTCTATGGCTACAAACCGGACACTTTCATAGCTGTTTACCCAGCCTTGCAGGGAACAGACGCCCCACGTTTCCACATCTTCAAAAACACTGCGGTCTATCCGGCTGATTGGCTCGCCGAAAACTACCGTCATTATCTGAAAGTCCGGTTTGTCCTCCAACAGTTGCAAATGGTGCAGCGTGCCGAACTCGTCTATTTTGCGCCCCCACGCCCACACATCATTATACAAATCATCGCCCCACTGGTGCGGGTGGTCGAAACGGACTTTTACCTCTATGGTGTGTTCGTTTTCTTCTGTGTCCTCGATAACACCCGTTACCATTAAGCCCGTAAAAATACACTCGCAACGCCTGCCGATAAGCTCCTTGTTTACTTCTGTCGTTTTCATGTCCCTAAAATTTACTTGTTTATTACTCCGTTCTTCTTCGCTACCCATTCGTCACACCTGCGGCGGCACTCGTCCAGCGTTTTGGCTACCGTGCTGAAAAGTTCGCCGTCCGTGTGGCGGTAGTCATATTGATAATAAATTTGTACCCTGAAAGCCCCTAAACGGCATTTCACGAACTTTTCTTCTCCCGGTGTTTGGGTGATGCTTACCCCGTTTTTGTTAAGTGACTGCATGATGTCTTATTTTTTTATGGTTATAAACTTGGTTGTTTTAAGCGGGCAGGGCTTTGACACCCCGCCCGGATTGGTTGTTATGCCGCCCGGAACACAAAGCCGTCATCAAACCAGTAATCGCACATGAACAGGTCACGGGCAAACTGTTTGTAATCGAAATAGGTCTTTGCGAACTCCGGCAGGTCGTAACATTCCTCTACAATTTCATAGGCGAAATCTTCTTCATCGTCATATTCCCCTTGATATTCATCCCGGAAATCACGTACAAGGTCGTCCGCATCTTCCTCGCCCAAATCATGGCTTTTATAGTTGCACCACACGAAAAAGGCTTCCTGCTCGGTGTCGCTCAAATCCTCCACCGCATCACGCAGGGCGAAGAAGTTTTCAGAAATCCAGCTTTCGTCGATTAAGCCCTCCGGCACGTTCTCCCAGTCCTGAAACATGTATTCCGCATCTTCCTCGTCCTTGTGAAGTTCCCGGCAGGCTTCATAAAATTCTTCCTTGTCCGAATAGTCCGAAAGGTCGAGCCATGCGCCGGACAATGAACCGTTGTTGTACTTGGCATAAGTGCCTACATAAACTTTTGCTTCCGATAATACCTTTGCTTCCATATTGCTGTAATTTTTAAGTTTTTAATTTTATGCGGATTTGAGAGGTGAGGGAGTTGAAGTTTCACTGAACTTTTTTCCTGTTTCCCGTAAATCCGACTTTTTTTTTATGCGTCTTCCGGTCGGGTCGGTCGTTTTCGTTTCACATAGGCGTAAAAGGGTAGTGTTTAGAGTTTGCAAGGTTTTGGGCAAAAAATACCTCGCAAGGCAGGGAAGATTTTTTCGCCAAACCGGAACGGCTCGACCTTGCAAAATCGTGAAGAACACGTAACTACCTTTGCCTATTGAAATGATTAAAACGACTGTCCCGGCTGGGGGACTGCGTAAGAGGAAGATTTACAGATAGGGAAACAGGGGAAAAGTGCCTGTTCTCTTTCATCTTTTAGGGAACACTCCATGCGGGCGGGAAAGGCAAGGGTGTTGTGAGCTTGCTTGCAATACGCTTGTGCGGGTTTCCAACGGCTCTTTTCACGGAATACAGTCAGCCATGCCACGCACGGCTGGCGTTTCGGGGAATGTGCCAGTTGGAAAAGGATATAAAAAATGCGGGTAGTCGGTGGACTGCCCGCAAGGTGGAAGAATGTACTTCATTGGGATATAGTTTGTTAGGCGGAATTTCGTTACCGAAATCGTTACCTATTCGTTTTTGTCACGGTTATAGGTAACGAAACCTACCGGACGGCGTTCTTTCTGTTGTTTCGACTGGCTCAAAAGCTGGGTAAGGGCTTGGTACAGTTCGTTGAACTGCGCATCGGTGCTTACCTCCAGTTCCTCGATGCGCCTTGACAGTTCCTCGTAACCGATTGCCATTTGGCGCATGAGGACGAAAGCCCGCATGATTGAAATGTTTACTTCTATGGCTACTTTGGAGCGGAGAACCGAAGAAAGCATGGCTACGCCCTGCTCGGTGAAAGCCATAGGCATAGCAACGCCGAAGTTGTAAGCAGGGGGTATCACATTTTGTGATACCCCTATGGATAACAGCAAGTTAGCTTCCTCTTGGGTGAGTACAAACATAAAATCACCCGGAAAACGCTCGATATTGCGCTTGACCGCCTGCTTCAAGGCTCGTGTTTCCACTTGGTAGAGTTCTGCCAAATGATAATCGAGCATCACCCGGCAACCTCTGACCTCAAAAATCTTGTTTTGGATAATCTGCAAATCCATAATCGTATATTTTAGGAGATTTAGCAATGTTGGAATAATAGTAAGGACTGGTCACAAATTGTGACCAGTTCCCAATAATCAAGATTACATGGCGACTTCCTTGTAAATCTTCTCGATGCCGACAAACTTCTTGTCAAGCCCCTGCATATCGCTGCCTATCTTGCTGTTGGTGATGCGGGCGTAAATTTGCGTAGTTTCTATGTTTGTGTGTCCCAGCATCTTGGACACCGTTTCAATGGGTACGCCCTTTGACAGCGTGGTGGTCGTGGCGAACGTGTGCCGGGCAAGGTGGAACGTCAGGTTCTTTTTAATACCGCATATATCGGCAATCTCTTTCAAGTAGGCGTTTAGCTTCTGATTGCTGATTACGGGAAGTATCTTCCCGTCCGGCAACTTGCCCTTGTACTTCTTCAAAATCATCTTGGGAATATCCAGCAGGGGGACATTCACGTCCGTATTCGTCTTTTGCCGCTTGGTGATTATCCAAAGGTTGCCGTCAAAGGACTTTTGGATATTCTCCTGCCGCAAGTTGGCGACATCGCTGTAAGCCAAACCGCAGAAACAGGAAAAGACGAACAAGTCCCTGACGTGTTCCAGCCGCTCGGAAACCATTTTCTTTTTAAGGATGATTTTTATCTCGTCCTCTGTCAGATAACCCCTGTCCACTTTTTCCAGCCGGATTTTGTAGCTGGCGAACGGGTCGCCCACCAGTATGCCGTTGTTACGGGCAATGATGATGATACGCTTGAAGAACTGCATGAACTTGGCGGTGGTGTTATAGCCGCACTTGCAGGCGGTACGCAAATACAACTCAAAATCGGTAATGAACATCGGGCTTATCTCCTTTATGGATATGTCCGATACATTGTACTTGCTTTGGATAAATTCAGCGAGGTGGCGGCGGGTCACTTCATACTTGCGGTAGGTCGCTATCGTCTTGGATATGCCCACAAGCTGCTTCACATCGTCATTGTGCTTTTGGAACAATGAAAGGATTGTTTCGTGGCTCTCGCTATGACCTAAAAACTCGTTTTTCACTTTCTCGGCGGTCACGTAGTTGTCACGCCGCTGCATTTCGTGGTAAATGGTATTCAGAGAAGAACGTATGTCGTCCAAAAGGGCGTTTATCCTCCCGGCATCCCTGCCTTTGGCTTTGCCCGCAGCAATGCTCCAGTTGTCGGGCTGGATGCTCTGTTTCGTACTGAACTGGCAAAGTTTGCCGTCTATGGTGATGCGTGCCATAATCATAACCTCGCCGTTTTTCTTTTCAGAACCTTTCTTCAAATAAAAAAGAACCTTGAATGTCGATTTCATAACTCAAAATTTTTAGTTGCAAAATTAGTTTTTACCTCTCGTTTTCGAGTTATGCAGACTATGGACTAATATAGTCATTATCAGGTCATTTATGGACAAATCGTTACCGTTTTTGTCCGGCAGGGAATAGGTAACGATTTAGTAACGAAACTTTGTCTTTTACCGTACTTTTGAAGTCTTGGAAGCAGGACTTTCGGGCAATAAAAAAAGCCACAAATCATTGATTTGTAGCTTTTTGTCCGTTTGCTGACCATTTCTGTCCAGCACGTTCAGCGGAGAGACAGGCTCCCGAACCTACGCTTTCAGAAAATATCATAAAATTGCAAATCATTGATAATCACATATTATATACAATGCAGAGTAAATCTAAATCTTTCTAAATGCCTTTTGTTATTTCAATTTTTGGGTGTATATTTGGGTGTAGAATTTCAAACGCACCCAATTATGAATATCAAACGCAACATCATTTTTGCATTGGAGAGCCGGAAGAAGAACGGTGTACCAATCGTAGAGAACGTACCTATCCGTATGCGTGTCATATACGCAAGCCAACGCATCGAATTTACAACAGGCTACCGGATTGACGTAGCCAAATGGGATGCCGACAAACAACGGGTAAAGAACGGATGCACCAACAAGCTGAAACAAAGCGCATCCGAAATCAATGCGGACTTGCTGAAATACTATGCCGAGATTCAAAACGTGTTTAAGGAGTTTGAGGTACAGGAAACCATGCCGACCACCCAACAGCTAAAGGATGCGTTCAATCTGCGGATGAAAGACAACAGTGAAGAACAGCAGGAAGAAGCGCAGATAAGTTTTTGGGAAGTGTTCGATGAGTTTGTAAAAGAGTGTGGCAACCAGAATAATTGGACGGCATCCACCTATGAGAAATTTGCAGCAGTGAGAAACCACCTCAAAGAGTTCAAGGAAGATGTAACCTTTGAATACTTCAACGAGTTCGGGTTAAACGAATATGTCAATTTCTTGCGTGATAAGAAAGACATGAGGAACAGCACCATCGGCAAACAAATGGGATTTCTCAAATGGTTCCTGCGCTGGAGTTTCAAAAAAGGACATCATCAGAACATTGCATACGATACATTCAAACCCAAATTAAAAACCACCTCTAAAAAGGTAATATTCCTGACTTGGGACGAATTGAACAGACTGAAAGATTACCAGATACCGAAAGACAAGCAATATTTGGAACGTGTCAGGGATGTCTTTCTATTCTGTTGCTTCACAAGTCTGCGATACTCGGATGTTCGTAATCTGAAAAGAAGCGATGTGAAACCCGACCACATTGAAGTTACCACAGTCAAAACGGCAGACAGTCTGAATATTGAACTGAACAAATACAGTAAAGCCATACTTGAAAAATACAAGGAAGTCCATTTTGAAAACCACATGGCATTGCCTGTCATCAGCAACCAAAAGATGAACGATTATTTGAAAGAGTTGGGGGAACTCGCTGAAATCAACGAGCCTGTAAGGGAAACCTACTACAAAGGGAATGAGCGTATAGATGAAGTCACCCCAAAATACGCATTGCTAAGCACCCATGCAGGAAGAAGAACATTCATTTGCAATGCGCTGGCTCTCGGTATTCCGGCACAGGTCGTAATGAAATGGACGGGACACAGTGACTATAAAGCCATGAAACCCTACATTGACATAGCGGATGATATTAAGGCAAATGCCATGAACAAGTTTAACCAACTATAAAAGTATCAATCAGTTTCATGGATTATCCGCTATTTGAATTATATTTGCGACAACAATAGACATTGGAACATGGAAAACAACAAAGAACATCATATAGAAAGAACGAACTTTGACGCATTTGTTCATGCTGTCGGTTCGGAAATAGAACAGGCGCAAGTCAGGCTGATTACCGCAGCCAATGCGCAAATGCTGTTCCATTATTGGAAAATAGGAAACTATATCCTGTATCATCAGAACTTACAAGGCTGGGGAAGCAAAATCATCAAGCAACTGGCAAAGGCTATCCGGCTCAATTACCCTGAAAAGAAAGGCTATTCGGAACGTAACCTTACTTATATGTGCCAATTCGCACGGTCATATCCGCTGAACGTGCTACGAAGTTTCATTGATACGGATGCAAGGCTATCTGTTCCAAGCATACAGAAGGTCGCAGATGAAGTCTTGAAACTAAACAACGGACAATTTACGCAAGAACTTACTGCGCAAATACAATCCACTGATAGTCAGTTGTTAGAATTTACGCAAGAACCTCTTGCGCAAATTCAGAATGTTGCCAAAACTGTATCTGCCATTTACCGGATAACGATTGAGGATATAGAAAAATTATTTTTGGCATCCCCTGTTGCCAGAATAAATTGGGCAAGTCATGTAATTATGCTCAATAATTCGCTTCCATTAGGTGTAAAATATTGGTACATGAAACAATCGGTAGAAATGGGTTGGAGCAGCAATGTTCTTAAAATACAAATTGAAACCAACCTATATAACAGACAAATCAGCAACAACAAGGTAAACAATTTTACAGCCACACTTCCAGCACCACAAAGCGACCTTGCCAATTACCTGTTGAAAGACCCGTATATCTTCGATTTGGCAGGAGCGAAAGAAAAGGCAGACGAAAGGGACATAGAGGAACAACTGGTAAAACACGTTACCCGTTATTTGTTGGAAATGGGCAACGGTTTTGCCTTTGTCGCCCGGCAGAAGCATTTTCAAATTGGCAACAGCGATTTCTTTGCCGACTTGATTCTATATTCAATTCCGCTACACGCATACATTGTAGTGGAATTAAAGGCTACTCCATTCAAGCCGGAGTATGCAGGACAACTGAACTTCTACATCAATGTGGTGGATGACAAACTGAGGGGAGAAAATGACAACAAGACTATCGGGCTGTTGCTGTGCAAGGGAAAAGATGAAGTTGTGGCACAATACGCTTTGACAGGCTACGACCAGCCGATAGGTATCAGTGATTACCAGTTGAGCAAGGCTATACCCGAAAATTTGAAATCAGCTTTGCCAAGTGTGGAAGAGGTGGAAGAAGAACTGGCATCTTTCCTTGACAAGGACAATAATCCCCAAAATTGAGGTCTATGGCAGGAGAGATTAACAAACTGATTCCCCTATACGGAGAACTCAACAGGATATATAATGATTGGGTGACCAATTATGCTTTTTCTTTTGACAAGCAAAAATTCATCACCGATTTTTACAGGCAGCACAATGATACAAAGGCTTTTGAATCCGCTATCCTTGAACTGGTACTTGACAAGCATAAAGAACAATACACATTGATTCTCAATAGTTTAAAAATCGAAATAGAAAAGAATATACGGGCTTATGAAACAAAACCGCTGAATGATGACATCATAAAGCGTGTGTGTTTTCACTACGCAGACAGACGTAATTCTGCAATTAGAGACCAGTTGGAGATTACCACCAAGTTGCACGAGCCTTTGAATGACGCATACCACAGATATGATTTCATTGGTTTTCGGGAGCATACGGACGAAGAAGAAATACAGGCAGAAAAGGAATATGAACGCTGCAAGGCTGAATACGACAAGGAAAAGAAGGAATTGGATAAACTCTATGAACTGCAAAAGCAAGACCAGAAAGAGGCTTTTCAATATATCGAAAACCTTTCCAGTGATGTTTACCGCCTAAGCCTTCTTTTCATGGAAGTCCTGAAAAAATACCTTCCTGATGATGTGGAAGAAAAACGACCGGAGGAATCAGTCGAGCAAAATGCGCAAGAAGAAGTACAGAATACACCGGAGGAACAGCATGAATATTTTGACATGAAGCCGCTTTCGCCTATTTATGAAACCTGTGTCGGGGAACAGTTCGAAGCCATTACCATAGCGGACTTCTATGCCAATATAAATCTGTACCCCTGCAAGAACAGATTAAAAATCAAGGCAAGGGAAAAGATACGGGTGTGTTACCTGATATTCCTGATGAGTGAAAAACTATCCAAGCAATACAGGGACGAATGGCGAGACAAGATATTGAAACTACTGGATATTGACGAGAGCTATTACAGATCGAAGTACAAAGAACCCGTTTCCGATTTTCCAAGTGATAGCAACCAGAAATTCGCCAAAGAAATGGAAAGCATATTCAGATAATTCGTGATACATCCTGACATTCCATGAAATTACCACTTTTACCACTCAAATTAATTTTTGAGTGGTATTTTTATTCTCTGATATTCAGATGAATAATAAGACATTCCATTTACATTAACCACATCCTTACCACTTATAACCCTACCTAATTTTGCATCGTTCGAGAACATAGATAACAGCCAGTGCGCAGGGCTGATTGTTTAACGACTAAATAGATTGGACGATGACAAATCTTCAAGAGTTATTATTAAAACCCGTCTGGCAGATGACAGGCGAAGAGTTCATATTCCTAAGCAAGCACGCTTCCAACCAAACGGAAGCGCAACCGCAGCCCATCACGGACATGGAAAGGAAGTATGTGTACGGAATACCGGGCATTGCCAAACTGTTCGGGTGCAGCCTGCCCACCGCCAACCGTATAAAGAAAAGCGGAAAGATTGACAAAGCCATTACGCAAATAGGGCGCAAGATTATCGTTGATGCGGAACTTGCCCTTGAACTGGCCGGAAAGAAAACCGGAGGACGAAAATAACGGGAGGTGTACTTATGGATTATATGAAAGACAACAAGGAAATATCGGCAGAAGAAGCCGTAATCCTTTGGCAAGCCTCACGTTTGAGCCTGTCGAAAAGTTATGAAAAAGCACCGGAGATTCTCAAAGTACATGGTTCCGTCATAGGGACATTGGGGAATTTCAGTGCATCCATCGGCAAAGCCAAGAGCAAAAAGACGTTCAATGTGTCGGCTATCGTAGCCGCCGCATTGAAGAACGGCACAGTGCTGCGATATGTGGCTGAACTTCCGGAAGACAAACGGAAAATCCTTTATGTGGACACGGAACAAAGCCCTTATCATTGCCTGAAAGTCATGAAACGTATTTTGCGGATGGCCGGGCTTCCCGATGACAGGGACAATGAAAATCTTGAATTTCTTGCTTTGAGGAAATACACGCCCGAACAGCGTATCAGGATTGCAGAGCAGGCTATCTACAATACCCCCAACATAGCCCTTGTAATCATAGACGGTATTCGTGATATGGTATATGACATCAACAGCCCCGGCGAATCCACACGCATCATATCCAAACTGATGCAGTGGACGGACGACAGGCAGATACATATCCATACGATACTGCATCAGAACAAAGGGGATGAAAATGCGAGAGGGCATATCGGTACTGAACTGAACAACAAGGCAGAAACCGTACTCCTTGTGGAAAAGGACAAGAACAACGGGGATATAAGTAAAGTATCAGCCATGCACATAAGGGCAATGGACTTCGAGCCTTTCGCATTCCGTATCAACGACAATGCCCTGCCCGAACTTATGGAGGGTTACAAGCCCGAAGCCAAGAAACCGGGAAGGCCGGAAGAGGAAAAGTTTGACCCTTACAGGCACATCACCGAACAACAGCACCGCATCGCACTGGAAGCGGTTTTCGGACTGAAAGAGGAATATGGCTACAAGGAGCTGGAAAATGCCTTAATCAAAAGCTATACGTCAATAGGTGTAAAGCTGAACCATCAAAAGGCGGTACCGCTCATCACCATGCTTCGCAACAAACGGATGATAGTGCAGGAGAACGGCAGGAAATACACGTTCATGCCCGACTTCCACTATTAGCCTGTTGTTTGTAATCGCTTCACTTTATTCTGTGGGTCTATATATTAGGAATAAAGCGAAGCGGTTGCAGGAAGTACAAAACCACTTCACTTTACTACCGTATCCTATATATACGAAAATAAAGTGAAGTGGTTATACAGACCGTACTTCTTAAAATGGTACGGGCGAAAAGAAAAACGAATCAATTTAGCAACCAATTTACCAACTACTAAAACAATCATTTTATGGATATACAGACAGCCAAGCAAATCAGGATAGCAGATTTTCTGCACAGTTTGGGATATTCTCCCGTCAAGCAACAAGGTATCAACCTGTGGTATAAATCACCGTTAAGGGAAGAAGCAGAAGCTTCGTTCAAGATAAATACCGAACGTAACCAATGGTATGACTTCGGTTTGGGCAAAGGTGGCGGTATCATTGAACTGGCTGCACACCTGTATGCTACCGACCATGTACCTTACATTTTAAAACGGATAGCGGAACAGACACCGCATGTGCGCCCGGTATCTTTCTCTTTTGGCAAGCAAAACTCTTCCGAACCGAGTTTCCAACAGTTGGAGATTGTTCCGTTATCGTCCCCTGCCCTGCTTGCCTACTTGCAGGGAAGAGGAATAAATATGGAACTGGCAAAAAGAGAATGTAGTGAAGCCCGTTTCACCCACAATGGCAAACGGTACTTTGCCATCGCCTTTCCCAATGGTTCGGGTGGATTTGAGGTTCGCAACCGCTATTTCAAGGGTTGCATCGCACCCAAGGAAATCTCCCACATCAGGCAGTCGGGGAAAGCAAGGAATACCTGTTATGTGTTCGAGGGATTCATGGACTACCTCTCCTTTCTGACATTGAGACAGGAGAGCTGCCCGAATTATCCGGAGTTGGACGGACAGGACTACATTGTATTGAACTCCGTATCGAATGTAAACAAGGCTCTCTATCCGTTGGGCAGCTACGAACGCATCCACTGCTTTTTTGACAACGACCATGCAGGCATGGAAGCTCTCCGACAAATCCGCAAGGAATACGGCAGAGACCTGTACATCCGTGACGCTTCGCAGACTTACAACGGATGCAAGGACTTGAATGAATACTTGCAGAAACAGGTTGAAAGAAAAAGGCAAGTCCGGTCTGTCAAAGAGACGCGCAGCCAGTCACCGAAAAAGAAGAACGGCTTTCAGTTATAGCCCACTATAACTACACGCTCCGCTTTCGTAGTTGTGGGCTCTCCCGAGGGGATTAGGGCTTTGCCCTAATGACCCACTCAGGGCGTTTCACCCCTGAGAACCCCGAGCAAAGAGTGACCCTCTCTTTGCAATCTCCGCTTATGGGTTACACCCCCTAAGAACCCCTCTGCGGAAGCGAGCAAAGCAATCAATTGTAAACAATAAAAACAGAATAGTTATGGCAACAAAATCAAGCATACATATCAAGCCTTGCAGAATCGCATCGAGCGAGGCGCACAACCGAAGGACTGCCGAGTATATGCGTAATATCGGGGAGTCCAGAATCTATGTCGTTCCCGAACTTTCCACCGATAACGAACAGTGGATAAATCCCGACTTCGGCACTCCCGAACTGCGGACGCACTATGACAACGTCAAACGAATGGTCAAGGAAAAGACCGGACGTGCCATGCAGGAAAAAGAAAGGGAACGCAAGGGAAAGAATGGAAAGACTATCAAGGTGGCGGGATGTTCCCCCATCCGTGAGGGAGTGTTACTCGTCAGACCGGACACCACACTGGCTGACGTGCGTAAATTCGGCGAGGAGTGCCAAAGGCGTTGGGGCATCACACCGCTTCAAATCTTCCTGCACAAGGACGAGGGGCATTGGCTGAGCGGACACCCCGAAGCCGAAGATAGGGAGAGTTTCCAAATAGGCGAAAGATGGTTCAAACCGAATTATCATGCCCATATCGTTTTCGACTGGATGAACCACGAAACCGGAAAAAGCCGAAAACTTAATGATGAAGATATGACCGAAATGCAGAGCTTGGCATCCGACATTCTAATAATGGAACGTGGGCAGTCAAAGGCCGTCACTGGCAAAGAGCATTTAGAGCGAAACGACTTTATCATTGAAAAACAGAAAGCTGAACTGCAACGTATAGAGGAAACCAAACGACACAAGGAGCAACAAATAAGCTTTGCCGAACAGGAGCTGAAACAGGTAAAATCGGAGATACGCACCGACAAGCTCAAAAGTGTAGCCACTGATGCAGCCACCGCCATAGCAAGTGGTGTCGGTTCTCTTTTCGGCAGCGGTAAATTGAAAGATTTGGAACAATCTAACGAGAATTTACGTCATGAAATAGCCAAACGTGACAAGGGTATTGATGAATTAAAAGCCAAGATGCAACAAATGCAGGAACAGCACGGCAAGCAGATTCGTAACCTGCAAGGAATACATAATCAAGAGCTTGAAGCCAAAGACAAGGAAATATCGCGATTGAACACCATTCTTGAAAAAGCATTCAACTGGTTCCCATTGCTCAAAGAGATGTTGAGAATGGAAAAACTATGTTATGCTATCGGATTTACCAAAGACATGGTAAACAGTCTTTTGACCAAAAAAGAATCTATCAGGTGTAATGGTAAAATTTATTCCGAAGAGCATAGACGAAGATTTGAAATCA
>NZ_KV804308.1:0-4372 GCF_001811315.1 Bacteroides sp. HMSC067B03 | reverse complement strand
GACGAAGATTTGAAATCAAGAATGATGTTTTCAAAGTGGAGAAAAGTCCGGTCGATGATAACAAATTGGTGCTGACCATAAACCGACAACCGATAGGTGAATGGTTCAAGGAACAATGGAAGAAATTAAGGCAAGGTTTGCGACAGTCTGCGGAAGAGCCAAGAAAAAGTAGAGGGTTCAGAATGTAATTTTGATAGTATTTGATTGTATCTCAATAAAATTAAATATCTTTGTAAGCGGATTGAGGCAACTCTTTCCAAGACATAAGAAAAAAGAAGAAGCGTTATGCTTATCTTGTACTTGAAAACGTAGGAAATTTTCAAATTGGATACAAGAATAGCATAGTGGTTCTCACGCTATAGCGTGGGCTGCTATTGTTACATCCGTATCCAAGGTTTCCTACGACCTTCAAGTAAGAGTGTGGCATACAGTTCCACGCTTCGTGATTTAACCCATCCTTTGTGGAAGCTGGAGGATAAATGTGTAGTGTATGAACGCAATTAAAAATTGGCTATTAGTTTTTTGCACCATTCTATTAGCAAATGGGTGTGCACCACTTCGAACACCTGTAATAGTAAGGAATGCTCCTATTGAAATGTATAAATACGCATACATTTCTCCGACAAAGGAATTGACATCAAGCACAGGAGGTACATATGGAGGTCAATATGGTATCTATGGCTCTTCAACTACCAAAAGTGTTAATCCGAGTGATGTGATAGCAGGAATATTGATAAAACAGGGGTATATTATATTGCCTGAACTCAAATCCGAATTAGCGAATGAAACCTTAATTGTCAATTATGGCGAGAGTGGTAGGCGTAACAGAGGTTTAGGCTATACAATAGAAGTAACCATACAATTTAGTTCTGCAAAAACCAATGAAATGATATGCTCTTGTACGGCAGAGGGGCAAGGAGAAACAGAAGCTGATGATATTCGCCAAGCCATTAGACGAGCATTGTCAAGTTTATTCCCTGAAAAATAAAATCAATTAATAGCCAATAATATAATAAATTATGAAGAAGCTTATTGTATCATTTGCATTGATGGTTATTACGTTGGCATCGTATGCCCAAGTTTATAAAATGTATAGTACGCGAAACTATCATAACCAGCTTCGTTTAAATACGATGACAGGTGAAGTGCAGCAAATACAAGATGATGGTCAGTCTTGGATTATTTGTAGTGCAAGAGAAATATCTGGAGATAAGGAAAGTAGGTTTTGCCTTTATGAAACACAAAACATGTGGACTTTCATAATGCTTGATACATATACAGGGAAAAATTGGCAAGTTCAATTTAGTGTAAAAGGTGAAGATTATATGTTTGCTGCCCCAATCAACATCTTCTCTCTTGCATATCCCGAAGCAACTTCAAATTGGACTAATAGGTTTCAGATGTTTGCCACCCAAAACATGTGGACTTTCATATTATTAGATTCGTATAATGGACGACTATGGCAAGTCCAATATAGCACACAAGATTTAGATAATCTATTTTGCATACCTATAAACAAAGACGAATTAGGATCCGATAACGAAAAATGTATATTCTCTATTCAACCATTGACAAGCATGTATCAATACTATCTTATAAATGATAGGACAGGTGACATGTGGAAATTCCAATGGAGTACCAAGGGGGATGATTATAGGTGGATTGAAAAATTTAAATAGTCATCATCCTCTGATATGCAGTTGGTTTTACTTATAGTTGTGGTTTCTCTTGTTGCTATTTCTGTTATTGCAGTAGCCACAATACGAATACGCCTAAAAAACAAGTCCAAGGAACTTTCAGAAAAGTTAAACCACATATCTTCTTATAGCAATAAATCCAATTATGAGCAAGCAAAAGAGAGATTGTCGGCATTAAACAACGAAGCATTTATTGATATTCCGACCGACCTTAATAATGTTTTTTCATGTAAGATAATCTCTGCAACGCAAGAAAAGGATTTCACAAATCATTATATACCATATTTTCAAGAGGCGCATTCATTAGTCAAGAGACTTGAAGCCTTCAATATCACTCCATCTGTAGCAATCTCAAACCTAATTCGTGACTTTGGGAATATCAATAAGATTGTCGAGCAACATAATGATGCGGTTATAAATTCTTTACTTGATACACATAAAGAATTTTTCGACCATTGTTTGAAATATCCATTGGACAAGCAGCAAAGACGCTCAATCGTTTCAGAAGAAGATAATTGCTTGGTTGTTAGTAGCGCAGGTAGTGGAAAGACCTCTTCTATTGTTGGAAAAGTCAAGTATCTAACAGAAATAAAAGGCATTGTACCTCATAGAATCTTACTCATTAGTTACACGAACAAAGCAGCAGCCGAACTTACGGAAAGAATGGCTACTAACGGCTTGAAAGGTTATACTTTTCATAAATTAGCCATTGATATTATTGGAAGAGCAACAGGCACAAAACCATCTATTTGCGATAATACTGATTCTTTATTCGTAGATATTTATCACACTTTATTAGGGAATAAGGATTTTAAGAATAGTATAGTAGAATATTTTATTGATTATCAATCCAATGAAGCGGATTGGGAGCAACGCAAGAATGAAAGGCGAGAAAAGTTATCGGAACAAAAAAATGTTCAGTTAAAAGCAATGTGTCCCGATATGGATGGTCGAGCCATATATGTGAGAAGTGAGCAAGAGCAAAAGATATGCTTTGTCTTGTCTTCACTTGGAGTAAGATTCAGATATGAAGAGGCATACGAACATCAATTGGCAGATGAAATGCACTCTCAATATCGCCCCGATTTTTCCATATATTTCGAGCAAAATGGAGTAACCAAACGAATCTATCTGGAGCATTTCGGGGTTGATGAACATGGTCTTGTTCCAGCTTGGTTTGCAAAGGATAAAAATATAACATACGAAGAAGCCAATCAAAAATATAATGATGGTATAACTTGGAAGAAAGCAGCTCATGAGAAATTTGGCACTCAACTTTTAGTAACATCAAGTGCTGATTTCCATTATTCTGATATTAGGGATAAACTCCGTAAACTATTAGATGATGCAGGTGTACCAATTCAAGAGAAAACGGATGAAGAGTTATATGATTTAGTTTTACCCAAAGGAAGTAAGCAGGAAAAGGCATTTATACGACTTGTTGTTACTTTTGTGACATTAGTGAAATCAAGCTGTAAATCAGTTAAGGACGTTCTTAAACGAGCGAAGTATGCAGAGGATGAACGGAGTGTTTTTATTATCAAGAATATATTCCAGCCTGTATATGAACGCTATATAAGCGCATTAAGAGATAATAACCAAATTGATTTTACTGATGCGATTCTTCAAGCCACAGAAATATGTCGTGTTTCACGTCCTGTTGAGTATGATTATATCATCGTGGACGAGTTTCAAGACATATCTGTTGACCGTTATAACTTTTTAAAAGTGTTGCGTGAGGGAAATCCACCAGCAAAGTTGTATTGCGTAGGCGATGACTGGCAGTCCATATATCGTTTTTCGGGAAGTGATATGGCTCTTTTCAATCAATTCTCCGAATACTTTGGAGCAACAGAAATAAATAAGATTGAAACCACATACAGATTTGGAGAACCTTTGGTTTCGTTGTCCTCTCATTTCATACAACGCAATAAATCACAAATTCAGAAAGATATACACTCGTTCAGTTCTGAAATGAAAACAGAATTGGAGTTTTATTCTTATGACAGACGTGATTATTGCAATACGATAGGGCAACTTGTAGCTTCTATTCCATCAGACAAATCAATATTTTTGTTGGGACGTTATTCCTTTGATGATTATTATCTCTCTTTTATGTACCAATCCATCAAAGAGGGCAATAGGTTCTTTTATGTGATAGGAGGACGAAAAATCGAGTTTTTGACTGTACATAAATCGAAAGGTCTTGAAGCAGATTACGTAATACTCTTGCAATGCAATAAAGACACTTATGGCTTCCCATCTCTTGTGAGTGACGACCCTGTGCTTAACTATGTACTAACTAAAAGCGACCAATTCCCATATGGAGAAGAACGTAGATTGTTTTATGTAGCAATAACAAGGGCAAAGATGAAAACTCTTGTGCTATATGACAAGCGTTTCCCCTCTGTATTTGTGGATGAATTTTTGCATCCTGAAAAGGTTTCAGAAGAGAGTTATGTGAAGCACCCCAATGCCAATAAAAGATGGACAAGAAGTGCAGACCAATTTCTATTGAAACTGCATAATGAGGGTAAGAGCGTCAAATATATTGCAAACAAAATGGGCAGAAGTCAAACGTCAATTGTTATGCGATTGAATAAACTTAATCAATAATAATGCTCTATTTTTACCCAATAACATGGATCAATGAATAAATCTGAGGGATGAAATTA
>NZ_KV804307.1:0-551 GCF_001811315.1 Bacteroides sp. HMSC067B03 | reverse complement strand
ACCTGACTCATATCGTCCGGGTCAAAGCGTACTATCCAGTCTTCGTTGTAATGGTCGCGGAGGGAAAGGTCGAAGCTGTCGAAGCAGATTCGTTCACCCATGAACTCGATAAACAGTCCCGAACCCGTGATCTTATTCGTGCGTCCGGTGGTTTCCCCCATGAGCATCAGATATTCCTCAATCCCGAAAGGCATTTTACGGGCTTCTTCGGTGCGTTCCCATGCAGTGCGGTAAGCATCTATCTTCTTTGCCCGTTCCTGCGCTATAATAGCTTCTAATTGTGCAATAACGGTGGATTCATCCGGGATGAACTTGTGGTTCTGGTTTAATACTTCCAAATTAGGCTGGTTATCTTTGTCGGCAGTAATACCGAAGCCTGACCAGTTCGCCTGTTTTTGGCAGTACTCCACATTCAAGCGTTTGAAATAGGGTTCTACTATCTTGGACTTTGCATTTCCCAAAGCGGCTGGTGTATAATACTTGGTCATGGCTTCATAGAAGGGAACCATCACCTTCTTTTGATAATTGTCGCTTTGTAGCTGTAAAGGCTT
>NZ_KV804306.1:0-1264 GCF_001811315.1 Bacteroides sp. HMSC067B03 | reverse complement strand
TAGTACGCTTTGACCCGGACGATATGAGTCAGGTACTTGTATCGAACGCAAAACGCCTGAAGTCTGGTCGTATAGACAAAGAGATTGGGACATTGCAATATGTACTGCAACGTGACATCAAAGTTCCGATGGCTTTGGCTGATCAGAAACCGGAACATTTTGAATACCGGGCACGTGTCGACAGTTTCAACACTAAAATGGTGGAAACGGTGAAGGAGAAAGTGAAAGAGGTAGACAGGAGAATCACCACCATTTGCCAACGTATCCCCGAAATAGCTGCAGGAACGGTTCTTGACCGCTACCTGATAACTGACAGCTTGGGACAGCACAAGGATGTCCGGTCAAAAATGAGGGATGACGCCACGGACGCGGATTTCATGGAAGTGACCCAACATATCACCCGGCAAAGTGTAGCAATGGCTTCCACCGGAACGAATGATGAAGATTACGATTACAACCCGCTGGACATGAATTTTTCAAGATGATTTAAAAACAATTTAAAAGATATACAACATGGATAATCAAGCATTAAAAACGTACATAGAGAAGTTAATCAATCGCGGATCATCTGCAACGGAGTTGGCGCGGAAGTGTGGAATATCGGATACCGCCATGTCCCAATTCAGAAGCGGCAAGTATGGAGCGAATGAAGATTCCATCGCTGAAAAGATTGCTTCCGGTCTAAATTACTACGAAAACGCCTGGAATGTAGTGGAAAGCGTCACCAGTTACCAGCAGGTACGCACCGCGTTCGTTGCTGCAAAGAAGAATCACAAATGGATGTGTATATCTTCACGCTCCGGCAGTGGAAAAACTCAATCCCTCATAGACCTTTATAACATGAGTGCTGATAATTCAGTTATATATCTGAAATGCCGGAAATGGACAGCACGTAAATTCCTGACCAAATTAGCCACATGCATGGGGGAAACAGTAACGCGCTATATGGATAACGATGAACTTATGGACTTGGTTGTTTCACACGTTAACCGTATGGCTGGAAAATCCCCTTTGTTAATACTTGATGATGCCGGAAAACTGGCGCACAGTGCCCTCTGTACGCTTATACCTCTATATGATGACACTTTACACCGTATGGGTGCTATCGTAGCCGGAACGGAGACTCTTGAGCGCAATATAAAGCGTTATGTCGGTCGTGTAGAAGGATACGACGAAATAGACGGCAGGTTTTGCCGCAACTATATCACGTTGCTAGGAGCTACAAAGAAAGATGTCAAAGCCATTTGCGCGGCAAACGGGATCA
>NZ_KV804305.1:0-53140 GCF_001811315.1 Bacteroides sp. HMSC067B03 | reverse complement strand
GATTCGAACCCACGACCCCCTGCTCCCAAAGCAGATTGTTTTAGAAGGATATTCAGCTACAAATCAATTAATTATAATGATGTGAGCTAACCTATTCAAAGATAGTTCAAAGAACGCTATTTTGAGGGCTTTATTTTAGCCTTTTCTAACTCATAATTTAATAAAGCAATTTCTTGCTTTTGAGCACTTTTTTCCTGTAGTACTTTTCGAAGTTGTTGCCGGAGCAAAGTTATTATTTTGTCTTTTTCTTCCATACCTTATATCTCTTACATTACTACTTTCAAATATGTACTTATGGGAAAACTATAACTTGAACAGATGAATTCTCTTCGCAAAAATCATCACTCCATGTAAACCGTACATTATATTGCTCTTTATAAGAATCGTTCCGATATGAAATATCTACATGTTGTGTAGGCAATAGTTTCGCATAAGGAAAGAAATCATCTTCAACAAAGAAAAAAACTTCTTCATTATCAATTATTTCTATATTTATATTCCTAGCATCAGACAATCCCATATTTTTCATCCTCAATCGCCGAGCTTTTCCTTTCTCTATAGGGTCTAAAATTTCGCAAATGATGCAAGCTTTCTTTTTATTTCTTTCTTGCTCTTCATTTTCTTTGATGATATAATCATTAATTTGGGATTGTTGATCATTGATTGTTTTTTGCTGCCTGTTTAGCCTTCTTGTATGATTGACATATACATATAAACTAAACAAAAAACTAAATCCC
Organism: Bacteroides sp. HMSC067B03; assembly: GCF_001811315.1. Classification (NCBI taxonomy): domain Bacteria; kingdom Pseudomonadati; phylum Bacteroidota; class Bacteroidia; order Bacteroidales; family Bacteroidaceae; genus Bacteroides; species Bacteroides sp. HMSC067B03. Next base: position 52,403 of record NZ_KV804305.1, on the reverse strand, counting down.
ATAATGAGCCATTCAATCCAATCTTTTGTAGAAACATTATTCATTGTCTATATTTTAATAGAAAACATGGAAAATATTTATTTGGCATCTCTTATCGTCCTGATTATTGTTCTATTGTTTGCAGGCATTGCTTACGCTATAGTATATATATTGAACGAATTGTATGAGACTGCAAGTAGTCTATTGAAGAAAAGAATTATCGCCACCATATCAATTATATTGCTATTAAGTTTTTTGTATTTTTTACCTATATTCATCTCTCATTTTTAAGCATTTGCTTAAACTTAGTCACCTTATCCGCATTCGTGTCATCGAAAGATAATATTTTATCAATAATACATGAATTATCTAAATCTTCATGAGAACTTGGAAGCCATCTACATAGAAAAATATCTATGTCATTGCTAGATTGCCAATATATAACGTAGTTTCCACTAGGTAATCTTTTATAAAATAAATCACCATATTTCTGCGAAATGCCATAAGCTGCAAGATAAACTATTGGTGGCATATTAAAAAGGTAATCCAGTTATAGCTTCTAAACTTCCGTCTAAAATAATTTTATTAAACTCTTCATTCATGGATTGGTTATCTTTAATAATAGGATAAATATTATCTAAATATTTGGAAATTATATTTTGCATCTCGATCATATTAATCATATTAATCAATCTTTCATTGTCATTTTTCTTTGCGATTATATCATGTAGCTCATTCATTAAATCCCAATACGGTTCAGAGTATTTATCTATGTGGGTCAATTTACTAATATAATAATCATCAAATAAAACAGAAGTAAATTTCTTGACAATATTCTCGCAATCTTCATTTCTTAAAGATTCTTGCTTTACAAAAGAAATATTATCATAAAAATAATCTTTAAAGAATTTGAAGATTATTATGTTCTGATTATAAATAACTTTTGTGTAATCACCTGAATCTTGAAGAATATTTCTGCCTATGGCAGATAGCATTTCATTCATTCGTTGAGACACATTTTCTAATGACGAAATGGCATCAAGCATTTCATCATCTTTTCTTTTTCTCTGTAACTGTTGAAGATATAAAAACAGCATACCTGATATTTGATTCTCCATATAATTCTCAATCTCTTCAACATGATCAAATGTCTTAATTGCAGTAGTGGGTTCTAAGATACTTATGAATTTGAAAATATTAATGTCGTCAACATGGGCAAAATTAAATACTATTTTATCCTCAAATATCTTCTTATTCTTCTTATATGTCTGATATTCTGCATAAACATTCTTATCAATAAACACGAAGGAGGGTATTCCGGCCATAGTAGCAGTCTCATGCTCCTTTCTCGTTATTGAAACATATTGTTCATAAAGCTCTTTTTTGTCTTGAGAGACTTGCTCTCCTGATGCAGCACTTCCATACCGCCCACCAACAATAAGCACCATCATTTGGCAAGTCTTGACTTCGTTATAACATGACAGGTCTAATGGTTTATTGAATTCGAAAGTAACATTATCATTTTCAAATAGAACAGGTTCCATTCCAAAGTTGGCTAGAAAACGTTCTATTCGCTCTCTTACATGCTTTAGGTCATAGTATGTTGAACTTAAAAAGACTCTAGGTTTTGCCATAATATTTGTGTTTTGAGTTTTTATTTATCTTCTTTCTTCACTCGCTTAGGATTATATGTCCTTTTTTCCTGTAGGTCATCTCGTTTAATCACGTATCCACCATTTTCATCCATTTCCTCAAAGGTTCCTTTATGTGGTTCCGCATTAGGATATATTCGCTCAACTTGAACACGATCACCTTTTTTTAATATTTCTTTTCCCATATATTATTTTTTTAGTTACACAATCAACTAACTAGACTCCTGAACTCAGCTTATATTTTTGATAGTGCTTCTTTTAGATATGAAGTATCTGTCAGTGAGAATTTATAATTGCTTAACGTACTCGAACTTGAAGATTCTGCAATAAATTTAGCTTCTCCTTCTTTTTGTAAAAAAGTCATTAGCGCTTCAAAATACTCTTCTTCTACAAAGTTGCTCCCGTTTTCTGCGTTATAGGTTTTGAATTCTAAAGTTTCGCCATCAAACCTCTTGGCTTTAAATTTAAAAAATCCTTCACCTTTAATTGGGTGATTTCGATTGTATTCATATAGTTGTATTCTCATACCTGATTTGTCGATAATAAATTGAACGCCTAATTCTGAATTTGTGGTTGCTGAGTTGCTAAATGTACCTGTACAAAAGGTACGTATATACCCTTCCTGTGTTTTCTCTCCAAAATCGTCAACATAATGAGATAATTCCCAAATTCCAAATATGTTATTTTTTTCATCTATTGTCTTCAGTTCTCCATATTTTTCTTTATATGTAGATAACTCTGCTTTCAAAGAATCTATTTCGTTTGATAGTTTTACTGTTTGCTGTTGATTTGATGTGCAACTTGTTAATAATGCAGTCATCGTTAAAAATAAAATCTTTTTCATGATACTAATATTTTATAAGTTGTTTTGTTTTAGTTTATTGAGGCGTTCTTGTCATTCTATAGTATCCTTTTCATATATTATAAGGAACTATATATTACTTATTCATTAATACATTAATCAATCGTTCCTTTTCCTCGAGAAGTTTATCCTTGCCTTCAAGACGTTTGTCCTTCTCATTAATAATGTTCTTTAGATATTGAATTTCACGCATTGCTGCTTCTAATTCATCTTGGCATTTAGATACTTCAAGTTTATTATGTTCTCCTGAAACGACGGAGTTGCCGTTTCCATTAACTGAAGCAGAGTTGTTTTTATTGCAAATATTAGGATAAAAGAACGATATATCTTGTCCTATGGCAGTTGCAATGTTTTCAAGTAAACCTGTTTTTATATCATCAACCTTGAGATATGCATTAAAAGTCTGAGGACTTACACCTAATTTCACAGCAATTTCACTTTGGGTAAAGCCACATCTTTTTAATTTTTCTTTTATTTCTAAACCTGTCATAATCAAGATATTATAAATTTATAAAACAAATGGCTGAAAATAATCAGTGTTTTATTTGATAAAATAAGTATTATGCTTTATATTTGCAGCGTAATCATTAAAACATTAAAGTTATGACAACACTTTTATTGACCTCTATCATCCTTGTATTCCTCCTTATAATATTAGGAATTACATTTCGGAAACCTATTATTCGTCTAATTCACAATCACCAGGATACTAAACTACGTAAATGGTGTGTACAACAAGCAACTATTAGTAAAACCTTTGATTCTTACGATCACTATACTGAAACCTATTACGCTTCATCTAACGCAGTAGCAGCTTCAGCCGAGAGGATCTATCTATTCATCAAAGAGTATATTACTTACTTATCAGATGAAGAGAAAGAAGCCATCTTTCCGGAGAAGTACAAGAAAAAGGATGATTCTTAACCTCGTCCTGTCTTACGTGTAGACGGTTTTGTTTCAGATGGTAATTTAAGAAGCTTACGACTTAATTCTTCATAAGAGTCTTTGACGTAAATACAATCATCTTTGCTGAATCGGATAATAGTGTAATCTTCATCTTTATATAAAGATTGGATAAAATCAATGTTGATAACCTTTTCAATATCATAGGCATCAATCACCTTGATAAAATTTTTCATAACAGTTTCATTTAGTAAAGAAACGGAAGCCCTGCATCCGGCCTGAGAAACTTGATTCAGAGCTCCGTGTCTTTCGATTAAACATTTTAAAACGTAATCTTTAAAACATTACAAATATGAGCAAAAAAAATGGTTCAGACAATAATATTGTCCCAAATCTCAAAAAATTACCCCTAGCAGAGTATTTTGCAGCCTTACCAAAGGCAGAACGTCGTCCAGTTATCATATCAGCTCCTAAAGAAGATGTTATTACAGCTATTGTAGAAGCGACACAACGTAATCGTCATACAGTTCGTTGCTGGATGTATGGATATACCCAACCTAACAGTATGGTTGAAAAAAAGATTGTGGCTGAGATCTTACAATCAGATGTCGCAACCTTATTTCCTGAAAGAAAGGAGGAATGATTATGACTGGAATGGAATTTTATTTCACTCCTAAAGGTGAAGTTATGATTACCGATGAATGTGGTACGCGTCAATTGGAACAGTCAAATCGGGAGTTTATTTCCGAAATCATAACTCGAATGGGAATATTTTGGCCAGAAGCACTGGAGAAAGCATCATTGGAATATACAGACCGACGATATAATATCCCTTGGTTTGAATTTTCAATAGTACGTCGTTTTCTTAAATGTAATTTTGGTGAGTTCGATTCAACAATGGATATTGATCAGATGGGAAACTTTCACTTTGAGGAGGTCAAATGTCCGTTAAAGGGTGAATGCAAATATGAAGGAATAATCTGTAAACCAAAATTTAATAGTACACTGTCGGAACGTGAGTTAAGCGTTATGCGATCATTTTATGAAGGGATGGAAGAAAATGCAATAGCAGATAAGTATTGCATTTCATTGGAAACTGTACGTACACATAAACGGAATGCCTTTAGGCGTATAGATGTCCATTCCTTGGCAGAGTTCTTTCAGTATGCTAGGAAAAACAATCTATTTCAATAACAAGTAAACTCTAAAATCAATATTAATCAGGCAGCATAGCATAGAGATGCAGATGTGTTTCAGTAAATCAGCTCAACACCATTCAAAAGTTAAACAAAGAAACAGCCTATTAAGAGATTATGGAAAATTGCTTCGAAATGATGGTAGCCCGATGTATTAAAATTGGGACTGTTCAAACGCTAACGATGCTGGGCCTACTCCCCGAAGTAGTAACAATATCCCAAGCGGAAGATATATACGGAAAACGCCTGATTACAGAATGGCGCGAAAAAGCCTGGATCAAGTTTTATCCGGCAAATAATAAGGAACGAGGGAAATATTATGTGAAGCGTTCAGAACTGGAAACAGCCAGCGCAATGATGGACCTGCATAATAAAGTACCGGACAACATTATCAAACAACTAATGCAACTAGCCGTATGACCTACATACCGAAGTCATCAGAGATGCTAAAGGCTCTACAGGAAAGCATTGGTAAGCAGCTTGATGCAAGAGAAGAACAGAAAAGGAAATGTAGCTCTGAACCAACTTCTACAGAGGTGGCACCTTGTAAGATGGATATAACCAAACAACCTACTGCGGAAGACATACTCCTAATGGAAGAGTATAGCCGTGGAGTATACCAAGGAGATTAATAAATAACTAATATTTAGATAATTATGAGTAATAGTATTCAAATTAGAGTGGAGGAGCTAAACGCACTTCCAGCAACGAAAATTGTCGAAAACGAGAAAGTGGAACAGAAGTTCATCGGTATGTATAACGCTATTTGGGGTACAGATATGGGTGAACAGATTTATAATCGCGAGAAGTTTCATTTCAATAAATTATTGACTGAAACGCCAGCTTTACAGGAATGTACAAAACTGTCCCTCTTTGGTTGTTTCCTTGATATGGCAGTGAATGGTCTTTCTCTTGACCAATCAGGCAGACCGCAGTGCTATTTAATTCCTCGTAGTGCTAAAGTGAAAACTGCTAATGGTGATATGTGGGAAAAACGTGCCGGGCTCACGGTTTCAGCTTATGGTGAAGTATATATGCGCCAGCGTGCCGGACAAGTTCGCTATGTAGATAATCCAGTAGTAGTATTTGAAGGTGACAAATTCCGCCCTATTATCGGAGTAAATGGTGCTAAATCTATAGAGTACGAAGGAGCTTTCCCTAGAAAGTCAAACAAGCCGGTTGCCGTGTTTATACGTATTGTACGTAATGACGGGTCAGTTGATTACTCTTGGATGATGGAATCAGATTGGAAACGTTTATCTACTTTTTCAGCCAAGCAAAACAAAGGAACGGCAAACTCTCTGTATACCTCCAACGGTGGACATATTGATACAGGATTCCTTGAAAACAAAATGATTAAACACGCTTTCGATGCATACCCCAAAGTACGAACAGGCAATTATACATCTATGGAGACACAACAGGAAGAACCTGTTATTGATTACGGGTTAGTAGATGAAGAAAAAATTAATGAACCTGTTCAAACGGTAGATGACATTAATGCTCCTTTCGGAGAAGAAAAGCAATTAGATGCTCCGGAACCTGTACAAGTAACAGTGTCTGAAGATGATGCAAACGGAGGCTTCTAAGTATTTACTAACCAATTTAAGAAAACAATTATGGCAACAGAATTAATCAAAATAGATGAGGTAAAAAACATCCTTTCATCCTTTCCGGACATCATCGGAAGGAATACTAGCTCTGTCAAGAAATGCAATGAAGCTGGTCAAACTCTCCTTGATACAATCGAAGGAGAAGGTATGAATGAAGCAATAGACCAAGCTGCAGCTGACTACTTGAAAAAAGTTAGTGTAACTATCAAAAACATGGATGAACGTCGTAAACCTATCACACAGATTTTTGATAGAGTGCGTTCTTTCTTCACTTCACAGGAAAAAGAGATTGATCCTAAAGATTCTACTACAATTCCCGGAAAGCTTGTAGCAAAGCGCAATGAGTATGCTAAGTTCAAATATGAAGAAGAGCAGAAGAGAAAGAAAGAAGCAGAGCAAAGAGCTAGGATTGAGACAGAGAAAGCAAATTATCAACAGACAATAGAGAATAGCCTTCTTTCTTATTTCAACCAGTATCTTTCAAGTAAAGTTTCTGAATTGCAGGGCATCTTCTCTAATTTGACACATGAGAACTTCGATCGCGAAGTTATAGGAATCACAGTCTTTCAGACCGATTATCCCAAATCTCATTTTGATAAGTTTAGTGCGGATTCAGCGACTTACTATATCAGTCAAGAAACAAAAAAGGAGATTCGCCGAAATATCTTAGAAGGTAAATATGAACAATATGCTCAACAGTATAAGGCTAAGTTATTAAACGTTAAGCAAGATCTTACCGACCGTATTCCGTCTAAACGTAAAGAACTAGCAGAGTTGGAGCTGCTTCGTCTTGCTAATGCAGAGGCAGCCGCCAAAGCGGAAGAATTACGCAAACAGCGTGAAATTGAAGCAACTGCTAAAAGAATGGAAGAGATAAAGAGAGAGGAAGAAGCTGCAAAACAAGAGGCTGCACTAAAGGCGCAACAAAGTTCTATCGGTAGTCTTTTTGCTGGCGCTGCAGCATCTGTTGCGCCTCCACCGACAAACGCTAAAGTAAAAGAAAAGATAGTCGTAGTTAACCAACAAGGATATTTGGAGATATTTCAGATGTGGTGGCTAAATGAAGGCCAAAGTCTGCCAGTTGAAGAACTAGAGAAAATCTTTAAGAAGATGATTACCTATTGTGAGAAACAAGCAAACAGCAAAGATCAAAAGCATATTGAATCACAATTCATCCGCTATGAAGCAGATGTAAAAGCCAAATAGCCATGCCAAATCCTGATTCATATTACTCTCGTCCCGAGGTCAGTAATTCAGACCTTACAGAACTCAAAAACTATCTTTATCCCCGTGCTCAATACGGGGATAAAGAAAAGGCATTCAAATTCGGTACTCTTGTAGACGCTCTTATCACAGAGAATGACCGTGTTCGGTATGACAAGCTGATGGTAGATGATTATGTGTACACGACAGAAGAATTTGAATTAGGACTTGAGATGCGTAAGGCTCTCCGGAAGGAAGCGGAGAAAGACCAGTTTCTTGCTGTTGTATTGGCACAGTCAGACACACAAAGGTTTATGGTTAATAAGCAGCAGGAGTTCCATTATGGAAACTTTGCCTATCACCTCGATACTCGCTGTAAATGGGATTGGTGGTTATCTGCTTACGGTTTTGGTGGCGATCTGAAAACGACCTTTGCAGAGTCTCAGGCACAATTCGATGAAGCGATAGATTTCTTTGACTGGGACCGATCCCGTGCCTGGTATATGGATATTGCAGGAAGCGAACAGGATTTCATTTATGCAATCTCGAAAAAGAACTGCAAGATATTCAAGCATTTTATCACCGACCGTAACCACCCTACGTATATCAAGGGAAAAGAAAAGTACGAAGACCTGGCTTTCAAATGGTGGCAATTGATGGTCTGATTATATTTTATCATAAAAACAATATGAACTTACTTATCACACCTAAATATCAAATATTGGATGAATTAACCAATATAGATTCATTTCTCAATATAACCATGAGTGAAGACGCGACAGAAGCTGTACAACGTGGCAATGACTTGGCTGTATATGTTGCCCGTTCCGGCAAATTACTTGCAGACTCAAAATACTGGCTCAATGAGGCGATGAAATCCGAGGTCATGCAGACGCTTGTCGATACAGCTAAGAATGCGAAAGCAACAGCGACGGCCATAAATGCTCTAGTTAACTCTCTATGTAGGGAAGAACGATATTTGGTAGACTGGTGCGAACGCTGCAATCGGACGGCAACGCATCAACTATCGTGGTGTGTAACTGTGATAAGTAAAGCAAAAGAAGAAATGAAAATGTCCGGAATGTATAATAACAATAAAAAGCAATCATCATGAAAAACTTAAAAAGAATCACAATCGGGCTAGCCGTTATCGGTCTGTTTACGGCATTATCTTTTTCTCAAAGAGAAGATGCAACGACTAGAGAAATAACTACGGCTGCCGTCATGGGAGTTGTATCAGCATTTAGTATTATCACTTTATCAACTAAAGAAGATTATGGAACAAGTAAAAAATGAGATCAAGAAGGCGGTTATTAAAAAAGACCGCTTGAATGTAGTGTACAATGAGCGTTTCTCGGAAGCGAACTACACGAATGTAATTAACAAGAGCTGCGATCAGATCATCCACAGTGATTTAAGAGAAGCGTTTAGCCGGCTTAAATTACATCTCGTTGTATTGTGTGAGCAGCCAGAGGCATCTAATATCAACAAAGATAGCTTTACTTCTCCGGGCTATGCAGAGACTCTGGAAAACTATATCATTACGGGCTATGCAAATGACAGCGTCGATGGTGTTTCTGGAATTACCATCATGGGAGCTAAACTTCTCCAGTCCGGCAAAGTTGTTGACCTGAAAATCTTCGTTCCTCTCCTTGATGCAGACTACCCTTACTATGAAGAATTGAGTATTGATGCTGCAGCTTGTGATGCGGAAGTTGAAAGTTATCTGTTTGAAGAGAAATGGGGAGTTAGACAAGAGCGGCTTGATTTCGAAACGGATGAACCGGAAGAGGCTGTCGTAATGGAAGAAGAAAAACCGAAAGGGAGGGGACGTAAGAAGCGATTAGAAACTCCTGTACCTCTTGACGCAACCGCATAATCAATCATTACAGGGGGATAACTCCCCCTACTAAATACTCTGAATCATGAATATTGAATTAAAAGGAGATAATTTCGAATTATCATTCAAATATAAGACTTCAATAATAGATCGGGTTAGACAGATTCCCGGTAGACGTTTTGATGGCACTAAAAAAGTTTGGATTGTCCCGACAAGGAGTAGGGTAGAGCTTGAAAGGGTGATTTATCAAATACAGCAGTTTGAGAATATAAATTGGGTAAACGGTACAGAAAAAAAGGAGGAAGATATCGCTTATGATATTCCGGAACTACCGGATCTAACCGTTCCGCACAATTTAAAGATTCAGCCTTATCCTTATCAACTTAAAGGCATTGCACGAGGATTGGAGCTAAAACGGTTTATGAATTGCGATGAACCGGGACTGGGTAAGACATTGCAGAGTATAGCAACAATAAACCTTGCTGATGCTTTTCCTTGTCTTGTCATTTGCCCGTCTTCACTCAAAATAAACTGGCTGCGTGAATGGGAGAAATTTACAGATAAGAAAGCGATGATCCTAACCGACAAGGTACGTGATACGTGGACTTTCTTCTTCCAGACAGGAATGCATCAGGTGTTTATTGTTAACTATGAATCATTAAAGAAATACTTCGTACAACGCATAAAGAAAGCCGAAGGCTGGACGTTGAGAGATGTAGAATTTAGAAACTCAATCAATTTATTCAAGTCAGTTATCATTGATGAAAGTCACCGTTGCAAATCTGCATCTACCCAGCAGGCTAAATTCTGTAAAGGGATATGCACCGGCAAAGAATGGGTGATAGAGCTTACTGGAACACCGGTAGTAAATCGGCCTAAAGATTTGATTCCACAGCTGGCGATTCTAAACCGTATGGAGGATTTTGGTGGCTATAAACCATTTGTTAACCGATACTGCTCCGGACAAAGAGAGGCTTCTAATTTGAAAGAACTGAATTTCAATCTTTGGCAGTATTGTATGTTTCGTCGTGAAAAGTCTCTTGTTCTTACAGACCTTCCGGATAAGATACGTCAGGTTAATACTTGCGAAATTACAAATCGCAAAGAGTATATGGATGCAGAACGCGACCTTATTATGTATCTACAGAAATACAAGGATGCTGACGATGATAAGATAGAAAAGGCTCTACGTGGCGAAGTGATGGTACGTATCAATATTCTCCGGCAAATTTCTGCTCGTGGCAAAGTACGTGATGTTATTGAATTTGTGAAAGACTTCAGGGAGAATGGGAAGAAGATTATTCTCTTTTGTTCACTTCATGAAGTTGTAGACCAGTTGAAACGTTACTTTCCCACCGCTGTATCGGTTACCGGTAGAGATTCACAGGATGAGAAACAAAGAGCGGTTGACGCCTTTCAGAACAATCCTAAAGCGGATATTATCATTTGTTCAATAAAGGCGGCCGGAGTTGGTTTAACGCTTACTGCATCTAGTAATGTTGCCTTTGTTGAGTTTCCTTGGACATACGCTGACTGTTGTCAATGTGAGGACCGAGCACACCGCATCGGACAAAAAGACTCTGTTACCTGTTACTATTTCCTAGGCCGGCGGACAATAGATGAAAAAGTTTATCGGATCATTCAGGAGAAGAAAAACATAGCCAATGCTGTAACAGGATCTACGGAAGATATTGAGGAAAATATTGTCGACATGGTTGCGCGTATTTTTGATACAGATTACGACGAAGAAGATTAACAAATAAAGATATGAAGAAAATACAATTTAAAGCAGGGTGGATTCCAAATGTTATTCACTTTTTTCCGTATATCAGAATTAGTCGAGGTGAATATGCAGCTAATTGGAAAAGGTTTGCAATAGAAATAGGTTTTTGGTATTGGGCGATAGGATGGTTCTTTGCATTAATACTTTACTGCGATAAATGTGGAGCCTATTTAAAGTGTGATTGTAATTGTGATGATGATTGGTTTGATTTAGATGATGAATATGAAGATTAACTAATAACAAATCAAGAAAGGAACTAAATATGAAAACATTTGAAGGAACATATACTATTAAATGGGGTAAAAATACTGCTCCAGACATTAGACCTATTGTTTTTGATTGCGAGACAGAAGAAGAACTTAAAAAGGAGCAGCAACGTATTATTGCTGCCTATTCCAAGGGAGATGATAAGAGCTGCGCTTTTTATCAGGAATGGCATGATAATTTCCTACCACCGCATTCAATCATATTCAAAATGAGTGAGCGAAAATAAAATTGTATTCAAAACAAATCAGAAATGAATAAAATAACAGTTGATAATTCAGAATCTTATTGGGAACAGAACGTCAATTATCCTAATGACTATAACTTGATAAAAGTAGAGTATATAATGGGTAAAAGCATGATGTTTGATAAATGGGAAACAAGAATCTATGGATGGGTTCAAGAAGTGATAGTCGGTGAAAATAAAGGGAAAATCGAAGCAGGCTATCCCACTCCATACGATGAGGAAACAGGCTCGGATGCTGTTTCATTAGGTTATTTTGATAATATTGAGGATGCAATGAAAGCTGTTTTAGAAAGTAATCATCCTGATTGTAGTGGATATTATATTTAACGTATAACAATTAAGATTTTAAAGAATAGCAACTTAAAAAATAAGAACAATAAATGTGTATATAGTGGGAGAGACATTATTTTTGGAGAGTATTATAAATCAAAAAATCCCGAGTCGTTTCTGACTCGGGTAAGTTCTCCAACTAAAGTTATTCCATATCTTCAATTGGAGTGTTCTAGTATGTAATAGTTATACTTATTCGATTATTTTTATCAATAATTCGATTAAACTAATTGTTGGTATGGGCTTGCTTGCAATTTGATTATATACAGAAATGCTTATATATATTAATGTCCATATAATAGTTGAAAATATCGCTTGTTGTATCTTGGCGATTAGCATTTGTCTCATCCAGCCACTAATTTTTTTTATTCTCTTAAGGAGAATGCTATAAAATTTGTTCATACTTTTTTATAAAACATATGTTTATCTGGATTTTTGTCAATAGCTATTGGCACTTTTAAAAAAAATATTTTAAAAAATCTCACTTTTATAAGAATGATGTTTAGGGCATCCCTCAAATTAAATCAGAAAGAAGCTAAAGTATGCGAATGATAAAGAAACAGGCTGCAAAGTTGGAAGAGCTTGAAGCTAGGCGAGAAAGGCTTGTTAATCGTGTTGCTAAACTCGATCTAAAAATCGAAGAGCAAAAAGAGAAAATAGTCCAGTATTATGGACAACAAGGTATTAACGTATAAAAAGTAAATATGAGCAAATATACAGCAAAGCAAATAGCTGAATCTGACGAACTATTTGAAAAGCAAATACATAAAGTCAGAAAGTTTTATTTGAGTCGTAATCCCGATAAAATGATGATGCTTGAAGAAAGAAAAGCCGTCATTAAAGAACAAAATAAAGGTCTTTCCCCGGAATATGATAAGGAGTATTATTGTGGAACTTGTGGAGCTAAAGACGGTGCAGAACATCCTAAAAGTGGATATTGCTTTCACTGTGATACTGATAACTGGATTTCAAAGAATAACTAATAATAAGTAGAAAGGAGAAAATTATGGGAGTAGATATATCAGCTCTAAAAATAAAAAAATATAGAATTAAATGAGACGTCCACAAAGTAATGGATTATTCGAAGTTGCGGGAGGTCAAGAGAAAGAGCATGGTTTCTGTTGCATGAAGCTGATTACTTTCCTTTCCGCTAATAATGTAATAAGTTGGGATGAATGGCATGGAGCTCATCTCTCTGCAATGTCAGGGAGATGTCCGTACGCTTCGCAATGTCCGATTTATGAGAGAACGATAACAGTAGTAGGTAGAAGGCCAATACAATTTAGCTTATTTTGAATTAATGACTAAAGAAAAGTGCATTTTATGTGGAAAGGAAACGGTGTCAGTTATTAAGACCGATACCGGTTTTATGTGTTATAATTGCTATGCTGATCAGCGTAATCCTCCACGTTCTAAAGAAGTACATAATAATGAAGAAGCTCGTATACAAACAGAGTTTTTCAAACTTATCCCTTTATATTTCCCCAATATTCCGGACAGACTTATATTTGCCGTTCCGAACGGTGGTAGTCGTCATGTAAAGGAAGCCGCTAACCTTAAACGGCAAGGAGTAAAGCCCGGAGTTTCCGATGTAATCGTACTCATACCGAAAAAGGGGTTTGCTTCGCTCTGTTTAGAGTTCAAGATTAAGACTGGGAAACAATCAGATCATCAAAAAGAATTTCAAAAACAAGCGGAATTATGCCGCAATAAGTATGTAGTAGTCCGAAGTGCATCACAAGCAATTGAAGAACTAAAGAAATATCTTTTTTAATAGGAATGTAGTAGGTGATACAGAATTTCTTTGAAATCATACCGAAACTCCTTGCTAAAAACAGATATTGCACTGATGAAAGGAGGTAATTGTCTTTTTTATTATCTTTGTTCTAAAATTATCAGTATGACATTTGAAGAAGCAGTTTCTTTGGTTGACAGAATTAAAGATCAGGTTGTCGGTGCTCCTGTAAAGGGAAGGTTTATTGAATCTTTGTTCATCGGGCCGACCTGTTGGGATGAAATGCATATCTTTATGAACATTTGTTTGCAGAAAGGGGAGGATGAAGCTATTAGTGAGTTTCTCGGAAAAAGTTTCTCCGTGTATGGCAAATCTGTTACCTATATCAAGCCGGATCTTCCCAAGTGGGATGTAACAGTATTGGATGATTGGGAGAAGACAATATATAATTGAGAGGTAGCTTATTCGGCTACCTCTTTTTCTGTCGGAACTAAAGGAGAACAGTTTTCTCGGTTTACAACTATATCACGCATATTAGGCTTATTATTAAAATTGCGAGATATGTTTTTTATTAAATCAATATAGTTATCTGCCCCATCTTCATACTGTCGATAAAAGACTTTAATTGATATGCAATTATCATGTTCAAATAAAGTATTTAATAACGTCCGATCAGAATTTCCACAAGAATGCCCCATTATAAAAATCTGATATGGGCCTAATGAAATAAAATTCAGTAGTTCTCTATAGCTTCTTGTTTTATGATAACTTATTGATTTAATATTCTCTAGAAAATCATTGTTCTGCAATTTCTCTATTTTATTATAATCATCATCTAATTCATCACCATATCCGAATATGATGGGATTATTCTTACTGTTAAGTTCTCCATGAATATTGATGATTTCATCAATATTATGATCATTATATAACGTTTTCGCTATTTGGGTGTAATTGAAATTCAAAAGTAATGTGTATGGTAGAAGATGAAACTTTTTAAAAGACTCATTTTTGAGTTTTTTTTCAATAAATATTATTCGGGCCTCATTTTCTGTAAGGCAGTACTTATATGTTTTATTATCAACTTTTCTATCATATTCAAATTCATCAATTGTATTAGTTTGGACCATTTCAGCAAAAATAGAATTTACATATACAGTTTGTTTACAATTAGCAATATCGTCAAATTCTACAAAACTTGAAAAAGCGTCTTGTATAGATTGATGTTTTGCAATTTCAGTCTTTTCTATAATTTCTGTTAAATATTTTTCTAGCAATCTTTTTACATCATCAAACTCTTTATTAAGAGTACGGATACTTTCGTTTTGCTTTTGGGGATTTTCTTCCTGAAGTAACTCTTTCAATACACTATAATATTCATTTTCTATATCTACCCAATTTACAAGAGAACATTGATGAGATATACGCTCAAAAAAATGATTTTTGAACTTTAAATGAACTGTCACATTTGAACTAGGATCATTATTATGCTCATCAATTAGTGTATGCAATTTCCATAAAGGACTATCTTCTTTATAAGAAGATAGTCCTTTATTAACTCCGGCTTTATCATATTCTTTTTTAATTTTTATAAACTGATCTTCATAGTCATTAAGAGGGTGTTTACCCCCTCCTCCATATTGTTGGTCTAACAACCGCCAGTATTTATCATAAATCCCTTCTTCAACAGTAGCCCAATAATCATTTATAAAATCTTTATATCCAGTCTTTAAATTGTGAGCTAAGTCAAAACCGTTGCCAATAATTATAATTCTATTCATACTAGAGGTTCATTAAGTTAATAAAAAATTTCATAACTCCTGAACGGAATCATGACCATATTTATTTTCTTCTGCCATTACTTCTGTCATCCTATTGGAGTTTTTGGGGGGATGATTAACAATTATAGCTTTTATTGTATCATTGGTTAGCATCGGTCAATACCTATTCTCCTTTTTCTAGAAATATTTCTTTTCTTAATAATTCAACAGCACTTTCATCTTGCCAATAATCTCTATTAGTAACTTCTTTTAACCTCATAGACTTATTCGGTCCAATGGTTGTAAGATAAGCTACTATTTCATCAAATGAAATAGTAGGGAAAGGTATCGCTACCAAAACATAATACTCAATATTTTTTTTAATGGTGTAAGAAACTAAAAAACCATCGCAATCAGACATCAAATATACACCATCGGGAATCATTCGTTCTCTAGTTATCTTCCATAGCTTAGGAACAACTTCTGAATCAGGTTTTTCAATCTGCTCTCTTATAGTATCATAAAGTTCATCTATCAGAAAGGTATAACCGAATTTTGCAAAAAGTATGATATATGCATTTTTCAACAACGCAACAGAAAGGCGTGTATCATCTACTTTTTTATTTTTATTCTCAATAGACAGCGCCATATCTTCCGCTAGTTGCTTCATATATTCACTTAATAAAGTAGGATTATTTTGTTTAAAGCTATTAGTCATTATCATACGCCCATCACTACAGACTTCTAATTGACCATTAAAAGTCTTATCAGCGACTTTAACTTTAACGTCCCTTTTTGTTCCTGGTATAAAAATAGAATTCTCATAGTTTTCAATTCTATTTATTAAGTAACAGTCCATAGATGAGCCACATGTATTATTACATTTTTTACATGTTAAGGCTATTCTTTTACCTCCTAATTTGTCTTGTGGTGCATCTTCTTGTGACAATTCATCCATTTGTTCAGCAGTGAACTTGTTCAAACACAAAGGACAAATGTATTCATTATTGTATGATGAAATATTAGCTAACCAACCTTTTTTATTTAATATATTAAGCTGTTTTTTAGACTTTTCAAAAAATGATTTTGTATCCATATCTTTTCAAATAAATATTTTTTGCAAAAATAAAAAAAACAACCTGCCAACGTTAAATAAGTTTCTATGTTTATAAACATAGAAACACAAAAAAATCGCCATTTCTAAAATATATTTATTTTAGGTATATATACACAAACACCCCTATAGCAATAAAAATAATGATTACATATATTTTATCTTTATGTAAATCCCACCAAGATAGTTCAATAACCTTCTCTCTTTGATTTAGTAAAGCATTCACCTTATTATTTATAGTATCAAGTCGATTCGAGAACTGCTGCAAGGTAATGGATAATGTTTCATCAACTTCAGTCCTTTCCTGTTCTTGCTTAGAAACTTTAGTTATACTTTCTTTGACTACGTGCTGTTTACCGGCTGAATCCGGCGCTGAAAGATAAACAGTCGTATTCTCAATCTTAAGATCACTTAACCGATCATTTACAATCTTCGTTTGCTTACTAAGACCTATACGCAACTCTTCCATTACTTTCCGTAGATATTGAAATTCACCGGAGTAATCAGTTTGCTTATGCGTCTCAATATTGCGAGAAGACTTGCAGGACGATAACCATATTGCTGACGCCAGCAAAATGATAATGTAGATTAATCGCTTCATGGTCGGATAACAGTATTACGCAAGAAATTAGGGAATTCGGAGCGTACATCAAAACAGGGGCACGCCTTGATATATTCTTTCGGCTCTACCTCACCGCTGCCGTCCAGATCCGGAGAAGCATCACGGTGTCCAAGCACTTCAATTATAAGATATTCCTTACAGAGCTTTGCTACCAGCTCACGTAAACTAGCTCTTTGAGCGGGTGTCCGTGTATCAGCAGGTTTTCCGTTCGCATCAAGTCCACCGATATAGCAGATACCTATCGAATGCTTATTGTATGATATGCCAGAGAATCCCTTTGTGCTACAATGCGCCCCATCGATGCTTAACGACCGTCCATCCTCAACCATTCCGTCAAGGTCAATGATGAAGTTATAACCGATCTGGCTGAATCCCCTTTGTTTGTGCATCCGGTCAATATCCTTCGCACGTAAATCTTGCTCGGCACGTGTTGCTGAGCAATGGATGATAATAGCATCAATTTTCTTCATTTTTTCTCCTCCTTATTCTTTGTTATTGGGCCAATCTTTACCAAATTGACACGGAAAATGATAGCTATCAAAATGGCTGTTCCTAGCCAATGCCAAGAATCTTGAAAAATAAACTCCAATACTTCAATCATTTTGCACCTCCTTTTTGTAAGTAGTTCGTTAGATAAGGGATATTCTTTATAAACTCGACACTTAATACATAGTGCAAGAAAGCTACCACCTTGTAACCATTGCTAGAGTTAGGGAGAATTTCTTTGATATTCCTCAGAATATTTACCCCGTAGAAATAGAAAACGCTATACGTAATAAATGAGACACATTGAAGTGCACCTTCCGGATTTCCTTTGTGTTCACCAATAAAATAGATACAACTAACTAAGACAAAGAAAATAGTTGCTTCTACGATGCATCTCCAAGCCTTTTTAAAAGAAAAGCTTTCATGATTGATTAGTAGGGCAGTAAGAAGCCCACAAATGAAGTTGAGGGCAAATACTGCAATAAGGCTTTTGATCTCCCCAGAGATAGGATTGAGATAGGCAGCTATGCCGGTAATCAATCCAATAAGTAGGTTTTTGAAATAATCCATAATTATTTATCTAAAATATTAATACTTCATTTCAATACCTCGCTACAATCATCAATAGCAGTCTGGAATACCTGTTTCACTTCCTCGGGAGTCAACCCATGATCCTCATGCAGAGAAAAGCCAGTCACTCCGTTTTTCGATATATTAAAGAATCCGACAACTGTTTCATCATTAGAAATTTCAGCTGTGACATCTTTTACCGTCTCAGTGCCGCGAGTTGACATCCTGTACTTGATCTTGATATCTGTAGTAACCTTTGATACTGCTGTACTGTTAGTTGCTTTAATATTCATTCTTTACCTCCTTTTTCTATTAAGTCATAAATCTGTCCATAAACGCCAGCGGTGAAAAATTCCGCACAAATCTCCTTTAGGAGAGTAGCATCGTCTGTTTCAATATCAAGCATACCTCGGTTGTTGATAATTTGCTGCATCATTTTATAAGCACGTAATTTTTTAGCCATATCCATTCCTAGCTGAGCATTCATGCCGGCAGCATACAAGGCTTCTGAGATCATATCACGAAGAGGTTTCTTCCTCTCCTTACCATCGACTAATTCAACTGCTTCCTGACCTTTGTGATCAAGCAAGTTCCGGTTTAAATTTACTTTCATAATTATACTTTCAAAATTAATATTGTGAACACTCTACAATCATTCCTTTTATAATGTGAATCTTCATGTTTTTAGAGGCAATACCATCTAATTGATTATTTTTAAGTCCATAAAGCCATGCATCGGATACGACTGAAACAGAATTTCCACTATTGTCTTGAGGAAAAAAGCCCCTGGCGGAAACATCACCTAATACAGTAACATTACCATCGAAGAAACCTGCGTAAACGTAGTTCGATGGATAAGTCGGATTTGTCTTTGATGAACCATATATCGCTGCACTACCACCAGCATTTGCTCCGATTGCTGCTACTCCAAAGCGCCCGTCTGTAGCGGGATTGAAGATCACATTAACAACGCCCTCTTTAGATGTTCCGGACCCTAATTTTAAGCTACGTGACGTCCCACCGAAATAATCGGAACGTGTCCAAATAAGACGTCCTTTTTCAATAGTAAATCCACCTACAAATCCAACCTCAGCATCAATTCGTCGTACTTTAATCAAGTCAGTATTAAGATAACCTCCTATGATAATAGTACTACCGAGCTGCGCAGCTTCAACGGCATCTTTAAAAGCCAATCCGCCTAAACCGTCTCTGTCTACTTTAGAATTAATCACCGTCTGCAGATCACTATGAAGCGCAGTAATAGTAACAGCACCTTCCAAATTGATCTTAGATGAATGGATTGTTGTTGCTCCAGCTGCTTGGTTGATATAAGATATAAGCGTATTTCCATTTTCCAGTTCTTTAGAAGCATATATCCTGTTACCGTCTGCAGTGGTAATCCATCCGGCTGTATCAATACGTTGTGTAATGCTATCTACACGTGTTACTTGTGCGGATATTCTATCGCTCAATATATCTAATTCTGCCTTGTTATCGTCGGCGAACTGTTTGAGCGCATCCTGTATTGATTGATTAGCTGCTTCGACGGCTGTATTGAAACTGGCTAAAGTTGAGTTAAAGAGAGCGAATTTATCATCAACGTTTTTTTTCTCTGCAGTAGTGGTCTGTCCGTCAGCAATAGCAACGTTGATTGCTGCGAGGAGATTGTCGATAGCCCCAAAGAGAGAGATTTTAGCATTGAGTAGGTTAGTCTTGGCAACACCGACCAAATAAGTATTTACATACAGCTTGTTGTATGTTGCTTCGACAGAGGCTTTCGTATTCTTGACTGTATTGATATATTTCTCAATAGCTTTAGCTTCTGCTTCTGATATAATACCGTCGGCAAACGCACCGTCTACATATTCATGTAAATCACTAACATCACCGTTTACTTTTTCAGCGGCTTTTGTCGCATCTGCCGCATCCTGTAACGCTTCCAGTGCTTTTTTCATAGCATCATCGGCGAAAGACTTTAACTTGTCTTGTATGGACTTATTAGCTTCTTCGACAGCAGTATTAAAGTCAGCATAAGCATTGTTGAAGCTTGCAAACTGTGTATCAACAGCCTGTTTTTCGTCTGGAGTAGTAAGCTTGTCTGCAATGGCGGTATTTATTGCATTTATCAATCTTTCTATGGAGCCCATCAGCGTAACCTTTGCATTAAGCAGGTTTGTTTTTGCGACTCCGGTTAAGTATGTATTTACATACAGCTTGTTGTATGTCGCTTCTACAGCTGCTTTTGCATTGTTAACTGTGTTGATGTACTTTTCGATAGCACTAGCTTCCGCCTCGGATATTACACCGTCAGCAAATGCACCATCTACATAATTATTTAGATTGGATACTGCATTGTTTGCTTCGCTAGCACTCTTGGCTGCCGCATTGGCTGCTTCCATAGCAGCAGTGGCCTCTCTTAGTGCTTCTTCTGAATAACCTTTCAAGGCATCGTGTATCGCTTTATTTGCTGTTTCTACGGCAGCGGTGAAGTCGGCATACGCAGAATTAAACAGGACATACTTATCATCAACGTCTTTCTTTTCTGCTACGGTTGTCTGCCCGTCGGCAATGGCGGTATTGATAGATTTGATAAGGTTCTCAATGCTTCCCATCAGCGTAACCTTTGCATTGAGCAACCCGGTTTTGGCCGTTCCTGAGAGATAAGGATTTACATACAGTTTATTGTATGTCGCTTCTACAGCTGCTTTCGCATTGTTTACTGTGTTGATATACTTTTCGATAGCTTTAGCTTCCGCCTCAGTGATAATGCCGTCAGCAAATGCACCGTCGATATAGTCATGCAGACCTCCCACAGCATCGTTTGCATCAGCTGCAGACTTCTGAATAGAATCGATCAGATCGCTTACTTCAAGCCATTCTTCCAAATTCTCTAATCCGGAGGAGCCTGCTTTAATTTGGATATTTCCACCTATTTCTCCTTTAACCAGGTCGAAGTATGTCTTTCCGTCCGGTGAGATGATTCGTTCAGTTGTTACGCGGCCCGGCAGAATTTCAGTGAATCCATACAACTCAACGAAGCTGCGTTCACCTTCATACTCACTGTTTAGGATACCAGTTAGTAAGTGATAATATCCTGCTATCTGTTCTATTTTGATAGCTGTTTCACTGAGAAGGAATGTGCCGGTCTGATTCTCCTTGCTGCATACAGCATACAGATAATATTTCTTCTCTGGGGCAATGAGCGCCGGAGAATTATATTCAGCCATATCCCAAAATTTGTATTCGCTAGCTTTGTGTTCAGACGACACAGTTTTTATCCCTAGCGTCATATGTTGGATAATGCCGGCAGGCGAATGTAGAACTTTAGTACTGATATTGTAAGTAATGTTATGCGATACTTGTACCGGGACTGCTTTTGATCTGACAAAGCGGAACTGCAAACTTTCATCACCTACGAGTAACTGCATCGTCTGTATAGTGATGGGATTTATTGAACCGGAGAAGTTCAATAAAGCATCTTCAAGCATGGACATAGTTTCTTTTGCATCACGAAAACGGCGTTTGGTAAATCGCAAAGAATCTTTATACTTGATATCTACGTCTACTTCATTTGTCTCGATCTTATCTAATTCGCTGGTTACGGAAGTACCAACTGGATCATTTGATAATTCTATTTCCGGAGAATAAGGGTTGTTCACATAACGTTTAATTCCTATCATGCGAATAAGTGAACCTTTTGGATGAAACTGGGTATCGGAGAAGTTTACATAACCACCCAGCACAATCTTGCCGCCTATTTCTAACCAACGCTTCTTTGCCCAGATACCGTCCAATGTCCCGGTAAATACGAATGATTTATCTTCATGCTCAAAGAGGTATTTAGCAGCTTCCTTAAACACTTCCCAGCTAGCGCCTGTCTGCTCTTCATCATTACAGATATATGAGTACGGTAGCTGGATACCAAATACTGCGTAGGTATCGCCAGTCTTAGGATGCCAGACATCAGGTTCCGGCATAGTGATACCGTCGATTTCCTGTGGAACTATTTCAAAACGTCTACCTGCTTTCTCTATTTCTCCATCCTCTTTAAGAATGGGCTCATGGATATACTTGACTTCAAACTCTTTGCCTGTCAGTATACCTGTTTGGAAGATAACGGTCATAGTTTCTCCGGCTATCAAACATTTCTTAAAATCAAGATCGTTAGGTATATCGCTATCTACAAAATCATAGAAGTTATTCTCCTTATTAACCTCAATAACAGAGCTAACAGTACCAACGCGAGAAGGATAGATTGCAGTGCAGTCTAGACTATCCTCTTTACCTGTAACTAGGCTTTTATCAGCACGCATGACGCTGATTCCATCCGCATCTGTTATGTACGTCCTGCCTTCATAAACAAGAGTCTTAGCCTTTGGAAGTAATAGATATTTAGCTCCGTATGTCGAGTAATTGATATTTCGATCAGAAGTTTCTACGAGGACAATTTCGGGCGGTATATCTCCGGATTCCCGGCCAACCCCGACCTTGAAACCGTGTCCTTTACCATACGACAGTTTCAAAGGATTATTCTTGTTATATTCAACCTTACGAAGATGAACTGTTTTGTCAGTTATCTGCCATTCAGTTTCATACGTATCTGCAAGTTGATTAAGGGCATCAAGAATATATGTGTGATTATAGTTGATGACTTTATCCGTTCCTTCGATGCAGTCACCTATTTTCCAACCAATATCGCGACGATTTAGGTTCTCAACGAGTAGTCGCAGGTGTTCATGTGCTTTAGCTGTATATGCGAATTTGATACTATTATCTGCAATATGACGAACTTTCCACATCATAGCATCCGCTTTTGCCGTTTCAAGTATAAGCGTATATTCAAAGTTGCGCTCACCTTTCTTTTTGAAGTTACTATCTTTTTTGAGAGAATAACGTTTTCCGTAGAAGTCACACCAAGTTCCGACCTGTATTTCTAAGTATCCAGGATAGGAAAAATACAAATTAAGTGTATCCTCTGCCATGATCGCTTCGTAAGAGTAACTTTCGTCCTTTACATCGAGCTTTATTTCCTTGCTACCATTATATAGAATTATCATATTGTCTGATTAGAATTATAATCTAAAATATAATCAGGTATGTGTTTTTAATGCTATTCAAATAATAGTTTTTCCGGATAACCTACTGTGTAATCATACTCTTCAATCTGCGACACGATATACATCTTTTTTATAGCTGCAAGATGCATCTGTGTCACATTATAGCAGTCGAGGGCATATAATTCTAGAGAATTTAACATTG
Source organism: Bacteroides sp. HMSC067B03 (assembly GCF_001811315.1). NCBI lineage: Bacteria > Pseudomonadati > Bacteroidota > Bacteroidia > Bacteroidales > Bacteroidaceae > Bacteroides > Bacteroides sp. HMSC067B03. Next base: position 28,985 of record NZ_KV804305.1, on the reverse strand, counting down.
CTAATGCGTTAAGAATAGGAATAGTATACTTCACACCATCGAACCACAACACTGTTTCGGTCCTTCCCATGTCTTGTTCTATTAAAATAGAGTTCTTCAAACCAACTCGAGTATCCTTATCAAGCCACATTTCTTTCCCACTCAAAGTAAACGAATTAACCGCCTTTGACTTGTCATACAGCAAGATACGATTTACCTTCATTTCTTTTGTTTCATCAATGGAATACTCATGTTCTACCAAAATGGGAACACCATTATCACCTTCGTAAATTTCTTTTCCTTCAGACTGACCTTCTAACAAATCATTGTAATAGTCGTCCTCAATTTCTACCGAACCCTTAATTGGTTCATCGTAAAATCCTTGTTTCCAGTATTTCATAATACATTCATTTAGTTATTTGTTTATATAAAATTAGTTCTCTTGGTACTACGTACGCAAAATCTGACTTTTCAAATGTTGGAACTAAGTCACTTGGGCAAAACGGTTATTATAAGTTTCCTGACGGCCTGCTTATTCAATGGGGAAAAAAGACGAGTGGCACTTACTCTGGAACAATATATTTCCCCTCTTCATTCTATGACACAAATTATTCTCTGCACTTGACTTGTAATAATGGAAATACAGGTAATGATTCATCGTGGATAGCTAACTATACTTCTGTTTCAACTGGTTCTTTTGGATATAATAATAAATATCAGCAAGCTGCCAATGCAGGTTCTAATACAGCCTCTTTCTATTGGTTTGCTATTGGTCGTTGGAAATAAGGTTACTTCCAACGACCAATAGCGAACCAATAAAAAGCTATACTAAATCCTCCAGCATCAGTATCAACATTTTGATAAACGGAATCCATTATAAAATAAGATGCATATTTATTAAAGACATCAAAAGAATAGATGTAATTACTATGTACTTTTCTAGTTCCAGTTAATAGAATAGTGTAATTACTATCATAAAAGGTCGTATTAAGATAAACGGTTTTACCTATCCCGGAAGTACTTGAGTACCCCCATTGAATAAGCAGACCATCACCATATTTACGATAACCGTTTTGTCCAAGCGATTTGACTCCGATATTAGAGAAATCTTTCAAAGCATACGTAGTTCCAAGAGAACTTAGTACACTCTTTTCCTCATCCGTCATAAACTTCTTATTTGTCACTTCTGTTATGTCTGAAGCAGAATGTGAATGTGACGCGGCAGCATAACTTCCCTTAGGCTGATAAGTTGAGTCATGATTATGATCCTTTTCAGCTTTACCATTCCATGTACTTTTTTCCGTATCAGAAACAAAACGGTGAGTAGCATCCGGAGTCACTTCAGTAGCAACATGGCTATGTGATGAAGGAGCATAACTGCCTTTAGGCTGATAAGCAGAGTCATGATTGTGGTTGCCGGCTGCTTTACTATTCCAAGTAGATTTTTCCGAATCAGTTACGAACCTATGTGTTGAATCAGGAGTCACATCACTAGCTGCATGATTATGTGATGAAGAAGCATAGTTGCCAGCAGGCTGATATACTCCGGAATGGTTGTGATTCCCTGCAGCCTTACTGTTCCATGTGCTTTTTTCAGAGTCAGAAACAAATCTATGTGTTGAATCAGGTGTAATATCAGCAGCATCATGAGTATGTGATGCGTCAGCATAATCACCGAGGGGTTGATAATCTGCATCGTGGTTATGATTAGAAGGAGAGGCCCCGACTTCGCTTGCGGTGTAACTCGGTTTATTGGCAGTCTTTGCCCATGCGGGCACGTCGCTTGCCGGCATTGAAGTTGGGAAGTCGCTAATATCTACTTTCTTGTGTGTATGAGCTAACGGAGTTCTTGCATTACTTAAGCGGGCATCATTACCTTCGCATACAGATCCGGCAGCCGTACCAAAATCTTTATTAAAAGCCGTTTTTTTAGTAAATGCAGGCTCATAAGTACCCGCATGATTGTGATTTGAAGAAGAAGCGCCAACTTCGCTCGCTGTATATGAAGGTTTGCTAGATGCTTTCGCCCAATCTGGCACATCGCTTGCCGGCATCGAAGTAGGAAAATCACTGATCTCAGATTTCTTGTGAGTATGTGCTTTCGGTGTACGAGCATCACTTAAACGAGCATCGTTACCTTCGCATACAGTCCCGGTAGCACTACCAAAGTTCTTATTAAAGGCTGTGTTCTTAGTGAATGCGGGTTCATAAGTTCCAGTATGGTTATGATTAGTAGGAGAGGCCCCGACTTCGTTTGCGGTGTAACTCGGTTTATTGGCAGCCTTTGCCCATGCGGGCACGTCACTCGCCGGCATTGAAGTTGGGAAGTCGCTAATATCTGCTTTCTTATGTGTATGAGATAACGGAGCTCTTGCATTACTTAAGCGGGCATCGTTACCTTCGCACACGGTTCCGGCAGCCGTACCGAAATTCTTATTGAAGGCAGTTAGTTTAGTAATAATCTTCTCATATACTGTATCGTGATTATGTGCATCCAGAGCAGCTTTCAATGCCTTACCCTGTTCAGCAGAAAGAACCTTACTAGTCTCCCCGGTCGTCAGATTATTAACGATATCAGTTATATTGAGCTTTTTCCCTAACTCTGTTGCCATAGTTGCTGCAAAGTTCGGATCATTATTAAGTGCGTTCGCTAACTCAATCAATGTATCAAGAGCGTCCGGAGCACCGGCTACCAATTTGTCGATAGCTGCTTGCACTTTAGCGTCAACACCGGATACTGCATTGTTAGCGGCCAATGCTGCTGCATTGGCATCATCCGTTGCTTTTTTCGCTAAACCAGTCTGTGTTACAGATGCATTTTTAGCTGCGTTTGCATCATCCGTTGCTTTCTTTGCCAGAGCTGTTTGGGCTTCTGAAGCTGTTTTAGCAGCATTGGCGCCTGCCGCCGCAGTAGTAGCAGCTTCTTTTGCTGCATTGACACTACCAGCAGCAGTATTAGCCGCATCCGTAGCTTTTTTTGCTAGCTCTGTTTGTGTTACAGACGCATTCTTTGCAGCATTCGCATCGTCAGTGGCCTTCTTTACAGTATCTAGTTGAGCAGTAGCATCTTCCGTAGCAGATGCCATTTCTTGCACAATACCGGCATACTCAGACTTACGTTGAGACTCTGCTTCTACACGCTCTGTTTCAGCATTCACGCGTTTTGTTTCGTTTGATCCGCGAAGAGTTTCAGCAGATTTTCGGGCCTCTTCATTCTGCTTTCTTGTATTTTCAGCAGAGGAACGAGCTGTTTCAGCAGTGGTCCGGGAAGTTTCAGCAGCCTTTCTTTTGTTTTCCTCCGACGCCCGGTCTGCTTCCGTAGACTTACGAGCGGTTTCGGCAGATACGCGTTCGGATTCTGCCGTGCCCCTGGCGGTCTCGGCTGCCACACGAGAAGTTTCATTCGTTTCCCTTGTGACTTCAGCTTCTTTCCGTTTTTCTTCTGCTGTTACACGGTCTAATTCAGCAGTAGAACGAGTCGTTTCAGCCGTTTTGCGCTTATCTTCTTCCTTCACACGTTCCGATTCAGCAGAGGAACGCCCGCTTTCGGCTGTTTTACGAGTTTCTTCATTGCTTTTGCGTGTTTGTTCATCAGAGACACGTTTATTTTCTGTGTCCACACGACTGGTTTCAGCCGTAACACGCTTTCCTTCTGCGGTCGCGCGAGCGGTCTCAGCCGTTTTACGGGCATCCTCATTCTGTATTCTTGTATTCTCAGCAGAGGAACGAGCTGTTTCAGCTGAGACACGTGCTTCTTCGACTGTTACCCGTTTTCCTTCTGCGGTAACTCTAGCAGACTCGGCAGACTTACGAGCTGTTTCGGCAGATACGCGTTCGGATTCTGCCGTGCCTCTGGCAGTCTCAGCATTCTTTCTCGTTTGCTCATTAGATTCGCGTGTACCTTCGGCTGTTACTCGCTTACCTTCTGCGGTTACACGATTACTTTCAGCAGAGGAACGTCCAGTTTCAGCCGTTTTGCGAGCATTCTCATTAGTGATACGCACTGATTCAGCAGCTTCCCGGGCCTGTTCTTCTCTTGAGCGTCCCGTTTCAGCTGTCTGCCTTGATTGCTCGGAAGCGTTACGACGAGACTCAGCAGTTTCACGAGTTGATTCATTCTCTTCAACGGCAGCTTCTAATTGCCGCATATCGGTAGTAGCGGTTTTGGCATCGCTCGTAGCTTTGAGCATATTATCTAAGGCTGTCTGCATCTTCTCTAGCCCGAATTTAAGGCTGGTCTTAACACCGCTGACAATTCGATAGCCGATGGTGTAGAAGCCTTTCATGTCGCTGGCTTCGTTCAACTCTGATATTCTTTTCTTTTTTAATGGCATGGCTTCTATACTTTTTCTATTTTTACTTTTCCGCGATTGACAAACACAGACAATTTATTATCAGTAATATGCTCACAAAGAGACATATCTGATAATGTACAAGTTGCTATACAATCACAAATTTCATAAAGGGAACATTTGTGACATTTGAATCCTTCCAGGTCCCATTGTATCGCCTCATGATACTCTCCTTTAATTACGATTCCATTTATTTCTTTTTCATTCATAGTCTCTTCAATTTAAGTCTATATAAAATTCTCCGTCCTCTGTTATGATAAACTCACCAGCTTCGGATGCAAGTAAGAACTCCGTTTCTCCAATCCGGAAACTGGTAAATACGAGCTTCAAGGTAAATTCCCACCATACACCGTTATTCAGAGTAAAACTGTTTGTCTGACAGTTCTTATAATAGCAGGGATAGCTTTCACTCCACTCGTCACAATAAAATATACGTTCCGCATCGGAATACTCATATCCTTCATCATCTGTCTTTAAATGTAGCTTTGTCAAGTCATGAAGTAGAGCATCACGATTGCGCCAGAATGTTTCGATCGTCTTAGCTCGCATTGCGCATTTTATAGCTACATCTTTAGTTTGAAACTTTACGGCATTCCCGTCGTAGATGGCTCCGTCCTGGTACTTGAAATTTTGCAGCAGGTTCTTCTTTACCGCAGGAGTTTTCAGTATCTCTGCTGTACTGCCTTTCAATACTACTACACCATAGTCGGTCAGATCTTTACCGTCAAGCTCATAGCCCTTTGGAAATGGGAGGTCACTATCGTTAATAGGTTCTTGATACTCATAGTTGGCTTCACGGAGAAAGTCATTTGTAAGAGTGAACTTAGAAATTTCAAGGCCCGTATTGATTACATAACTGTTTTGAGAAGACAAACGTAGGGTATATGTTCTGTCAATGAGTGGAAAACGAAATTCATGATAGCTCAGGTCCGAGAGCTTATCAATTAGTCCGCCAATACCCATACTGCCCATATATGCAAATTCAATGCTTATATCACTTGTGTTTAGGGCAATATTAGAAAGGTCAAATTCTTGCCCATCTTCTTCCGGCCAGTCGTTTTTTTCCGGTTCTTTGATAGCAGGGAAGGCTACAAGATTATTGTAGCTTCCCTTTGTAACGCATATCCCTAAACTGGTATATGCATCTATTCCGTCTAAGTAAAATTGTCCTGTCATCGCTTCAGTGTTATGCCTTTAGTGTTCAATGTGTCAATCCCCATTCTGATAGATTCTATAGCCTTTTCAATAGCTTCAAGGCGTGCCGTATGACTACTTATGTCTGACAGGTAAGTAATGACAAGATCGCTATGTTTCATCATTTCACCTATATTTTTGTCCATGCTGGATAAGTATACAAGCTTCTCTATGATCTTATCTGTACTCAATTGTATTTGCTTGACTCCTTCGTTTATTGAGTATGTGTGAGAAGTCATAACAGCGAAACTACCATCCAGTTTATCAGCAGAGTCTTGTGACATGGAAGCAAAACCTTTCTTTGAAGCTTCACGTTCATCGTCTTTGTTCCATCCATACATTTCTGCCAACGCATCCCGTTTGGCTTTCATGTCATCGGAAATCTGTTGGCCTTCAGCTTTTAAAGCATTATATTCTTCTTCGGTTACTCCATCATCCATAGCTTTGTAAAACTTCTCTCTCCAAGCTGTTAGTCGGCTCATATAGTCCTCTTTGAGCATTGAGTTTAGAATAGCATTTCTCATGTATTCTTCAAAGTTATCTGCGAAATCAGCACTATCGGCATCCATATCTGTAAGCAGATCCTGAAAGTCTGAACGAAGTCCGTCTATATCAATGAGAGTAGCATCGGTGATCTTCTGCTCGACAACCTCTGCAACCTGGGTAACACCATCCACTATCTGATCCGCGAATTTTTGAGTGTCAGAGTCAAGTTGTGACCAGAAGATCCCAGCATTTTCTTGAAGTTTTGCAAGTTGTTCATCTGTCAAATCAAACAGACCGGCCATGCGTCCGCCCATTTTGTCTTTAAATTCATCGACGCTCATACCTAGCGTATCTGCCGCTTGCTTCCACCCCTCCATGGACATATCTTCCACTTCAGTATATCCCTTTGAATGTGATTTGCCGGATGCACCAGAGTTCAAGTATTGTTTACCTAAAACACGTGCATTCTCATTCTGTAGCCTTATCATTTCAAGGGCCTTATCATAAGCAGCATTCGCATTATCTCCTGTAAGAGTTTCAGCCAATTCCAGTTGCTTTTCTATCACTCTATCAAGAATGTTGATATAAGATTCATAAGCTTCTTTGGCTTTCTCATACTTTTCTGTTGTGTCGTCTTTGCCGAACAGGTCGAAGATTTTCATTGCTATCTGCATAGCTGCACCGATGATGGCGAGAATGACAGATGCTTTTTCAACCGCTTTGATTGCAGTTGATGCCGTTGTTGATGCCGTTTCTACGCCATTCATCGCTGTCATGGCGAAGGTGCCGATATTGCCAATGATACTTATAATTTCACCGGCTTGTCCGCCGATAGCTGAACCTAGATCTTTTAAAGCGTCACCGAGTTCTCCGATAACGCTTGCCACTTTCCTTTCAGCAGCTTGTACCTTTGCACTGGCTTTCGTCGTTTTGTCTTTTGCTTCATTGTAGTTATCCGTTTTCTCCTTCACCTTATCCAACGCCTGCGCCTCGGTTAGATAAGCTTTAGTTGAATCGATCTTTCCGGTCTTGGGATTATACTTAGAAGACTTGACACCGTTCTCAATCATAGCACCGCCTTTCACTGCTTCCGCCTGGGTCCGGGCATTCTCTAACTCAATTTGCGCTTTAGCTAGTTCTTCCTCCGCTTCTGCCAGTTCCTTCTTCTTGTCAGATAATGATTGAAACGGATTACGTGAATCCAGTTCATCCATGATTGATTGAATAGTGCTAGTATATTCACGAAGTTGGTCCGGAGATAATACCTTAGCTGCTGTCCCTTTTGCATTCTCTAGTTGAGAAAGAAGAGAATTAAGAGTTTCAGAAGATGTTTCTTTCAAATTCTCAAAGGCACGAACGTATTCCGGAGATTCTTTCAGCTTATTATAGTCCATATTCATAAGTTCCATACCCTTATCTTTTGTAGCTTGGGTGATGGAACGATCAATCTGTTCTACTTGATCTGTATCTCCATTCTTTACTGCTTGTTTTCGTTGTTCCTGCAAGATGGCAATATCTTCATTGAATTTTCGTTCAATCGCAAGACGTTGGTCTGTATAATCCTGATACTGATTCAACAGGTCAGATAAATCGTCTCCGCGATCAAACTTTGTATTGGTAGCGATTGTAGCTTCTTTTGCTATATTATCGAATGAAGCAAACAGTTTTTTCGTAGATTCTGAATTGATGAAAACATCTGCATTAAAAACCTTCTTTTTATTTTGAGGATTGATTTCAAAAGCAGCTTGTGCATCTTCTATTACTTTCCGTTTCTTATCCTCGATTTCGCGCTTAATAGCCTGTAATTCTAGCCGATGATTGAGTGCTCTTTGCCTTAGAACCTTTTCACTGCTTTCTTTAAGTTTATTGATTTCAATCTGCTCAAGTTCATTTGCTGAATCTTCTTTTATTCGTTCCTGTTCAAACTTTTGTTTCTCTAACAGGAGTTTATATTTTTCTTGTTCTTCACGTAATTTTTGTGCCTTATCATCCTGTTTGGAAAATGAATCATAAACTTTTAATTCTTTCTCTGCTTCTTTTAGTTTTTTGATATTTTCTTTGTAAGCAGTAATGACAGTAGCATCAATCCCTTTGAAATTTCCAGCATCCATCAATTTCTTTTGAGCCGAAGCTATTGAATCTAGTGCTTTCGTTGCATCATCTTTTTGCTTGGTCCAAAAGGCTTTATTTTGAATCTCCGCCTTTTTATTTTCTTTTTTATCTTCTTCTTTCGCTTGTTTTTGAATCTTTGCAATATTATCTACAACCTTTTGAGCTGCATCAACTTCTATTTTAGCCCTGCCAAGTTGTATGTCATATTGTCCGGAATAAGTTCCACGTTTTGAATCTTCAGCAATTAAAGACTGAATTGAGTCATAATTACGTTGAGCCATAATCAATTTGGTTTGTGCTCCAATTCGTGCACGTCTCTGAACTTCTTCTGCGATCATCTTATTTAAAGAAAGGATATCCATCAATTTAAGTTTTTCAATATCCATATTCTTAAAAATATTTGGCATAATGCTTTGAAGCTTATTATATGCTATAACTTTCTCATAATTTGCAGAAGTCTCATCGCGTATCGTTGAAAGTAAATCTGTAGCACTTTTTTTCAAATTATCAGCTTGTTCGGTATATGCTTTGCATGCTTCATTATATTTTCTCTGTACTTTTTCAGCTTCTGTCTCAACCGTTACCACATGGTATATTGCGTAACCGAGCGTTGCAAATGCAGCGGCAGCCAGCACATAAGGGTTGGTTAGCATCGCTGCTGCATTTTTTAATTGTGCAATCGTTTGGGCCTTGAGAGCTTTTGTCAATAAAACACGTGCAGATGTGTTTTTGGCAATCATTGCAGCTTCAACGGCATACGTGCCTTTAGTCAATACCAAGTTAGCCGCTTCAATAGTCCGCTGCTTGTTAACAATAGCTGTAACTGTTGCATGTACTTGTTTAGCGGTACTTACAGCCAAAATACTTCCTTTGTATCCTGCAAGGGCAGTCGTAACGACGACTATTAAGGCACCTATATCTTTCAATGCCTCTTGAACACTGCCATCTTTAAAGGCTTCGTTCATAGATTGTGCTGCGGCAGATATTTCTTTTAAGATTTCCTGTCCTAACGGGCGAAGGGCGGCCGTTATGTTATTCCCCAGTAGCTTCATTTGATTATCAGCAGAAGAAGCCATTTCTTTAAAAGCTGTTTCTGCTGCGCCTGTGGCATTTTGCATTTCTTCCAAATGTCCGGCAGCCTCTTTGACGTTAATTCCTGTCAATCCAAGAACTGCATTGACCGCCTCGATTTCTGGAACTAATCTACGAAGTTCTGCTTCCGAGCCTCCTGCCTGTCTAGCAACTTCTGCTAGCGCCTCTTGATAGGTCCTGTTATCAAATGCGCCATCACCGAGCACCTTGGATACTGCAATAATGGAAGCACGTATTTGAGTCATTGCTTGCGCTGTAGGCGTACCTTGTTTGGTTAGGGTAGCAACAGCGGCTAAGACCTGATCTACTTCCACACCATAGGCGGCAGCAACAGGCGCAACTTGCGCAATACTCTTGCCTAACTCTCCAAATGAGGTCTTACCAAGCCGGACGGTAGTAAATAGTTGATCTGATATTTTCTCAGCTTCTGAAACATCAAGCTTATAGGCATTCAATAGGGTAGTGATACCGTCTGCCGCCGTTGCTGTATCGGTAACTCCACCGATGGCAGCTTTAGCGGATACTTCTAAAATTTTCATACCATCAGCGCCGTCATGGCCGGCAGATACAATTTGATACAATGCTTTAGCCGCATCATTCGCAAGTACCGGCACCTCTCGGGTCAGTTCTACGACTTGATTCATATAATCGGTTAGACTGCCCTTTATTCCGCTTGAAAGGGTAGCAACTTCTTTCATACTTTGTTGGAACTGCTTTTCAAAGTCGTATGCACCTTTGGCGGCCTGGGCAAATGCAATGCCCGCACTTATACCAATCCCACCGAATACATCAAAAGAAGTGATCTCACCGGCCATCGCCTTGATAATTCCTATTGCTTCTCGGCGCCCGGAATATAACCCCGAGTTGTCTATTCCTGTCGCAAAATATAACGCTCCGTCTTTATTTTGAATACCCATAGCATTTATTCTTAAAATATAAAGAGAAGCTAAAATTTGGCTATTTCGAGAAGAATAAGCATCTTTGCAGTGTTCTAAGACCAAGGAACAATTTTTTGATTTACTCTAGGGGAGTTGACAAGCCTACTATATCACAATATAGGCTATCAATTCCCTTTGCTACATAATCCCTAGTGTAAATGAAAGATTATGTTCCTTGGTCGGAAAGAATAGGGAAAAGATAGCCTTTTCTTATAATATATAAACCAAACATTCATTAGCACCATGACCAAGGAAAATGAACGAAAAAACGGAGTGAATAGCGTTCTCCGGAAGAAAGAACTACAGGAAGCTTTTCAAAGAGGCCTAAGCCTCGGACTCAAAAAAGGAAGAATTGAAGGGATGATCACTTACCAATCCCGTATTATCCAAAATTTGGAAAGGGATAATGTCGAAATAACAAAGATGATGGATAGCGTAGATGCTGAGATAAAAAGGGGATATTAAAAAATCCCCTATATCTTCACAGATACAAGGGACCACAATACTCTAAACCAATTTAATAAAAAAAACAGTTAACCTAATATATAAACACAACAGCAAATTACCTTAACCCTTGACCTTACCGGCTATATCGTTATACTTCTTTATCCTGATCGTCTTACTAGGATCATCAAAAGAGGGTAGTTCTACCCATTCATAATCTCTACCTTCAACTTTACCGTCTTCATCAGTAATCTTATTACGCTCTCTCATTACAAATGAGTACTCCTGCAGTAATGTCTCTATCAATCCATAGCTACTATCCAACGTCTGGTTAAACGTTAATCCTAGAGCTTCTTTTACAATCACTAGGAATCTGCTTTGGTTGCATCCTTCCAACTTTGCAAATTCTTCTGAGCGGCTATTATCTCCGTCTCTCGTAGCGGGCTCACGTTCCGAAGCATCGTGATAGAGGTGCAAAAAGGGTGATACCCTATGCGATATATAATTGCATTAAACAGGATCCGTATATCCTCCCATGTCGTATTGTCTGCGAGAGCGTTCTTGAACCATTCCGGAGGATCACTAGGCTTATTGTGAATCCCGAGGCAGACGATGTCAAAAAGCAATCCTCCGTATTTATTCATCAGTTCCGGAAAGTCTGCATTGAGTTCTCCGTCCTTCACAATCATCTTATCAAGATCTTCTTTCTCGACTTCAAGAAGGAAAGGGCGTATCCGAAACCATGTCCGAACGGTGACAGGCTTTATAACTATGCAATTGCCGGGGTCCTTTCCTTTAGGAATAGAATCCCGGTTAGTAAATTCGAATGGAATTTTGACAGCCTGATCCGTAACGGATTCAGACTCTTGCTGAAATAAATTCTTTATACTCATAATTTCATCAAGGAGCCTAGCCCGTTGTACTTCCGGGCAATACTTCCGGTTATTTGCAACTAACCTTCAATACTTTCAGCTCCATCCTTCAATAGTTTGTTCCTGTAGGCGGAATCGAACCGCCGGTCTCTACATAATCAATGTAGCGCTTTAACCAACTGAGCTATACAGAACCGTTATTTATTTTTTCGCACCACTTGGAGCAGCTTCTCCGCCTTCGACATTCGCAGCATTCGCTGGGGCTTCTCCGCCTCCGGCAATAGTAACTACTTCGCGCATGAAAGCAGTCTGTCTCTTACCGTCTGCAGTAACAGCAGCTTGCATATATACACGAACAAGCAACAACTCTGCTTGCTCTGATCCGGGAGCCTGTGAAATCTTTGAGGCGATCTTGCCATTTACGATGGTATAAACGACCTTCTTACCGTCTTTAGGTAATGTTTCACACTGGAACGTTTTAGAGATAGAAGGAGTACTAAGAGGCTTTTTCCAGATATTTTTTCCTCCTGTTGTATCCACTTCACCGCCTGCCAGTTCTTTAAGAACCTCATTTGATGGAGTAGGGATGGAGAACTCGACATAATCTGTCGTATCTTTCACCAGTTCAACATAAAAAGGTTCTTCACTACCCTCTACTTCAATCTTAACTTCTTTGGGATCTGCAAAGTTAAATGCAACACTTCCTTTGGTTGGAAGGGGATAATCTTTGAGATCTGCACCGGGAACACCGTCACCGACTGTTCCAAATTTAATTCCACCTACGCCCATAGCAATAGGTCTAACTTCTCCTGACATAATTATTGATCTATTAAAATTTCTAATCTGATATTTGTACAAGCGAATTTCTCTTTCAGGTCCGGCATTGGAACACTCCAGAGAACTGTCACTTCTTTACATACACCGTCACTACTATTGATTGAATCAAGCGATTTTCGTACCTTACGCTTTAGCTCTTTCATTCGTTGACGTTGGTTCATTCCATTATCATTCAAGGGAACGAAGATATTGATATTGACAGGCACTTTATTAATAAAGTCAAGTTCATTCAGTTGCAGGTGATTAATAACAATATGCTCACTAGTAACACCTGCTTCCGATTTGTCCTTATAAATCACAACATCGGTGCCCGCAGCGGCCACAGCATTATAAACTATATCTACAGCGTCAAATTCATCCATAATCAAATCTTGCTAAAAACTGATTTCAATGTATCCCTTAGATATTTCTCACATTGCGCATTAGCACCTGAAATAACTTCATATCCTTTTGCTTCAACGGCTGTCGCATACTCCATACCTGCGACACCAACCAATATATAACCACCGGCATGAGACAGAGATACTTCTTCTGCAAGCCTACGCCCTTTATACTTACCGGTTGTCTTATCAGTCCCTTTATCACTTTCTACGAAGTTCTCTTTGACAACCTCGCCGTCTTTGGCTATTACATAACCAACTGAAGAACGAAGATTGCCTGTTTGGTCTTTGTATGAACCACTTTGGCGGGCCACCTGTATAAACTTCTCCCCACCCGCTTGCAGGAAAACAAGCATCTTATCTTCCGCTTTACTTTGAAAGTGTTCAAGCCAGCGTTCCATTTCATCAAAAGTGAATAGGGGAGTCATGCCATTTCTCATACGTTGATAATTGAATGTGATTGATAAGGTTCCCAACAGATAACCGGTATATCAATACCCTTTGATGCTACTTTCAAACGCAAAAACTTACTGTCTGCCGGCGGTTGCATTTTGGAGTAGAAATAGCCATGTACTTGCGCTTCATCACCAGCCGAATTATGTTTGAGAATGATTCTTCCATCGCTTACCGGGTCGTAGCGTCCGGGGACAGATATTTCAACCAGTTTCCCAGAAACCCATTCACCATCAACTAAGCGCCCGTTAGCCTCAATAGTAACTATTGCCGTATGTGGATACCGTTTTACCATCTGTTACCAGCTCTTCCTTTGATAATGATTCGTTTCCCAAGTTTAGCAGCTTTCTCCGGTTCCCCGTTTTCTATATACAGCTGCTTTGCAGTCTGAATATAGAAAGAACGGGGATGAGTGATAGAAAGCTTATTTTCACTGAAATCCGGTGAGTTTACCATCATGGCATACATATCAGCGACACAAAGACCGACCTGCTTCATGCTTTCAGTAGTACATTCTGCTTCAGGGTTGATACCCCGCTTAATGAAGACTACCTTATCCAAGAAGCCTTCCATATCCTCAATAGATGGATATTCTAGTATTGTTTCTCTGATTGTTGCCATAACTATTTACTCTTCGTCTTCTGCTTCTAAGTTTTCTTTCTCAACTTCCTGACCCAAGAATTTAGCAGGGATATTGTCTGTTCCTTCTGTAGCTTCATCGGCAGCCCATGCTTTACCGTCTGCTTTCAGAATGTATATCGCTTCCGGATCATTAACTACCGGCCATGCGTTTGCTTCTCCCTTGGTCCATTCTTTAAATGGTTCTTCGGTTGACCATTTGGTAATCAGAACAAAATCTTTCTTTACCATCAAGGCTTTCTTTCTCAGACTCTCAGAATCTTCTGCTGCAATTGGTCCGTGTTGGATATCACCTACACGCAAATCCTCTAAGAAACAAATACGTTTGCGAACCCACGGACAGATAGTAGTACGTTTGTGGTTCTTATCTTCGATACGGAGCGCCGGATTGATTGTGATAATCTGACATGGGTTTTCTTGTTCTGCAAGATATTCATTAATCACTTTTTTTGTGATAACGACCTTGGACGTTTGATTGATCCAGCCTTTAATCTTATCAATAGTTGCTTTCTGCTTTTTCAGCAAAGAGAACTCAGTAGTAAGCATAATAATATAGCGAAGAGACACACCTTCCTTGACTGCATCGGCCAGTACATTTTCAATATCTTGAAGACCATCAGCAGTAGAAGCGGTAGCCCAATCTACGGAAGATACTTTTTTGTTGGCAGCAGGTATACCCACGCCGACAAATTCCGTAGTTACGATGCCGTTGTTGTTAGAGGATGTCAAGTTGGTTCCGCCACGTGACATGTATTGCATACTAGCCCATTCCATACGTCCACGGACACCATTATGCACAAAATCGGTATCTTTGAAACCAAGATTTAATAGTTCCAATTGATCAGAATCGCCCTGGGCATCGCGTTGTAACTGCTTGTATTCTTGATATTCACTTTCAGTCATTGAGCGCTTAATAGCGGTCTTAGGAATATCACCAGACATTTTACCGATCACTTCACGCGTTTTCTCCGGTGCGGATGCATCGAAAGAAATAACGTCAGCAATAACCGGAGCGCCTTTTTCACCAACCAATGTTTCCCACTTCAATGAAGTAACTCTCTTCACACCAAAGAAATTCGGGTAATACATCGGTTTTACATGACGGGAGTTGAGACGTGCCGCCATGTTTTTCTTGTTAATTTGCTTGATTAAGCTTCTTTCCATAATGATTTATGAATTAATAGATTATACAAAACGAATGAGAGGCATAAGCTTCTTCAAATCAGCATCGAGAGGGAATGGCATATTTCGTTCCTCAATAGTACCTCTTACCATCAATCCACAAGATTGATTAGCAACAGTCAGATCAACTTTAGCCATCGTAATCGCCACCTCAGATGTTTCTACTGTTGCCTCGGCAGAACCGGCATCAGTTTTTGCTTTTACAGTAACCAATACCATATCTTTGGCTATTGCACCAATGGCAGCCGCCAGCGTAATAGAGTCATAAGCAGCATTACTCTTGTCGATAATAGTAATTTTATCGGATGCTCCATCAAATTTTCCACCGGCAGTCACAAAATCACCTACTGCGAACAGATGATTTTTAGCTACCTTGATGACTTTTCCAGCTGCTTCTACAGCTTCCGTCACTTTAGCTGTCTTGATGACATGCCAACCACCGTTTTCATCACGTCCTGCGATACAGTAAGGCGGCAATTCATCTAATGGTTGTCCATCAAACAGGGCCTTTCTCAAATCAGCACGGGCAATAGTGCCACCGCCGACAACATCCTCCAACATCTTAATGATGGCGGGATGGTACTGAAATTCTTTTTCTTTTTTTAAATACATGATACAATAAAATTTAGTTATTACTCAATACCAAGACTAGCGACACCGCTGGATTCACCAGTTCCTTCTTCTTTATTCATGATATCCAGCCACTCTTTTTCACTACGGTCTTTTACCTGTGATTGTGGGGTGTAGTTACCATTTTCGATTTCATCTGTCACAGCGGATTGGCGAATTTCAGCATACTCTTCTGCCAATTCCTTAATCTGATCTTCGACAGATATCTCAGAATTTACATCGATACGCTTGAACCACTTTTCTGGTAATTTTGCGTTATCAAAGAGAACCTTAGCTGAAGCCTGTTTGCTGGATGTTGTAATATTCCCTGTTAAGGTGGTAACGCTATTGGTTAACTCTGATATTTGCTTTTGTTGAGCCTTGAATAGTTTCATCAAAGAGGCGGGAACCCCTTCGAGATCTTCTTCTTCATTTTCTTCATTCTCTTCTGATTCTGTTGTTTTCTTGGTCTTTTTAGCTGGTTTGATTGGCTTACCGTCTTTCAGACCATTATTTTTCTCATATTCAGCGATAGCATCCTTTTTCGCTTTTTCTACTGCGGATGTATCTTCAAGATCAGGAAGAATATTGTCTTTGAATAAGGCTACATAAGTAGCAATATCTTCTTCTTTTTCGATTTTGAAAAGTTTCTGAACCTTAGAGGCGTACTTTTCGTTTACACTAGCGGCTTTCAAGCCTTTCTTAATAGCATCAATGATTATCATAACGATTTTCTATTAAAATATAAGGGGAGTAATTTTTTCCTTCCGATATATTTTATTCCAAAATCAATGAGTATATTTGCAATATGGATAAGAAGAAAGAATATAAGGAGAAAGCTAAGATCCTCGCTCTACAGAATGGATTCGATCAGGTTTCCTATTATGGAGAGTGGAAAGGCTATTTGGCATATACAGCATCCCGGAAAGAAGACAAGGAATGCTGCATTGGATATCCTCAATTTATCCTTGTAAAAGATGATACTGGACATTTAGCACCATATACACAATCGGCAGATATTATGGGGATTACTTCTATGCCAAAAGGCTATACAGAGACACTACTATAATTTCTTCACTACTCCGTTGATAATATCAGTATTTACTAGAAGATTATCCACGCGAAGTACATTAACGCCATTTTGTAGTTTAATTCTCTTCGATAAATTAGCCCAGTTTACAATTTCTCCATTTTGAGGGTCATAAATAACAATTTTCCCATCAGTCTTTTTCTCCAAAGTTATTATGTGTCCCGAATTACCACTTTTCCAAGAAAAATCAATATGATATCTTCCAGGTTCTTTTACCAATTCAATAATATCTTTAGTAAGGGCACTTATGTTTTTACTTTTTAAAGCACCGGTTCTGGTTATATCGTATACACCTCCTGCTTTCTTTTTGACAGGTGTTGTCATTGTCTTTGGGTCAATCCAAGCCCAATTTGTTTTACCAGATAGTTCATAAGGAATATTCCCGGCTTTCTTTAGGTTCGGTAATGCTGTCACATCATATCCACGCCTTCTCAATTCATTGGAAACAACGCATGATTGACAGTTTACACCATATTCATATCCTTTGCCGAAGTTTATATTTCCCCGTAGTTCATTAGCTTCTTCGAAAGTCATTTCTTTACCTCTCTTGATGCCAATTTTTTGCTCAATCTTGGTTTGATTGAAGTTTCTCACAAATCGTTCATCCCATCTTTTTTGAATATCATTTTTCTCAGCATCGGTCTTGATGCGCTTTGTTCTTGATACTTTAATGACTTCGGGTGTAGTAGGCTGGGGAGTTCTCTCTCTTTGCAAATCTCCTTCTTCGCTAAAGTTGTCCTTATACCAAAAAGCAGATTGCACCCTGTTTTTATTTTCGTCAACAAAATCCTTTGCTGTTTTGGGAATATCTGTTATAACCTGTTCTTGCGCAACTGTATCGTTTAGCAGGAAATCAGCAAAGCTGTCCGGTTCCATCGTGATCGGAGTAGCAAAACAGATACAGAAAGGATGAAAACCTGTAAACTTGAACGTTTTCGGATATTTACCTACCATTGCATCACATATCTTGCATGGTCCGCGATTATTTGCTGAGCGGTGTATCTCGATGCCTAATATAAAATCCTGTTCGCTCCAACGTTCATAGTCCGCGGTACGATAAGACATATTGGTCGATGTAGCTGTAAGACGTAATGCGTTCATCTTTGAACTACGATATATACCTTGCCCTGGGTGATAGTTCTTCATTGGTTGGGACATAACAAGTTTCCCATCTTTATCCTTTACCCGGCGAAACCGTTTGTCCGGTTTATTTAGGATTTGTCTAAGATCTTGACCTATCTGTGAGGAACTTCTACCAACAGATAGACCTGTCTGCAGATAATACTCGAGTTGTGTTTTTGTCTGATCTGCAAGATTCCATACCATTGGAGACAGATTATTGCCACGTGCATCAAGCCCTTTCCTAAGCTGAGAGAGTGCGTCTTTGTTTGTAGCAAACATTCCTTGTTTCCTTACAGAATCAATGGCCATACCCTTGATGTATTCTGTTATAAAATCTTCATTCTTCATTTCAGAGCGCTTCCATGCGTCTATATTGAAGACTGTAAGATTTGTGAGAAGAAGAGACTGCAACTTATCCAACTCCCGGTCCACACATTTTTCGACAACTTGATTACGTAGCCATACATTATCACTGCTACGATCTGCCCATTGTTTGAGAAATGGGGTAATAGACAGAATAAATCGATTAAAGATATTGGCTACTTCGCTTTGCTGAGCCAATACCTTTTGTATATGCTGCTTGTCGTAGAATGTTAGCCCTTTCATTGATATATCTGTCCTAACGGATTGTTATTGACTGAAGCCGCTTGTTCTTCCTGTTTCATTTTCTCAATTTCCTCTTTTACATTCTGAGTATAAGGAGAACGTGCGGTAAGTGTTTCCTGGCTGTTGATTGGTTTCCCACCTCCGGCTGTTGATAGATTCTGTAAGTCTTCTACTAAATTCTTCGGGAGAATAGAGCCGAAAGACACCTCAAAATAATTATTCATTATAGCATTGGAATTTTTAATATGTGATATATTCGCCATGCCTGCTTGTACAATAGCCACACATCGTTGTACTACCGGTCCGAAGATTTCCATTTGTTCCGTAGCCTTAATTTTTGCATCAATGGTCATAAACTCACGGGAGACGCCTGATAGGTCACCTATGCCAATAAGATTGTCAAACGACAAATCAGGACATGATGCACCAGAGAATATTTCGTGGCGTTCATTACTAATCTCTTCCTTTTGTGAATCTATGGACTGTTGCCATGATAGGTATTCAGCATCACCATGATACGCAGTGCCGGTATCAGGGTCAACTTCCATAGAAAAGTTTAATTCTTTCCCTACTGTATCTTTTGATGGGAGATTCGACAAACCGAAAGATTTTAGCATTGGGTCTCCGAAGTAGTCGTTAGTGTCTGACATTCTAGAGATCCGCATTTCATAATGGTCCATGAGTAAAGCGACATCTTCCCAGTCCGGTTGATCTACCTCTGCATATACTACAGGGATTTTGCCGAATAGGTTCTTATCTGACTTGATTTCCCACTGGCCCCCCTTATTTATAGCTGTGATAACATTGTCTGAGGTGTATATTTTGACACACTCGTAGGTAGAGTAGCCAATCTTGGTTGTGAACTTATGAATGAAAGCATCCATATCATCATCATCGTCAAAATGTGGATAGAACTCATAAGTAACGTTATCATCCTTTGGCAAAGAGAGTATCTTGGCTTTCAGTTCTGGGACTTTTTTCCCATTTACAACTTTGTTTACAGGGTAAAATACGATAGCGGCTTTTGTTTCTGACAACACCTTACGGGCAAAGCTCATAAGTACTGACTTCATTTTGAGTTTGCGGACAAATATCTTTTTGAAATCCTCCAAGCTTGCATCATCTGTATTATCTGCTGTGATGGTCATATCTCCGCCAAATAAAAAAGCTGCTGCTGTGCGGACAATCTTCTTTGGGATATTGGTCACTATTTTGGCTACAGGAACAGTTTTATCCTCTAATCGTTTAGGCTCCATTTTACCCGTTTGGGTATTCAATTCTTCTTCTGTTTCAGAATAGACAGCTACTGTCTTAGGTTCACGGAAACCAACGGATGTAGTGCGACGGTTACGCTTATCATTATACTCTTCTAAATATTCCCGTGGCTCACGATTTTCTATGGTGTCCACGCAAAGATCACTAACAACCCTTCCAAAGTCGTCTTGAACTAAAATCTCACTAATTGATGGCATATACTTTTCTCTTAAAATATATGGCAAACAATATTTATCCACGACCCACTTTACGAGTCGATGTTTTTAATTTCAGACCAAGTGATTCGGCAAACTCAGCGAGAATTGTCATACCATCCGGTGCATCGTCATGAGCATTATCACCTTCGCGTTTATAGCTGGTAAGTGCTTTCATGAAACGACCGTAGTCTGATCCTTTGGTGTACTCCGATTCATCGAGAAAAGCGCAATACTTTTTAATCCAGCCAGCTTTCATGATAATACGTGTTTCTTTATGCTGAGTAGTAGGACGAGCCTGTATTGCACATATCTTCTTTTCAGCTGCTACCATCCTGCGTACATGAATTGCAAATATACGTCCTCCATTGTTTGACTCTATACGCATTTGATCGCACTCTGTATCAATAACCATTTGTGCTAGGCGTGGTTCAGTAACTTCTACAGGGTCTTTGGTAAATAGAACGTCCGTAATAAAGTACTTCGGTCCGAATACCTTTGCGAATGGTGCGCAAAAATCATCATCTCCCTTGTCTGCTGTATCGCAAGCACCAAGTACACCATCAGGTTTCTTTCCTGCAATATCAACACTATTGAAGCGCATAAGAGAGGATTTTGGGAATAACAATCCTTTGGCTTCGAACGGCTCTTGCATATATTCGGCCATCCAGATACTTTCATCAGTTTCAGAACGAAGTTCCCTGTAATACTCTGTTGTATGTACATCAGCGCAGAAAGTTTCTTCGTTTTCATCAAGAGCGGCAATTCGGATGATTTCATTGTACTTACCGGCTTCTTCTAAACGTCCGAGGACGTCACTAGAGGACCAGCGAGTACCAATATCAATAAGGCAACAACTTCCTTCAATACGGGAGTCGTGCGTACCTTGCTTCCATGACCATACCTTCTCATTGTTATTGTCAGATAGTGCATCCTCCAGACTCTTGTACAAGTCGTCTGTCATGGCGAGCATAGATGCACCGAATCCGATCACAGTACCGCCGACACCGCCACCGAAGTAGCTAACCTGCCGAGCGCCTTCTACATTCCAGCCTTTGACATTCTGTTTATCTCCTTTTAGGTGAATCTCAGTAAATATCTCACGATAACGTTTTGATTTGACAATATCGCGGGTATCATAAGAGAGCTTGTTGTATAACGTGTCAGAACAACAGTTACGCATTACAGATTCTTCGGGAAAGTGTCCATACATCCAAGCGATGAAAAGAGAAGATATATATGACTTTCCGGCACGTGGTGGCATACTGACAGCAAGACGGTAGATTATACCCGCAGAATACGAACTGTACACGCGCATGAACGCTTTAGCGACCTTTTTTAGGAACAGACGTTTAGAGAAAAACTTCGGATCATAGTACAAACAGAATGCCCAAAAGTCTTTCTTTGCTATTCGTTTGCGGAGTATGGTAGCAGCTTTCGCCTTACGAATCAATATTTCTCTTTTACTTTTCTTCTTTACCATCAATAATAGCCTGTAACTGTTCGTCACTCAATCCTTCCAGTTCATCACCAAGATTCACATTTGCGTCAACTTCTTTCTTGTCACGCCATTTTTCCGGCTGCCGGTTCTTTAGCCAAAATATTGCAGCCGTTGTATCAGGAGGATAGTGTTCAATGTATTCTTTCGAATCGGTAATCTTTCCCTCTGTCGCAGCAAACTTCGTTGCTTTACAATTATAGCCAATCGCACGGTTATAGAGACGGTACGCCACATTGGCATCCGCAATATTTTTCCCTTTTTTTAGGGACTCAAGAAATTCGGGATAGTCTTTTTTCCATTTGTTTAAAGTCTGTACAGAAACAGAGAAGAACTCGGCGAGTTCTTTATCTATTGCACCCAATAAACAAAGCTTAAGAGCTTGATCGGCATACTCTTTTTGGTACTCCGATTTACGCCCTCTTTTTTTCTTCTCGTCCGGATTCTTCTTCTCTGTCATAACTAACTATAACTAACAAATTGTGATTACTCTTGCCTTAACTTGGATAAACTTCAAATTAAAATATAAATAAGGACTACTTTTTACAGCTCACAGGAATTACTTTAGGAACGGCGTTATTCCAACTTATGCTATGATGTAAACGTCTATATACAGTTCCCATAAGACGTATCTTTGTACAAGAAGGAGCGTACATAACCGTATAAAAAGATTTTACGTAAGTCCCACTATCCAAATATATATCAGTCATTCCGCCTTCTGATTGTTGGGTTGTTACCTGATTCAGTGAGACATGAGGTATCTGAAAAAATAATTTTCCTCTGCTACCCAGTAAGGTATAAGTGTTCACATCTTCATTAATTTTTCCAAAGAACTTAAAAGGCATATCCGTATCACAGATAAATGAATTCATTGCCTTTCGTTTGAGTAATTCACCGCGGACTATATTATTATGTCTACCTCCGACAAAATCCCCTCTCTGAGCCAAAGCAACTGCCAAAGCACCTGTTTTATTCTTAAAGTCAATTAGGATATCAAACACTTTGTCAAGATTGAAAATACTTCTTTGTTCCATTTCACCGCATTGGTTATAGGTATATGAGAATTCTGTATAGTCATCATCCAGCTCAATAAAATACCTATATCCTTTCTCCTTCGCTATTTCAAATGATGCATTTCTAGCGTAGATAATAGCTCGGCGGTCATTGAAATTATCACCTTCATCTATTCTTGATGCTATTTCTTTCTTGTCAAATACATATGTGTTTTGGTAAATCTCACGATATTTATTTATTGTCTTATCTTCATTGTCTAATACTATGATAACATCTCCTGTATAGCCGCATTTTCTTAATGTTTTCACAGTTCGTACATTGTTAGGACGACCATGCGTAAGTATCAATGCAACAAAGTTACTATTTCTCATCATCGTTATAATCCTCCAAATAAGAGTCTGACAATTCCTTTTTCAAACAAACGTATCCTAGTTCAATAGCTTTGTTGAAATCTATAATGACTAGGGCGGATTCTTCCATTAAAGTCTGAATATCAGCGTTTGATTGGGAATAAAATTCTGCAATTTTACCATAATCGAAAACGATATGTCTCGAAGCTGCAATTTGAAGAAACTCTTTGGCTTGCTCATCCAAATCATATCCCTTTATCTGCTTCATTAGATGTTGGTATCTCCCTAGATTATAAAGGTCTGAAATTGCAGGCTTACAACCGGTTGGTGTGTAAATAGGAGATACTATTTTCTTTGTATAAAGATTACTATTCTCTTCACTATCTGCATTGAACGTATCGGCCGAAAATTCAATATCGTCTACGGAAAACTCCCAATCGTTTAATATATCAGCTGAGAAGTTTTCTATCACCAAATCCAAATCAAATTCAGAAGTATCAGAAGTATGGTTATCCGCTAGAGCCAGCAATTTCCTCTTCTCATCTTCCGTAGATAAGTCGGTACGCTTTATTACAACTAGCTCTTTGCCGTCAGACTCGATAATTCGTACTTTGAGCCCTAGCTTTTGAGCTTCTTCATAGACGCCGTTTCCAGCTATTAACACATTGTTCCGGTCAGTTAATACAGACCGACCGGCTCCACACTCAATAAGGCTTTTGTGGATAAGCCGTTTGTTCTCGTCCCCATGGATACGATAGTTCCGGGGATCAATTGTAATTTCTTCTTTTTCTTCCATGACCAAGGAATTTCAACTAAAATATAGACTCCCCGGCAATTTTCTTTCTGATAAGTTCTTGTACTCCGTTATATATCTCATATAGCTGTTTCAATGTCTCCGGGCCTTTCCATTCCGAGAAGTTTCCGTCTTGAAAGAAATGGAACTCAAAGACACGGGCTGCCACCGTACCAAGGTCCAGGCTTTCAAATGTCTCTCTTACTAAATGCAGCTTCTCTAATATTTCAGCATTCCGATCTTCTGAATCATCTGAAATATCCTCGATGTCCAGCCTGGAATAATCTACATTATCATCCACTGGTAAAGGTTTGTATCTACTCCGGTACTGTGAAGTAGGAGAGGATGCGTTCAACTTTATCATCTTCAAAACAAAGAAATCAAGCTCTGTATAGCCATTTTTCTTTGTGTCGAGTAATTTATCAAGTAGCTTGCTTTGCTTCTGAAGGAGCGAACATATGACCTCATTTAGGACATCTGTCGCTTCGTCTGAAATACCAGCAAGCCCACAATGATACAAAGAGTAATCAAGCCATCGCTCGTAGCGCTTAGTTATGTAATTATTTACTGCTTCACTTGCCATATGCATAAAGATTTTATATATTTGCTGTTCCTAATAGCAATACAAAGCTTTATGCTTATGAAAGCGGTCGGTGGTGGTACGCCGGCCGCATTTATTTTTCCAACTCTTTACCCTTGGCAATGTTGTAATTACACAAATACATTCCTATATCCATTTCGGCCACATCTTTAGCAGGAATCTTCTCGCCGTAGATTTTATGCAGAGCTTCATTGTCGCCTCCCCATGCTCTCCATAGAACTTTAGCATCGTACTTCTTCGGTAGATGTGGGAAGAACTTTAGAAAGGCCTCAAAACTTTGCATTGCTTCTTCTCGAGCGTTTTTAATACCTTTTGTACCTAGAACGATGTCTTTAGACAATGTCTCTGATCGGGAATATCCGTTTTCCGTGTCTTGACGTATCCTTATGTTTTCCTTATGCTCAATCTCTCTACGTCTGTCTTTGCAAAAATCGGCAAGTGCCACCATGATAGCTTGATTGTTGATTTTCGTTCCCCATACAAATTGTCCTCGGCTGCCATTCTTTAGTTGGGAGAAGAAAATGCATAACTCGGCTAAGTTCAGGTACCAGTAACTAGATAAAATTGATAAGGCTGTTTCCGCCAGTTGAGCATCGGTTAGTTCAACACCGGCATATCTTAATACTGACTTCAAATGTTCAGTAATAATCTCTACTGATGTCGAATTGCTAAAGCTTCTGTTTACGTCAGCTAGAGTAGGGATATTCTCTGCATTAGCCACATCAAACAATGAGACATTACAGTTCAATTGTGCGATTGTTCCACTCCATTCAGCGACCAATTGAGAGGCTGTCAATCCAGCCTGTAAGGCCTTCTGTATTGGAGTTAACTCCCTTCGGATTACTGCTGTCACCTGGACTATCTGCGACGGGCTTAGTACTGTCTGCATCCCTGTTTTTATTAATTCTCCGTTCATCTTTCTTGTTTTTAAGTTCAAATGTCAGCCATCGGGCAAAGTGAGACATCGCATCCTTAGGCGACTTCGCCGTTTCTCCTTCATTCTGCAATTTCATAAAGAACTTCTCCAGAAACCCGTAAAAGGCTTCTAGCGTGAAATCAGGGTTTCCAGAAGAACGAGTATTCATCGTTACTGTTTCCGCCCATGATCGATTCGATTTAAGTTCAGTATAACAGTCGTCCAAAGACTTGTCGAAAAAACTATCAGCCGGAAACAGCTCTCCCACGCGTAAGGGAGATATTGTCTTATTGTCTTTAGTCTTATCTTTAATGTTAACCGTTTTACTTACCCTTTTACTTACCGTTTTACTTACCTCTTTACTTACCGTTTTACTTTCGTCAAGTAAGTAATAAACTGGCGATTTTGCATTCTTTTTACCCGATTCGAAAGTTATTAAACCTTTTTGCTGCAATCTGTTCCTAACTTCAATGACGGTCTTCTCTGATATACCGGTTGCGAGGACGATAGTCTTGTTGGGATGTTCAAACGGATTCTGCCAACCCCGAATATTGCACTCATTCAAGAGATAGAAGTACAAAAAGACTTCGTTCGGGCTGAATTCTACACTTCGATTCATCTTCCAAAATTGGTTTATATAATCTATATAGGTCATTGTATGCTATGCCGTCAGTTTCTGACGTATTAAGTTCATATTCTTTTTTACGAGTCCAATAATGCGTTCATGATACTCAGTATTATTATTACAAACACCCCGTGACTGGACAATACTCAATGTTTTCAGATTTACTTCAACCGTTTCGATGCGCTTATTACCAATACGAGCTGTTAGAATCAAAGACTCTGACTTTCTGTAGTATTTATTAGTAAACACGCAATGGTGCATTTCTTTTCCTTCTTCTAAGAAGTCCATAACGCTTTGTAGAACGCCAATCTGGATAAGATTGTCACCGAATGCTATACCGAAGAAACGACCTTTCTGTTTTAGATATTCTTTCTCATCTTTTATTGCTTGTTTCCTCTTTTTCTCAAAGTCAATCTTAGCATCTATTTTCTGTTTTATTTTCATCACTTCATCGTGAGCTTGCTTTAGATTCTTTGGACAGACGTATTTAGGAGAACGAATATCTCTTCCGATGGTATTGGACATTTCCAAGTAATCAAAATACATTCTCAGATCGGTATGTTTCGTAATCTTAAAGCCGTGACGTCTGGCTATTTTTATTGCTGGCCAGAACTTTCCAACTTGGGTTATATTATCTTCCATATATTCCAATAATTCTTTATCACCTTGCTTTATCAATGTCTCAACAAACGGATAACGCAATAACATCCTGAATAGGATATCGGGAGTGATACCATTAAAATTCTCATCGATTCCAGCATACTTCAGTTTTGGGAGTAGTCTTATGGTTTTGATATGACTTGCCCAAATGTGGTATTTGTCTTTTATACCATAATCAGAACGTATTTCCATGTCTGAACTCCAACACCAATGATCATAAGCTCCATAGCAATAGCTGGATGATTTGGACATTATTACCTCAATACCTTTGGGTGATATCCAATTCTGAACAGCTTCGTTGATCTTCATGTCGGCGGGTTGGCCTACGCGGCAGGACTTGGAAATAACAAAATGCCTTAAAACTTGGAATCCTCCGATCGTGGTTATAAGCGTGAAGTACATTGATTGAGGTGAATATACCCTTTTACGACTTCTTTGTACTTTAAGGTGCTTTCCACAACAAGGACAATTCGCACCCAATAAAGAGTATGACAAATCAGATTCTTTAGCCTCAAAGACTTCTCCGCACTCAGTACACCAAATCTTTTTAGCCCTATGGAATCCTTCCACCTTAAAGCAATTTTTTATTGCCCAGGCGGTCTGATTTTCAGTAATAGCAGGAAGCTTAGCACTCAGCTTTACAACCTGTCTCTGTAACGCTGTTTTTGGTTTCATAGATCCTCAAATAATAAAAATTGTCCTGATGGTATTTCTTTTTTCTTCCCTTTACGTTTGTTAGGAGCAACCTGTTCCGGTTTAGGCTTCTCAACTGTTAACGTTAGTTCCTTTTGCTTTTCAGGTTGCTTAGGAACTACTACTTTCGATTTTGATTGTTTATTTACCTTGATATTGTCTTCATCGTAGTAATGGACCGCTAACCCGAATACTTCATCATCAGACATACATACAGCATTACCACCGCGTTTTCTAGCTTCGCCTATAATGTAATTACAACATTCATCTATATTCTTGTTTGGCTTCGCAAAAGAGGCAACAAAGAGAGAGTCTTTCTTTGCTCGTTCTTCTAGGTATGATTGAATAACCTGTTTAAATGATTGATTCTCTTTTCCCATAGCATTAATAATTAATTGATAAAGGCATTAATAGATAAGTAAGGCTACGAACTTCTTCATCGCAGCGGGTAAAGATTGAGGCTTTCGACGGATCGCTCATGGTGATGGCAATATCTTCCGAAGGAATATTATTCACCATTTCAATTATGAAACTGCTTCTAAAGCCGATTTCAATATTACAGCCTGACTGCAGAGGAATCGTTTCTTCTGCAGACTTAGAAAAATCTAAATCATGAGCTGCTATTTTAAGAGAGTCGGAATCGAACTTGAGTACTACTAAAGACGAACTTTCATCACAGAAGACAGATACACGTTTTAGAGCAGAGACTATATCGGCTTTCTTTAATACTGCACGATTGGGCTGTTTTTGAGGGATAACGACACGATAGTTAGGGTACCGGCCTTCGATCATACGGCAGATTAACCGGTATGAATCAAACTCAAATAAAATATTAGTCTGATTTACTGATATCTCTACTTCCATCCAATCCTCCGGAACAATATTAGAAAGGATTTTAGCAAACTTGCTCGGCAGGATAAAGGCGGCCCGTTCCTTGCGCGTATAAGCGGATGGATTCTCAATCATTGCTAGACGGGTACCATCTGTTGCGACAAATGACATTGAATCTAAACCGATATCAAAATAGACACCATTCAGTACCGGACGGAGTTCATCATTGGCACTACAGATCAAGACTTGTCTTATTCCGTATAATAAGTCATTACCAGAAACAAGAAATGGGCTGGCAGTATCATCCGTGTTCATGGATGGGTATTGATCGCCTTTTTCAAGTGGTATTGAAAACCTGCCATTAGCGTACTTGACAATCAATTCCTTTTCAAGGATGGATATGGTCAATGGCTGTTCGGGAATCTCTTTTAATCCGTCGAGTAATGTCTTGGCATTAGCCATGAAAGAATAATTGATGAAGTCTGCATTACCATCTACGTTTGTAGAGATGCGTCCGCCTTCTTCTCCTGCTGTTACTAGAATAAGACCATCTTCATCAACGACAAACAAAAAGTTGTCATAAGCTGGTATTGTGTTTTTAGGCTGTATAATTCGCCCGATTGATTTCAGCTTATCTAATAAAGCTGTTTTTGAAACTATAATTTCCATGCGTCATTGTTTTGCGGCGCATAGCGTAAAGAAGAGATGAGTTTCAGTAATAAGAGCTATTGAAGCATATATATGCAATAAAAGCCGGATAAAACTATTGTTTCATCCAGCTCAACACCATTCTGTCTGCAAATATATATAGAGTTTTTGTATTTGCAAACGTTTCAGTCTTTTTTTTCTTCTTTTTTCTGTAATAAATCCAATACAGTGCGATTTGCTTTATCACAAATGCTATAATCTATATCAATGTAGATGTCAGCCATCTTATAATCATTATTCACATGACCGAGACAGAAGTCAATGTCTGCCTTCGGTACTCCGGCTTTATTTCTTGCCAAGCTGGCCCAGCTGTGGCGGGCCCAGTTCGTGGTGATTTTGAAGTCGAGTTCTAGATTCAGACAAATATCTTTCAGCCCATTATTGATTGCTCGCATGAAATTATTCAGGATCAATGTAAAAACCTGAGGGATTTTCATTTT
>NZ_KV804304.1:0-1188 GCF_001811315.1 Bacteroides sp. HMSC067B03 | reverse complement strand
ACAGACGATGCTTATAACAGACAAGGGGAATTTAGAGGGAAAAAGGCTGAATATCAACCCAAAAAGAGAGGAAAAAGCAAAGCAACACCAACCAACGGGCGGTAGGCTTGAATATGGCTTTTAATGGCGTGTACACAAATAAGTACACAAATAATTTGGAGGTTGGACTTTTATAGTTATATTTGCGCTGTAAATCAAATATATAAATATTATGCAGATAATTACAACGCGTGAATTTCGTGCCAATCAGAAGAAATATTTTGAACTGGCTGAAAAAGAGACAATCTTTGTTTCTCGTCGTAATGCCGCCCCCATAGTCGTATATGCGGCTACGGAAGAGGATTTTCCCTCAAGGGAAGAATTGGAGGCTATTCAGAGGGGTATTGAGGATATTAAGCAGGGACGAACTTTTAAAATGCGGAAGGATGAATCATTAGATGATTTTTTGAACCGTATAGAGGATGAGTGCAATGTATGAGATAGAATTTTCAAAAGAAGCTGCAAAACATGTACTGTTGCTAAGAAAGTCCTCTCCACAACTCTTCAAAAAGTTAGAAAGGCTATTGG
This sequence comes from Bacteroides sp. HMSC067B03, assembly GCF_001811315.1. NCBI lineage: Bacteria > Pseudomonadati > Bacteroidota > Bacteroidia > Bacteroidales > Bacteroidaceae > Bacteroides > Bacteroides sp. HMSC067B03. The sequence goes on along the minus strand of NZ_KV804304.1, from coordinate 621 downwards.
ATGAGCTGAAAGAACATCCATACACTGGGACTGGACACCCCGAACAGTTGAAGTATTTGCAGGGTGTATGGTCAAGGCAGCTTGATAAGAAAAACCGTATTAGATATACGGTGAACGAAACCACCATTGTTGTTTTTGTTATTTCTGTTTGGGGGCACTATGACGATAAATGACGTAAAAAAACAATGTAAAAATTGAAGATATGGCAGTTATAAATCTTACATCCGAGGAATTTGCTGACCGAATAGAGGAAATGTTTGATTTGGCGAGTAAAGGCGACAATGTACTTATTCATCACGAGGGGAAAACCTATACTGTTATTCCTATAAGTGATGAAGAATTGGAGAACTTAGCCGAGAAAGAAAAAGCATTACTGAATAAGTAATTTTTCTCTTTTCTGTCTGCAAATGTAACTCCATACTCCGTAACAGTCAAGGGCTTCGCAAGTCCGGATCCGGAAAAATCCTGCGCTCGCAGGCTCGTGCGGTTTTTCCAGCCCGTCCCCTTGACCGTTCTCCGTATTCCGTTGTGAAAAAGGCAGGAAAAAGAGAAAAAGATGTGTGCCTATGCAGCGTGTCAGCGTTGTGTGTATTCCCATGCGGCATGTGTATATATAGCAAG
>NZ_KV804303.1:0-15047 GCF_001811315.1 Bacteroides sp. HMSC067B03 | reverse complement strand
TGGGCTGAAATGCCCAGACCTACTCGACCTAACCCAAAAATATTTATTATCAGATATTTGCGAGTTTCAAAAGAAAGCCGTATCTTTGAACCCGAAAGTTAGGCAGACAAACAGCGGTCAAAGTTGGACAAGCCCAACATCTGAAAATCGTTACTGTTTCGTTACCTATTTGAAATTTTGAAAGCAAAGTAGCTGAAATATAAGCGGTTAGATTTGTAGGTTCAAAACCCTGTCTCTCCGCTGGAAAGAATTGCAAAACAAAGAAAATCCCTGTAAATTAATACTTTACAGGGATTTTTTGTTCTTGGTGCATGGCAAAAATAAGCATATCAAAGCATTCTTTCGGTGTACTATTCGGTGTACCTGATCTCCTTCAATGTCAGGTACACCTATTAAGTAAATAATTCATTGTTTATCAGTGTTTTGCATCTTGACTTGTTGCTCTTGGAATTTTAGTTTTGTGATTAAAAAACAAGTAAGATGGAAAGAACAACATTTTGTCTATTGTTCTACATTCGTAGGACGAAATTGAATCGGAACGGTGAGGCTCCGATAATGATGAGAATTACAGTGAATGGAGTCCGGGTTGATGCTTCAGTGAAGAAAACAATTCTTCCGGAGTTCTGGAGTGCGGCAAAAGGAAAGGCTTTGGAAAAGAAGCGTGAGTACAAGGAACTGAATCTGTATCTTGATTCTATCCGTTTGAGGATAATGAAAATTCAGCGTGAACTGGAAATAGAAGGTGTAGCGGTTTCTGCCGGCAGTGTCCTGGACCGTTTTTTGGGAAAGGATGCTCCCGTACAGCGTACCCTGTTTGAGGTTTTCCGTGAACATAATGATAAATGCGCCCGATTGTCCGGTACGGACATGGCGCCTGCAACCGTGCAGCGTTATGAGACATCCTTGAAGCATACTCAGGATTTTGTCTGGGAGACATATCATAAGAAAGATATTCTTTTGGATGAAGTTTCCCGCCAGTTTGTTGAGGATTACGAGTTCTGGCTTAAGACCTCGAAAAAGTGTTGTCATAATACAGCCACCAAGTATCTGAAGAACTTCAAGAAGATTATCCGTATCGCTTTGGCCAAGGGATGGATGAAGAATGATCCGTTTTTGGAAATCAGGTTCTCGTTGGATAAGGTGGAGCCGGACTTCTTGGAAGATTCGGAAATCCGAAGACTGATTTCAAAGGAGATTGATATTCCGCGGCTGGGTCAGGTACGGGACATTTTTGTGTTCTGTTGCTTCACCGGTCTGGCCTTCTCGGATATTCACGGATTGGGAAAGGAGCATATCGTGGAGGACTCGAACGGTGTCAGATGGATACGCAAGGGAAGGCAGAAGACCAAAATCATGTGTAACATCCCATTGATGGAAGTTCCGTTAAAAATATTGGAGAAGTATTCCACCAATGAATATTGCAGGAAACATGGTGTACTTTTTCCGGTGCTTTGTAATCAAAAAATGAACGCCTATCTCAAGGAACTGGCTGATATTTGTGGCATAAAAAAAACATTGACCACCCATGTTGCGCGTCATACTTTTGCCACTTTTGCCCTGGCCAATGGTGTTTCGATAGAGAGCGTTGCTAAAATGCTGGGGCATACCAATGTTCAGATGACCCGTCATTATGCGCGTGTGCTGGACCGTACAGTGATACGTGAGATGTCACAGATAAAGATGGATTTTCATTTTTCCATGTAAGGAGAGGGTGTTTGGAATGAGCAAAGGCAGACATGAGGTTCGGATGTCTGCTCTTTCAGGAATGGCCGGAGATTGCTTCCGGCCTTTTTTATTTCATTCTGTCGTTTTCTGTCTTTTTTTGGCGGTTGCTCAACGGTTGAGTAACCAATGACCTTGTAATATCACCGTAATATTGCACCGTAAACAATAAAAACAAGGTCATTATGAATAACAGAAGAACTGCACCTGGTGGGCAGATGACCCACATGCTCAGTACCATACTCGCCAAAGTAACCAACATTGAAAAGTTACTGGCTCCTGCCATACATAACTTGCCCGACAGCGAGATACTGGATTCAAAAGGCGTGCGCCTGCTTACCAAAATGTCCGACAGGACACTTCTAAGACGCCGCAATGACGGTTCGTTGCCTTTCCACCGTGACAAGGGGAAGATTTACTACCGCCGTTCGGACGTGCTGCGTGCCATGCTGCTTGAAAAAGAAGAACACTCTAAAAATAAAAGGTTATGAGAAAGATGATTAAGGTTGAAAGCGGCTCGTTCGCCGCACTCGTGAGAAGTTACAAGAAGTCCCTCAACATGTTGGCCGTGCTGCAACATATCTGCGAGGATAACTGTGTAGAACTCTCCATGCTGCCCGATGAGGTTTGTGAGCTGATAAACCTCGATCCGGCAGAGATTGAGAAGCAGCGTTTGAGCGGACGGCTGCGTTTTGCGGAAGAGGAGAACGGGACCAGGCATTATTCGATTGTGGATATAATCAATCTGAAGGATTCCATTGACTGGAAGGTTATTAACAGACAGGTGGAAAGCCTTTCCTTTGAGGAAGAGGAATGACGGAGTGTCTTTCTTCCCGTTACAGACAAGAGTATGGCCGGCAGAGCGGATTTATCCGGGTGCCGGCCATACCTTTGTCATTTTCTGAAAAGCGGTTCTTTACGGCAAACTTAAGATATTTTTTTCAGTCCGTTTGACGGGGCGGCAATTTCCATTGGGGGTACATGCCTTGCCTTCCGTGGCAGGTCCGGTGTATCGTCACTTTCGCCTGTCGCTTTCTGTCCTTTCATTTCCGTTCCGTCATCCGTTCCGCTTTCATGCCCGCCTGCCGGTTTTATGGTAAGCTGTATTTTCCGGTTCAGCGTGGCAAGTTCCTCATTCAGCCGCTTGATTTCCGCATCCTTGGGCCATGAAGCCGCCACAATCTCCTGAAGGACCGGGATGTCCTTCGACAGCTCCGCGTTCTCCTTTTCCCGTTTCTCTATCATGGTGGGAATGCGTTCCAGCGCATTGATGAAGTTCATGACGGCCAGTTTCGGGTCTTTGGCTATATAACCGTTGTTGTAGGTATATTTGATACCGTCCAGTCCCTCAACCATGAACTTGTTCTGCAAGGTCTGTGTGTCCCCATCACAAATCCTCTCGGTACGGACAAGGATGCGGAAATCGGACAGGGTTCCGATTTTCATATAGTCATCCTCCGTCCGGACATTCCGGTTGATTGCGGCAAGCCGGTTGCCGAGTATCTCCACATTGTCCGAATCCACACCGTCCAGTTTCAGGGGATTGGGACGGAGTCCGGTTTCCGTATCTGCGGGCATCACCTTGTTGAAATATTCCCAGTCCCTGGTGAAACGCCCGATAAAGGTGTTGTTTTTTTCTATTCCCGAAGTCCTTTCATTCAGCTTGCCTTTCGCGTTTCCCTTGTTACGGTAGAATGCCTGCCTCTCGCTTTCAAGGACCGCCAGTTTCTTGTCCAGCTTGGCCTTTTCCAGCAGGTCGTCGTTGCCCGAAAGGATGGCCACGTATTCGCTGAAACTGCCGCCTCCGTTTTCGTCAATCGCCCCCTCGTCAATGGTACGGGCGGCCAGATTGCGGCTTTTGAGCTGGTTGATGAACACCTGCTTGTTTTGCAGCAGGTTGAACTTGTAGCTGTCCAGTGACTTCTCCACCGCATAGATATAGCAGTCCACCTTGTTGCCGGCGTACTGCTTGGCGATGATATTGCCTTTTCTTACCGCCCGTCCGTTGCGTTGTTCCAGGTCGGACGGCCTTCAGGGTATGTCCAGATGATGGATGGCCACGGCCCGTTCCTGCGCGTTGACACCCGTTCCCAGTTTCTGTGTGGACCCGAAAAGGAAACGGATGCGCCCGGAGTTCATATCCTTGAACAGTTCCTTGCGTGCGTTGTCGCTGTTTGCTTCCTGAATGAATTTTATCTGCTTTTCCGGGATATTATGGTCTTCCACGAGTTTGCGCCTTATCTCACAGTAGATGTTCCACTGGTCGGGTTTATAGGTACTCAAGTCTGAAAAAATGAACTGTGTGCCTTTCTGGTCAAGATATTTGTAGTAATACTCCGCAATCTTGGCCGCGCAATGAGACGCCTTGTTTCCCGGACTGTCGCCGTACTGCTGGTCTATCAGCCGCATGTCAAGCGACATCTTGTTCGAGTAGTTGGTGGCGATCAGCATCTGTGCTTTCTCCTCCGCTTCGGACAGAGGCTCCCTGTCTATGTAGGTCGCATCCCCGGTTTCAGCGAACTTTATCAGTTTTTGAATGAAAATCTCCTGCTGGGGAGTGGGCGGTATGTGATACAGTTGCTCGTTGAGTTCCGGCCTGTCAACTCCTACGTCCTCGGCCGTTTTGTAATCGGTTATCTCCGCATAAAAATTGGCGAGTTCCGGCACTTTGATAAAATAGCGGAAACGCTCTTTTTGCACCACCTGGTTGGTCACTGAAAATTCAAAGTCCGTGCTTTTCTTCGCATAGACGGCCGCCCAACCGTCAAAACAGGTAATCCCCTGTTGCTCCATTTCCTTCGGACGGAGATATTTGAAAAGGAGATAGAGTTCTGTCAGGCTGTTGGAGATGGTCGTACCGGACAAGAAAGTGGCCCCCAAATCCCTGCCCGTACGCTCCTGTATGGTACGGATGGCGAAAAGCATGTTCATGGCCTTCATGCTTCCTTCGGGGTTGCCCAGACCGGAAACTCTTGCATGGCGTGTATTGAACATCAGGTTCTTGAAATTGTGCGATTCGTCAACGAAGAGGTGGTCGATGCCCATCTGTCTGAAATCTGTAACATCATCCGTCCGGTCCTTTATATCCTGTTCCAGCTTTTCAAGTTTGGCCTCAAGGTTTTCCTTTCTTCTTTCCAGCCCCTTCTTTATCCAGCCGGTTACTTCATTGCCCTGCTGCTCGAATACGGCGAGATTCTCTTCGATGCTGTCTATTTCCTGCGTATATATTTTCTGCTGTATTTCGGGGGACTGGGGTATTTTCCCGAACTGGTCGTGTGTCAGGATGATACAGTCCCAGTTATTATTTTTGATGTCATGGAATATTCCGACACGCTTCTCCGGCGTAAAGTCCTCCTTGCCCGGATACAGCACTCTGGCATTCGGATAGGCCCTCTTGAACGTGTCGGCTATGTCATGCACATTGCTTTTGAGTCCGATAATCATCGGCTTGTTCGCCAGTCCGAGACGTTTCATCTCAAAGGCGGCTATGCACATGATAAGGGTTTTGCCCGTACCTACCTGATGGTCGATTATCCCGCCTCCGTTCATCTTCAGCATCCATACGGCATTTTTCTGGCTATCGTACAGGGACGGTATGCCCAGCCCTTTCAGGTCAAGGAACGGGAAGCTTTGCAGGGAACCGTCGTAATCGGGACGTACATAGCAGTTGAACTTGCGGTTGTACATGTCCGCAAGGTTCTGCTTGAACTCGGGCAGCTGTTCATTCAGCCAGCCGGTGAAGGCGGAACGTATCTCGTTGATTTTGGTGTCGGCAAGCTGGATGGCCTCCGCATCACGTACCTTAATGTCATTGCCCTCCTTGTCCTGTACGGTCTTGGTTATGTCGGGTACGGTGTTGTGCAGCGCATGTTTCAGCAGGTTGTTTCCGTAATAGCCTCTCTTTTCCCCTTTCACATAATATCTGTCGGTGATGTTCGCGTTGGTGCTCTCGAAGCTTACGCTGAATTCGTCGATGGATTCCGTATAGTGGATATGGGCCTTTGTCTCAAAGAGGTATCCGGCGAATTCCTCATATACGGACATGGGTATCCACCGTTCTCCCAGGTTGAAGTCAAGCTGTTCGAAACTTATAGGCTCCGGTATGGCTTTCCGAAGGGCCTCCAATGATTTTCTGCTCGCGCCGTCATCGGGATAGTCTCTCAGGTGGTTCTCTATCCATTCTGCTTTGGCGATCACATTGCCCGCTATGAAACGGTCCTTGATTTCATGGCTCTTCATCATGGGATTGTAGAAGATGCGCTCTTCCAGCTGTTCGAGCAGTTCCTGCCTGCCGATGTCGCTGAGATTCTCCATATATTCCAGATTGACCTCGCCGAACTTGTTCAGGGATGCCGCAAGGGCTTCCTGCGGTGTATCCACATGTGTCACCTCGTTGGCGTTGAACGATACGGGCACGGTGAATATGTCCGCTTTCTGTATCTTCCCGTTGACGGAACGCTCCAATGAGAGCATTTCCCGTCCTCCTGCATCCAACAGCAGGAACTTGGCGTTGTCCTTTCCGTTCAGCTCCCTGAACATGCGGTGGAAACGGTCATACTGCCGGTTCAGTTCCTCCCTTAGTTCCGGCTGTTCGGTTTCCGTTTCGGCTTCCGCATTGTAGAGATTGTGGTAGGCTTCACGGAGCGGGATATAGTAGGCGGCCCGGTATTGTTGTGTGACAGTCAGCCTGAGCGGATGGAACTGTACTTCGGGAGTACCCAATCCCTGCAAATATCCGTATTGCTCACCGGCTTTCACGAGAGAGCCGTTCTTGTATTCGGGGCGTATTTCTCCGGTAAACGGACGTGGTTCCGTTTCTTTTTTCCGTTCTTCCTCGAACCGTAGTCTGCGTTCCTGCCATTTCGCTTCCGCTGCCGCCTGTTCCCCGGTCATTTCTTCTTGTGAGACGGCTTCATCATACATGTTCTCTTGCGAGAACAGATTGAACATTTCCGGTTCGTTTCTTTTTCTTTTGCGGGATGCCGATGCTGTCCGGCCCGGTGATGGTCGGCTTTCCATCATCTGCCCTCCGCTTTCTCTTCGTCCGCATAGGCGGCAAACAGATTAAGTATGGGTTCATAAGGCTTGGTTGACAAGAGACTTTCTTCCTGCATCTCCTGCCGGTGCTCCACTGCTGTTGTTTCCGGTGGGACTTCCGGTCCGGTTTTCAGGGCAGTGGAAACGGTAGAACGGGACAGGTTTTCTTCATAAAGTTTCCGGTCAAGATGGTTTCCCACATCTTGCGCCAATAATAGCCTGAGATGTTCGGAAATGGCTCCGATACCCCCTTCATGGATAAAATTCATGGCCGGTTGTCCGTACATGTTTTTACCCATGGATACGGAAGTATGGATGATATAGTCCAAATCGGCATAGCTGTTGTTGATATTGATACTGCCCGATATAAGACGGGTTTCAATAAAGTTCCGTTCCTTTTCGGTCAGTTCCGATTTTCGGGTATTCTTCTGCAATACGATCAGGTCGCTGCCCACTTCCGTACCCGCATCGGTAAACAGATTGTCCGGCAGACGGATGGTAGAAACGAGATTGGCATGGTTTACCAGCCACTCCCTGACGGGACGGTTCTGTGGCGAGTCCATGACGCCCGAAGTCGTGATATAGGCCAGTATCCCGCCTTCACGTAGCGTATCCATGCCTTTGAGAAAGAAATAGTTGTGTACGGCAGCGAGTGAGGATTTGCGCACCGGGTCGTCACTCCGGTCAAAGTCCCGGTCATAAATCCTGGTATTCCCAAACGGGATATTGGAAGAAACAACATCGAAGTAGCCGTTATAATAAGGCTGTATGGACTGGAAACCTTCTATGTTCACCTTGCTTTCCGGATAGAGGGATGAGAGTATCCTTCCCGTCAGCCTGTCTTTCTCGAAGCAATGGATTTCGGGGACATCCTTCAGAGTGCTGATGAACATGCCCGTTCCGGCGGAAGGGTCAAGAAAACGTTCCGGGCGGATTTCCGGTACCAGCAGGGCTTCCTGCATGGCCGTTACCACCGGCTCGGGTGTGTAAAAGGCTGTAAGAACGGAATTCTTAAGACTTTGGACGTATGACTTGTATTCTTTCTCGTCTTTGGAATACTCACGCAGAAGTTCATGCAGCAGCCGGACCTGGGGAAACAGTTCTTTGTCCGACCTTCATTTTTCTATGTCCGTATCTTTCTCCGCCGGATTCAGGATGCACTTCAGTCCTCCGAAACCCGAATAACCGTTCAAGATCTTGCGTCCCTGTTCCGTAAGACAGAACTCCGGACGCATGAATATCAGTTCAAGTGCGGCTATGTTGTCCGCCAGATGTTGTCGTCTGTTATACGCCATATTGTTCTATATAGGATTGTATGAAACCTGTAAGTTCAACGGTAAGTGTATGACAGGCCGGAGATGATTCAAACCTGTCGTCTATGGAATATTTGCCGAATACCGCCTCTGCGGGTGACAATACCTTCAGGCAGAAATCCGTCCGTCTTTCGGGCCGTACTTCGGGAAACCACTCCGATACGGCCTCGAAAACCGTATCGAACCGGGAAAAGCGCAAGTCCTGATAGAGAACGGCGTCAGCCTGTTCCAAAGCCTGCCTGACGGATAGGCCGTCACGTATGGCATGTTCGTAAGCCTCTGCGGCACTGTCCGCACGCTCCCGGATGAATGCCTTGTCACCGGCCATGTGCGGATGGCTTTCTCTCAAATAAAAAAGGAGAGCTGACTTGAAGCAGGACAGTTCTCCGTTGTTGTCATGTTGTGTAATCATCATCTGTTGTCATTGGATTTTGAATGGGGAAATAATTTGTGACATACCCGGTAACCTGAGAGGAAACCGGGTATATGGATTCGGTAAACGTTCCGCCTGCTGCCGGATTACGAGAACGAGAGGCTGTTCTTTCTGGCCTGCGGTCTGGGAGATACGACATGGCGGGCCGTCTGCTTTGTTTCTTGTTTCCTGTCGTTTTTGGGATTTTCAACCGCCGGCTTGTATTCACGGGCATTGCGTCCTATGAGCAGGTTGTTGCTCTTGTTGCTGAAACGCACATCATCCGAGAACAGCTGTCTGGTCTTGGGATTGCGCATGTTCTCAATGAATACCATGCCGTGATTCTCCAGTATCTTTTTCTGTTCGGGGGTTATCTTGGCTCCTAAAATCGTATCGTTGACCTTCAGCTGCTTGTCGGACTGTTTGAATGCGATGTCCCTTATGGTCGGATCAACATAGGCCACACCGGAAAGCATGGTGTCGTTCTTGCGCTGTATGTCATTGATGGGGACTTCGCCACCTGAAGCGAGTATCTGCTTCTGCTTGTCGTCCAGTCTCTTCCCATAAATGTAGTCCGGGATTTTGATGGCATCCACGGGCATGGTGATGATGCGGTTGGTGGACTCGTGGAAACTGACATAGCATTTGCATACATTTCCTGTAAGCGTGTCCTTCATTTCCTTGATTCCTCCCAACGTACCCGTTTCGGCCAGTTTGTCCTTCTCTTCATCCGTGAATACGCCTTTATAGACCGGCAAATCATATTGGGGCTTGTCCAGACGGGTGAGTGTCTTGAGTTCCACTTTGCCGTCCGCACCTTTCACACACATGAAACAGGCCTCGCCCAAATCTTTCTTTTCTCCGTTTATCTCCTTGCTGATGGGCAGTGCGGTGGAAGTGATTCTTCCTTTGAGAAGTTCTCCCATGCAATGGTTGTTGAACAGAGTCTCCTTGTCAAGACCGAGTGCGTTCAGATCTTTCCACGGCAGCTGGTGCTCATCAAACTTATACCGCCGGGCCAGTTTGGCGATACGTCCCTCGTCGTTGAGTTCGCTGTTTTCTACCAGTTTCTTGCCGTCCGGTCCGGGGTCTTCCCCTTTCCGAATCTGGATGACCGCGTTCAGTGTCTTGTCCAAAACGGCAAGTGGTACAAGGAAGAAACTGAAGCTTGTAGGATTTTGGTACTGGTTCTTGAAATTTGTGAAGAACAGTTCCAGAGGTGTGGTACGGTCCAGTTTGAGAAAACTGTTGTTGTTCTTTTTGTCTGGCGGTACGACTTCGATGCTGCGGTCCTGTTCGTTCATCTTGGAGATGACTGCGGTCTTGTTCGTTCTCTTGTCAAGGACTGCCATTACATGCTCGTCCTGACTCTGCTCTTGTTGCTCTTGTTTTTTCTTAGCCATAAAATTAATAATTTAAGTGATACAATAATTAATCAATATCGGGTAAACCTTAGCCCGTCGGTGCGAATGTAGGATATTAGTTAATAGCATATTGCTATTTTGAGGATATGGAAAATGATTGGCGGTGGTTGGCGTATATTGGCGTTTTACCTCTTATCATCTTTTTTCTTTTAGACTTCTCTTTTTGAAAATCGTATTCGTTCATGTCTTATTCCACATTTATTCTTTTGCGTTTCCATGTATTTTATATACTTTTGCTCAAAATCCATGCTTATGCCCGAATTTGTACAGCTTGACGTTAAAGTTTTTGATAAATTTATCGAAAAGTTTTCAGAACGATATATTAATCAACGTTCTGAAACAACAAACGTAAATATAGATTCGTTAGATAGTTCTCAATTAAGTGATTGTGGCTTTAATGTAGAAAAACTAAAGCAAGTAATAAAAGAGAATGCAGTAGCTGTAGATTTGAAACGCGAACAAGGGTTGGCTCCTACTATTTTGAATGATATATATAGAAGTGATTTAGGTGAATTATTGATGACTTACTATTTTGAGGAAAAAATTGGTGAAGATAAACGCTTTATTATTCCTTTAAAAAACATATCATCAAGAGAACTTGCGCAATTACCTGGACGTAGTTTAGACGCTATTGGTTATCGCATTGATAATGGATTATTCAATATACTTTTGGGAGAAGCAAAAGTATCAGAACAAAGAAAAACTCCACCAGATGTTGTACATATGACGGAGGACTCTATTTATAAGTCTCAAAAAAAACATCATGATGATTTACCAATGGTAATACAAAAATTATCAGATTATTGTCGTAAATTAGGTGCTGAAGATTTTATGACTTTTGCTTGTGCTGTACTTTGCATGAAAACAGGGCAAACAGATAAATATACTTTAACTTTTGGCTGTACGTTAATACGGGATTTTACTTGCTGTGGTGAAAAAGATTATGGTAAGATGCAAACTAATGTCTCCGATTTTAATCCAAATGACGTTCATTTTGTTGTTTTATCATTCACACAGAAAACGATAAGTGAAACTGTTGATTTATTTTATAAGGAAGTACAAAAGACTATTAAACAATGAACCATCAGATTTTAGATAGCTTAATACAAGATGAATCAATACGCTCTTTATTGGAAAAGAGTGCAGATGCGTATTGGCTTTCTGAAATATATGATTATAATCTTGGCATATCAAATAACGAACAAGAAATTCTTGTTCGCTTAGCCGTTCTTTATACAACTCTATCTTTATCTGAGGAGAGTAAAAATACCAAGAATTTGGAATATGCTTATAAGTTACTGCTTGCTATAAAAATAGAAGATTCGAATTATCTTTCATTATTTGAAAAAATAGCAGGCATAGATGAAGTAGATAGCACACTATTATATTATTTTCTATTATCCAGTATTGCATTAAAAGATGATAACACGATATCTGCGCGTATAAATCTTAAAAAATTTTATTCAGATAATATTATTACAGAAGATTGGAAAGGTCGAGTCCTTTCCAAAATTCTATATGCACTTATTCTTCTTATAAGAAAAGATAATGGTTTTGTAGATGTTAAGCAAGCATTGCAAACTATTACGGAATTACAATCAGAGCAAGAGAAATTCGAGGAAAATTATCTTCAAAATTTTCAATATAAAGAAGAGGTAAAGGAAGCCTTGTCTCTTTTAGCATTGTACCATACCTCAAAAGCAGTTGTGGAAACGGCACACTATCTGATAGACGGCTATTCATATCCTAAACGTATTGAGAATGTCATTCGAGTCCATATAGATATGGCAGATAAACTTTTGGGGAATACACAAAATCGTTTGAAAGATATTATTAAAATCATCTCTAACGATTTAAAGTCCATTGGTCAAAATTCAATTTGGTCTCATACGGCATTCCAAGATAAGATTAGATTATTATGTGAGAAAAAAAGCCAAAGTGGAATTCTTGAACTGCTTCCTTCTCAACGTAATGCTCTTGCTCAAAAAATGTTAGATGTATATGCCAACGCTACAATACTTCAAATGCCTACAAGTGCCGGTAAAACTTTATTGGCAGAATTTAATATTATCGTAACAAAGTCTTTGCGATCAGACGCAAAAATTATATATGTAGTACCTTCTCGTGCATTAGTTAATCAAGTCTATTATGATTTAAAATCAGATTTGTCAGATTTAGGTATTTGTGTCGAAAAGACATCTTCTGCCATAGAAATAGACCCTACGGAAAATGAGTTTCTGACTTGTGACAAGATAGATATTTTAGTATCTACTCCTGAAAAACTTGATTTACTAATCAGGAGAAACCATCCTTCTGTTAATGAAATTTCTTTATTTATCATAGATGAGGCACATACTATTGGGAATGGTCAACGTGGTGCAAGATTAGAGTTGCTAATGGCCATCCTAAAACGAGAAAGGCCTAATGCCAAATTTATGTTGCTTTCTCCTTTTTTGCATGGTAAAAAAGATGTCATGGCTGAATGGTTGGGGGGTGGCAATACTATTCAAATAGACTGGAAGCCTGCAGAAAAGTTGCTTATTGGTTTAAAAAATCATAAGACTAAACATATTGATGAAATAAAATATGAATTATTGTCATCTGCTTATGATACATCTTTTAAAAGTGAGACAAAAGGGGCTTTCAATAATCCGTATAAATTGCAAAGTAGTTCGGAAAAGGACCGTATTCTTGAATTTGCCAGTAAGCATTTTGCGGAAACAGGAAAAACGCAGCTAATTCTTTGTTATGGTAGAGGTACAGCCAATAAGAGAGCGGGGTTCATCTATAATCTGATGAATTCATTTGCAGAGACGGAGGAAATAGCATTAGTTAGAAAATACATTGACGATGAGATAGGGAAAGAAACGACCTTAACAAAATATTTATCAAAAGGAATAGCTATTCATCATGCTGGATTGTCAGACGAGGCCAAACTTTTGATTGAATATTTGATTCGTGAAAAGCAAATAAAATATGTTTGTGCCACTACTACCATAGCGGAAGGAGTAAACTTTCCTGTATCTTCTGTTTTCTTTGATGATTATAGAAAAGGGGATACTGTTCTCTCTTCCAATGATTTTTGGAATATAGCAGGAAGAGCTGGTAGAACTTTAGTTGATAATTTCGGGAAAATAATAATGCCCTTTCATACTTCTAAAAGTGAGGATGTTTTTAAAGGTATTATTCAAAGGAGTTCTGATGAACTGGCAAGTGTATTAGCTGAACTTTTTATTAATGAAAATAGTGTACGCTCTTATTTGTCGAAAGAAAATGGCATTTATGATTTGATTAGAGAGTATTCATCATTTTCTCCGTTGTTTCAATATTTTGTGCATTTACTTACTACTGGACAAAATACGTATGCAATGGAAGTTGAGGATTTGTTTAAGGATTCATTGCAATATTACTTACTTGAGACTGAAGAACAAAAAGAAAGATTTGTCCAACTATGCAAAAGTATATATCAATCTATTGAATTAAAATACAGTGGAACTTTAGGTGCATTACAGTTTGCAGATAAAACAGGTTTCTCGGTTCCGTCTGTTTTGAAAATAATGCGAGAGAAATCACAAAATGATATTATTGCTAATTTAGCAGGATGGCAACCGAATGTCATGTTTAATAAATGCGACAATTCTAATCTTACAGAAAAAATAAAAGTGATAGCTACACTGAAAGAAACAAATTTAGGAACAGATTCTAAAGAGGCCCCTTTCAGTCCAGAGCTAATAGCTAAAATGGTAACAGCTTGGGTTAAAGGAGATAAACTTAATTCTATTTCTTTAATTCATCCCAATTATAAGACTTTGAAAGATGATGAACGTATGACTGAGTTTATGAAAAAGATGAATGACATACGTTTCAAGACTTCATGGGGTTGAGTGCTTTAGAAGGCATAGTAAAAGGCAATCAAGATGAAATTCAAGATTCCTACATTCCTTCATTAGTTTACTATGGAGTAGATAGTGAAAAACCATTAGCATTAAGAATGCTGGGAATTCCACGGTCTTTATCATTTAGTTTAGCAAATATTATAGATGGAGACTTAAAAAATTTCTCCTATTCTTCTCTAAGAAAAAAAATCAAGGAATTATCGGCATCTGATTGGGATAATTTTAAACCGAAAAAATCAAACTTGACAGGAGATGAATGGAGAAGAATTGTTGAAATTCTTATGAAATAATTCCGAAGACTATATGCCTTCGGAATTGTAATATTTAATATCATACTATCCGTTTTAGGACGTCGTCTGTACCCCTTCATCACCACCTAACAAGTGTTTGAGTTTTGGGTCATTTTCTATGCGGATCAGTTCGTTCTCTACTAGTTCCACAATATCCTGCTTGATTTGCCGGTAGTTGGCCTGTATCTGCTGCTCCATCGTATCATTGCCGTCCTCGTCCAGAAAGCTGCTGATTTCAGGAATGGGTTGATAGGCGGCTGTCTCTTTCTGTACGGCATCATTATCCACTACTATCTGCGCATGGAAAATCTTCTGCTTGATTGTCTCTCCGAAGTTGTCTGCTACGGCACCGACAAACATACCTTGTGAAAGTGTACTGATTTTGCTGGCAGGTATCAGGCTGTCCAGTTGTGTGCTGATGGAAGTGGAAGTGTCGTTACGGTTGATACTCATAGACTCCCGCTTTTGCAGGATTTTCCCGAATCTTTCCGACAATGTTTTGGCCGTTTCACCCACCACCTGGCCGCTGAATACATTGCCCACAGTTGACATGATGACGGCGGCCTCCTTGTCACCATAGTCACGTTTCAACTGGCTGAAGTCCTGAAAACCTAACACAACCGCCACCTTGTTGCTTCGTGCCGTGGCAATCAGATTGTCCAAACCTTTAAAGAAAATCGTGGGTAACTCGTCAATAATCACACAACTTTTGAGTTGCCTCTTCTTGTTTATCAGTTTAACGATTCTCGAATTATAAAGTCCCAATGCTGCCCCATAGATTGAAATTCTGTCGGGATTGTTGCCCACACATAACACTTTCGGTTCTTTGGGATTATTAATATCCAGCGTAAAGTCACTGCCGGACATTACCCAATAGAGTTGCGGACTTATCAGTCTGGATAACGGGATTTTAGCACTCGCTATCTGGCCACTGGCTAAGCACCCGGCGCCTT
>NZ_KV804302.1:0-5243 GCF_001811315.1 Bacteroides sp. HMSC067B03 | reverse complement strand
TTAGAATGAAAGGGGGAGTTTATCGAATGCTTACCTTCCACCTGTCAAGGCGGCGATGAAGCCCACAGAAAAGACTGCGGAGAGAAACAGTGAAAAAACGGTGGAAAAACAGTCGGAAACGGACAGCCTTGTCGTCACGAAAAGCTATGGGACACGCCAGCAGCCGCCAATGAACGCCACCGGTTCCGGGGCTATTGCAGGTAAGGAAAATGCCTCTACTTTTGCTGGCAGAAACGGGGACACGACACCGCCAAAGGCTGCACAAGTGCCGCCGGAGCGCATCCCGGATCTGTTCCGGGACAAGCGTGTGGAAGAGTGGCGGGCTTCCCCGGACGGGAGTTCCGGCGGACATGAAGGCGATGACGGACAGAGAGGAAACGGTGACGGAGTGGATACCGACGAGTTGAACGAGGAACTGGAAGATCTGAACTGTGTCCGCGAAGATTATTCGGACGGGGCAACCGGCATAGGGCCGGAAGAGCTTGATTTAATCATCGACCTCTGCAACGGCAGGGAGATTCCGACAGACAGACGGTTGTCCCTTTTAAGGGCGATCCACCATATCAGGGATACGCAGATTGAACGCTCGATACTGGAAAGTATCAATGGCAGCGACAGCCGTATCAGCAAATTTCTGGATGAAGCCGAGCAAATGGGCGGGGCTGCTCCGGACAGTGACTAACCGATTAAAAAAGGAGGTAACAATGGCAAGAGGCTATTTCGATACGGGTTGATGCCCGTATCACTGTAAAAAGAGAGAACCGGCAGGAATACCAACAACAAAACGTATCATCCATGTTTATGACGTATTTCGATTCAAGTTGACAAACGGCGGCTTCCCCTTATGGGGGAAACGTACCGACTCCCGGAGAGACAATCATTCCATTAACTTATCCATAAAACGACAGCGGCAATGACAAAAGGCCATTACGATTCGGGATGACAGACCGCTTGCGGCATTCACCCGGTAAGACAACAGGAACTATTCACCATTAAATTTTATTTGTATGAACATAGGACTGGTAGATGTGGACGGGCATAACTTCCCCAATTTCGCATTGATGCGCCTTTCGGCCTGTTACAAGGCAAAAGGGCACCGGGTGGAATGGGCGGCACCGCGACAGCGGTATGACAAGGTATTGGCAAGCAAGGTATTCACCTTCACGCCTGATTATGACTATGACCTGCTGGATGTGGGGGAAGTGGTAAGGGGCGGCACCGGGTATGACATAGCCGGCAGGCTTCCCGAAGCAGTGGAGAACAGCCGGATGATGGACTATTCCATTTACCCCGAATACCCTTTTTCGCTCCAGTTCTTTTCAAGAGGCTGCATCCGCAAATGTCCTTTCTGCCTCGTCCGTGAGAAAGAAGGATACATTCAGACCGTGGAACCGGTGGAACTGAACCCGAAAGGGAAATGGATTGAGGTACTGGACAACAATTTCTTTGCCAACCCGCAATGAAGGTCGGCAGTGGATTATCTGATGAAAGAGGGGCAACCCGTGAAGCTGCACGGCGTGGACGTGAGGATTATGGACGAGGAACAGGCCTGGCATCTGAACAGGCTCAGGATGAAGCAGAACATCCATATCGCATGGGACCTGCCACAGCTTGACCTGAGGGACCGCCTGAAAGAGATGGTAAAGCACGTGAAGCCCTACAAGATAACCTGTTACGTACTGATAGGATTCAATTCGACCATTGAGCAGGACCTGTTCCGGTTGAATGTACTCAGGGAACTGGGAATTACCCCTTTTGTCATTCCTTTCCGGGATTATGGAAATGAACGGACGCCTACGCGGTACGAGCGTGACCTTGCCCGGTGGGCGAACCGGATGTGGCTGTTCAAATCCTCCTCCTTTGAGAACTATATGCCCCGCAAGGGATTCAAGTGTGGGGAATATTTGAAATAAACCGATAAGGACAGTAAAGACAATGAGAGCAAAAGGCTATTACGATTCGGGATGATTCAGACCCTCATCCCGGGAGAGAATTAACAATGAAGTTTCACCATTCAATCATGTAACCATGCGAAAGATGTATTTTGACTCCGGCTGATTGCCTGCCGGAACTTACCCCCTGAACCATTAAACCATAAGCGGCTGCGGGCTGCCTTATGGGGATAGTGCAAGGGGTAGCCCGTGGCTTTTTAAATCACTTAAAAATCACGGAATTCAATGAAACAGAAAAGATTGATTATGATGCTGGCCGTACTGGCGGCAGCGGGTGCGGCAATGGCACAAGGAAACGGACAGGCGGGCATCACGGAAGCCACGCAGTTGGTGACGGGATATTTTGACCCGGGCACGAAACTGGTGTACGCGGTGGGTGCCATTATCGGCCTGATAGGCGGCGTCAAGGTCTACCAGAAATTCAGTTCGGGCGACCCCGACACCTCGAAAACCGCCAGCTCATGGTTCGGAGCCTGCATTTTCCTGATAGTGGCCGCCACTATCCTGAGGTCATTCTTCCTCTAAGAACAGATAAAAGACAACAGCTTATGTCTGACTTTGAGATAAACAAAGGCGTGGGCCGTGAGGTGGAGTTCAAAGGGCTCCGTGCCCAGTACCTTTTTATTTTTGCTTTCGGGCTGCTTGCCGTGTTCGTGGTGTTCGTCATCATGTACACGGCGGGCATCGGGCAATGGACGTGTATCGGCTTCGGGGTATCGGCTGCCACGGCAGTGGTCTGGCTGACCTTTTCGCTGAACCGGCGTTTCGGCAGCCACGGACTGATGAAGCTCCTTGCCGCCCGGCAGCATCCCAGGAGAATCCTCTCACGCAAACGTATCACACGTCTGATTAAAAAACAACAATCGTAAATCATGAGAAGTACATTGACAACATCCACACTGGAAAGCAAATTCCCCGTCATGGCGGTGGAGCACGGCTGCATCGTCAGCAAGGACGCCGACATCACGGTGGCTTTCCGGGTGACACTGCCGGAAGTGTTTTCGGTATCATCCGCGGAATATGAGGCGATGCACGCCACATGAGCCAAGGCAATCAAGGTATTGCCGAACTATTCAATCATCCACAAGCAGGATATTTTCATCACGGAGAAATACAGACCAGACATCGGAAAAGACGGCCCGGGCTTCCTCTCCCGCAGTTTTGAACGCCACTTCAACGAACGGCCCTACCTCAACCACACCTGCTACCTGTTTCTCACCAAGACCACCAGGGAACGCTCCCGGCAGCAGAGCAACTGGAACACGCTGTGCCGGAAATTTCTGGTGCCGAAAGAGATACAGGACAGGGAGACGATGGAGCGTTTCATGGAGTCGGTGGGACAGTTCAAGAGTATCGTGAATGACAGCGGCCTTGCCAGGCTGGAGCGGCTGTCCACGGAAGAGATAACGGGAACGGAAGACGGCCCGGGCATCATCGAGAGGTACCTGACCCTGTCTTCGGACGGAAGCGTCATGTTGCAGGACATGCAGCTGAACCCGGACGGGATGCGTATCGGCGACAAACGGCTCTGCCTGCATACCCTTTCCGACCTCGACGACCTGCCGGGCAGGGTACGGACCGACGGACGCTATGAGCGTCTTTCCACGGACCGCTCGGACTGCCGCCTGAGCTATGCCTCGCCCGTGGGTATCATGCTTCCCTGCGACCATATCTACAACCAGTGGATATTCATAGACGACAGCAGCGAGAACCTCGCCCGTTTCGAGAAGACGGCGAAGAACATGCAGTCGCTTTCACGCTACAGCCGGAGCAACCAGATAAACAAGGAATGGCTGGACGAATACCTGAACGTGGCACATACCAACGGGCTGCAATCCGTCCGCTGCCATTGCAACGTGATTGCATGGGCCGAAAACGGGGATGAGCTGCGGCGGGTGAAGAACGACGTGGGCAGCGCACTGGCGCTGATGGAATGTACACCCCGCCATAATACCACCGACCTGCCGGTCCTTTACTGGGCGGGCATACCGGGAAACGAGGCGGACTTCCCTTCGGAAGAGAGCTTCTACACGTTCACCGAACAGGCACTATGCTTCTTTACGGCAGAAACCTGCTACCGGAACTCGCTCTCCCCCTTCGGGCTGCGCATGGTGGACCGGCTGACGGGAAAGCCCGTCTTCCTCGACATATCCGACCTGCCCATGAAAAAAGGGGTGGTGACCAACCGGAACAAGTTCATCCTCGGCCCGTCGGGCAGTGGAAAGAGCTTTTTCACCAACCATATGGTGAGGCAGTATTGGGAACAGGGCACGCACATCCTGCTGGTGGATACCGGAAATTCATACAAGGGGCTGTGCGACCTGATCCGCCGGAAGACGAACGGGGATGACGGAGTTTATTTCACTTACCAGGAAAATGACCCGATTTCCTTCAATCCGTTCTTCACCGAGGATTACCGGTATGACATCGAGAAGCGGGACAGCATCAAGACGCTGATTCTGACCTTATGGAAAAGGGAGGACGAACCGCCCCGGCGCTCGGAAGAGGTGGCGCTCTCGAACGCAGTCAGCCTGTATATCGAGAAGATAAAGAAGAACCGGAAGATAAAGCCGAACTTCAACTCGTTCTATGACTTTGTAAGGAAAGACTACCGCAAGGTGCTGGCGGACAAGAACGTGCGCGAGAAGGACTTTGACGTGGACGGTTTTCTGAACGTGCTGGAACCCTATTACAAGAACGGCGAATACGGGTATCTGCTGAACTCGGACAAGGAACTGGATTTACTGAACAAGCGGTTCATCGTATTCGAACTGGATGTCGTGAAGGATAATCCCGTCCTTTTTCCGGTGGTGACTATCATTATCATGGAGACTTTCATTAATAAAATGAGACGCTTGCAGGGCATCCGCAAGATGATACTGATTGAGGAAGCATGAAAGGCAATCGCCAAGGAAGGTATGGCCTCTTATATTAAATATTTGTTTAAGACGGTCAGAAAATTTTTCGGCGAAGCGGTTGTGGTGACGCAGGAAGTGGACGACATCATATCGAGTCCGGTTGTAAAGGAGACAATCATCAACAATTCGGACTGCAAGATACTGCTTGACCAACGAAAGTACCAGAACAAGTTCGACCAGATACAGAACCTGCTCGGCCTGACGGACAAGGAACGCTCACAGATACTTTCCATCAATCTTGCCAATGCGGCCAACCGGCTTTATAAAGAGGTCTGGATAGGGCTTGGCGGTACACAAAGTGCGGTATATGCGACAGAAGTTTCGGCTGAAGAGTACCTTGTGCGCCCGTAAAGGGAATTTGACGAATGTCGCT
>NZ_KV804301.1:93843-194575 GCF_001811315.1 Bacteroides sp. HMSC067B03 | reverse complement strand
ATCCTCAATTTATAATTTTGTTCATTTCCGTACAAAAAATAATCTGAAAACAACCGGGTTTTCGAACTGATCCGGTATTCGGGGTTGGTTGGGAGCTTTTCAGCTTTTATCTGCTTTATGGTTACTTTGTATTCGCTTTTAGTATGCTTTCAATCAGTTTCTGATTCACTTTATTCTGCTTTTATCCGTCTTAATCCGTTTTATCCCGTCATAGTCCGGCGCAATCCGTCATAATCCGGGAAGTCACCGGTGCGCTGCCGTATCTTTGTTTCACCAACAGAAAGGGAGAATGTCCTTCTTTTCTTTAATACAAATTCAGTATGGCAACAGTGTCTGTGGTGCGCTATCAGCGCAGAAAAAAGATTGGTGATGACAAATCGCCGATGGTGTATGTGCTCAAACCCAAGCCGGGGGAATCGAAACTTTATTCTATCGGGTCGCTGGCGCGTGAGATCGAGTCGATCGGTTCGCTTTCGGTGGAGGATGTGGAGCACGTGATGCAATCCTTTGTCCGCTCGATGAAGAAGGTGCTCGTAGCGGGGAATAAGGTGAAGGTTGACGGTTTGGGGATTTTCTATACCACGCTTACTTGTCCCGGCGTGGAACAGGAAAAGGACTGTACGGTGAGGAATATTACTCGTGTCAACCTTCGTTTCAAGGTCGATAATTCTCTGCGGCTTGCCAACGACAGCACGGCCACCACACGTGGCGGGGACAATAACATGGTCTTCGAACTCATCTCCAAGAATGCGCCGGCTTCGGGAGGCAACGGGGATGGCGGAGGCTCCGGTAGTGGCGGCGGCAGCGGCTCCGGTGGCGATGGAGGGGAAGAGGAAGCTCCCGATCCTACCGTTTAGTCCGGTAAGTATATCAGCATCATTAATGCGTGATACCTGTAAATGAATAACCTGTAAAAATAAAAAGTTATGATTGACAAGATTTTGGAGATTGCATTGGAAATCCTGCTTTTCTTCCGCAGGAAGAGAAAAGGAAAACGAACGAAAGGGCAGGTCGATGAGGAAGATTGACCTGATTGTGATCCACTGTTCCGCCTCTAGGGCGGACAGGGATTTCACGGAAACAGACCTTGAAGTGTGCCACCGCCGGCGGGGATTTAACGGGATCGGCTACCACTTTTATATCCGGAAAAATGGCGACATCAAGACTACCCGCCCCATTGAACGGATAGGAGCTCATGCGAAAGGATTCAACCGGACAAGTATCGGCATTTGCTATGAGGGCGGACTTGACTGTCACGGGCGGCCTGCCGATACCCGTACCGAATGGCAGGTACACTCGATGCATGTGCTTGTGCTTACGTTGTTGCGTGATTATCCCGGTTGCCGGGTGTGCGGGCATCGTGATCTGAGCCCTGATCTGAACGGGAACGGGGAGATCGAGCCGGAGGAATGGGTGAAGGCTTGTCCGTGCTTTGATGCGGAGGAGGAGTGGGCTTGACGAAGGCCTTATTCTTCTCCGTGCTCAGTATGAATAAACTTTTTGTTTGCTCCTTTCAGTCGGAACATATTGGCTATCATTGCCAGTGCCAGTGCCGGAATTTGCAGGATTGCTTTTCCTAATTTCCGGTTCAGCAACTTTCCCGGCACAGGTATGATCATGGCGGCAACTTGGGCGGCTGATAGTATCCACCATTTGATGGCCGTATACCACTCGTTTTCTCCGCTTTGCAGACTCATTAGTAAGCCGATTGCGGTAAAGAGTAAAGTGAAACCGAAAACTCCCACCAGTTGTATCAGACGGGGAGGCAGCATCCATTGAAGAATCTTGTCGCAGTAGTCGATATTTCCCTGAATCAGTGCTTTCGGGAAATCGGGCAAGGAAGCCCGCAATGCACCGTATTGTGCTGCAATCCATCGTTTACGCTGATTTTTGATACCTTCTTTTTTCTGTGTCTTTTCATCGTATACGGGCAGTTGTTCCAGATACTCGATATGAATGCGTTGTTTTAGCAGCAGGGCTTCCAGCTCCTTGTCTTCGCCCGATGTTTGCAGATGTCCTACATTTCGGCGGAACCAATGAACGTCGAATGCCATTCCGGAACCGGCTAATCCGGCTGACAATCCTATCGCGTTGTGCCCGCTGCGGAAGAATCCGTTGTTTATTTCTTCGCTGATCGCATCCAGAACAGCGATGTCTGTATTCATGTTTTTTCCTGTGCGGTGGGCTTGTACAGCATGCAGGCCGGAGTCAAAAGCACGGTTGATTTCTGCGAGGAAATTGGGTGTCGTTACATTGTCGGCATCCATGACCACTACTACGTCATAAGATTCGTTGGCAGTGACGTTCATGGCCAGCGTAAGGGCTTTGGCTTTGGAACTGTTGGTATAGCCGGCTACTTGCAAACAGACGGGGAGTGCTTGTAGGGCGGCATTCGTGTCCGGCTGCATCTGATCGGAAATGACAAGAACGTCGTACATTTCTTTGGGGTATTCCTGCTTGAGGAAACTACGGATGGTGGAGACGATCACCCTGTCTTCCTTGTATGCAGGGAAGAGTACAAGAAAACGACGCTGGATACGTGCTTCGGAAAGTTTTTGCGGACGATAGAATTTGGAAGCAATGGCGTAGAACAGCAGATAACCGACACAAAGTGCCAGGAGAATAAAGAGAATCCAGTCAATAAAGGTATACATGGTCTTTCATTTTTAAGGGTTATCGGATAGGAGAGGTGACAGAAAAGCTTCTGACAACACCTTTCCATACTGTGGCAAATAAATCGAAACGACCTTTCAGGGCAAACTGAAGGCTGTTTTTTCCGGCAGCTATGGTAGATTGATAAAGAATGGAGAGCAGCCGCTGAGCACCTTTCCGGTTGCGGCGGGTGTAGAGCAAACGGTTGCGCGTCATGTAGAAAGTACGTAGCTTGCTGAACTGTCCGGTGCTCTGGCTTTCTTTGTGGAAGACGGTGCAACGAGGCTCATACCATAGTTCGTAACCGGCATTTGTCATCTGTGTACACCAGTCCATTTCTTCATAATACAGGAAGAATATTTCCGGCATTTCTCCTACTTTCTCAATGACTTCACGTTTTACCATGAGTGCCGCCCCATGCAGGTAGGGGGTCGTGTGCGGGGTGTCGAACGTGCCGTCGTCCGGACAGCCGAAACCTGTCATTTCGTTGCGTATAGTGATTGCCGACAGGGGGGTGAATCCGGCAAACTGTATGTTTTGCGGAGGAAAGGCAAAGCGTATCTTCGGAGAGACGGCTCCGATGTTTTTCTGACTTTCCAGCCGCTCTGTCAGGTAGTGGAATCCGTCTGATTCAACATAAGTGTCATTGTTTATCAGAAAGATATAGGCTCCTTTGGCTACTCTGATTCCCAGATTGTTTCCGCCGGAGAAGCCTAGGTTCGACTCGCTCCGCAGGGTGACTATATCGGAATATAGCTCCTTGATTCTGGTCGCTTCGTCTTCGCGCGAAGCATTGTCTACGACGATGATTTCATAGCTCACGGAATGTACATGTGTTTGCAGCGATTCTATTAATTCGCAAGTGTCTTTAAAGCCGTTGTAGCAAACTGTGATAAAGGAGACTTGAGGTTCGTTCATCATAATCTATTGTTCGTTTTTCAGTTCTGTTTCTTTACTTTGCTGCATCCGCTTGTCAATGTACGGTCCTGCGAAGCAGAGGGCAAAGGCTGTGTATATGGGGATGGAGTTGGGATATTGCATCACGTCGTTGGCATAGGCTGCCAGATAGAATCCGGCAGCGGTACAGAGCCAGGCAGTAAGTAAGCCTCGCAGGCGTTTGTTCATGATCTTGAACATCAGTATCCATCCGCACCATGCAAAAAGGACTCCGTGAACAGCCAGGTAGAGAACTAGACCGATGATTCCGGTTTCTACCCATACTGAGACTAACCAGGAATCCGGTGGATAGGGCATACGTTCTTTGGGATAGAAACGGTCGCCTTTGGACAACCCTATCCCATATCCAAAAGGCTTGTGAATCATCAATTCTCTCATTTTCTTTCGATTGTCTACACGTAATTGATAGGAAGCGTCTTGGCTAGGATGAAATGCAGAACGCATCTTGCGGATATATTGATTGTCATCTCCTATATTGGTACATACGAAAAACAAGAATAACAAGGCAAGAACTGAAATACCTGTAATACATGCTTTGCGATTGCGTGAAAGAATAATGAAACTCCCTAAAGCACCGATAGGCAGAGCTATCGCAGCCCGTGTTCCAGAAATTCCCATTCCGTAAATGGCGGCAATAATGACAAGTATAAAATAGATTTTCAGCCATACACCTTTTATATAAAAAAGTGAAATTCCAAAAAGTGAAATACCCATAGCCATGTGTACGCCGAAGTTCGCTGCATCACTGAAGAATGAGAAATAACGAATACCGGACCAAATAATATGAGTTCTTGCTCCTCCCAAAACGTATAAAAAATACTGCTCACGTTCATTAAAACCACAGTTTTTTTGCCAATATCCTTTGGCTGCTGCCAAGAGGATGAAAAGAGACCATATAATTAGAAGCCACTGAATCCCCTTGATGTTACGGATTGCTAACGGTACGATGACAGCACATACAATAGGATATATGAGATAATGGGTGATGGAGATATTCCATGCTGCCTGAACATTGTTCGGATTAGCTATCTCTAATATGCAATAAACTCCCCATATCAGAAAAAGCATAAGCATACCATTACGACTTTCCGACCAGTCAATTTTTTCATGCATTCCGTACGCAAAGAGCAAAACAACGGCAAACAATGTACACATTAATGTTGCTACTCCCAATGGTATGTCTGTCACTGCATAAGCTGCTACCAGCAGGAATTGGAGAATGAAAAGTGTATAGAAACTTTGCTTTGAATATTTGATAATCAATAAGAGAATAACTGTCATTAAAGGCAATGAACTAATCGTCAGAAAGAAAGGAAGGGAAGTACGAAAGAACATTTTGTATAATATATACAATCCTCCTGCCAATAGCAAATGTACCCATCCTTTATTGGCAAAATAGTTACCGGCTACTGTTAAGTATTGACTGTATTTTCCTTTATCATTCGTCATCTTCATCTCCTGATGTTGCCGGCTGCTTCTCTCTTTTTGTGAACGTGAATATACTTTCTGTCAATGCCAATTGTGACAGTCGGTATACTATTTTCCTCCAAAGTGTATAGGGTGGAAGCATACCAGTGTAGTCTTCAACCACATTGCGGGATGCGTGTGTCAAGTAAACATAAAGTGGAGTTTTACCTACTTGTTGACTTAGCTTTTCTGACAAGAGCTTATCGGTCTCTTTCCAACCACGGTCAGCACGGGCTACGAGTATATTTAGATTAGCTTCTTGTAGTAATTCCAGCGATATGCTAGCTTCCCGCAGATTGGGATATTCAACGATGAGAATATCTTCTTCCTCTGATGTGTATAGATCGGTAATGCTTTTGGCCAGGTTGTATTCTCGTGAATCAATTCTGAAGTCTGACTTCCATGTTATTACTTTTGTTTTAAGTCCGATACTGTTCCAGTATTTTTTTAGGGCTTCGATCACATAACTTTTGCCTTCCCCGCCTTCTGTGCTAATAAAATTGATAATGTAGGGCAATCCTTCTTTCTTTTGCTGACAGAAACGAAGGATACTATTGCTTAACTGTTTTGTAGCTATACTTTTTGATTCTTCAACATAATTGTGATACTCTAAAATAGAGTCTTTTGGAAAGGCGCCTAACATCGGAAGTCCAATCAAACGACGTGTACGAATAGAATCGCGTAGAGTACGGTCTAATAATTCAAGAATTAAGAAGAACCCCAAAATAAATAGGAAGGTACCGGCACACGCTGCCATCACCATTTTTTTCAAAGGAGTGGGCATGGCACTGATCGGATATGCCGGAGCATTTAATACTTTTAATGCAGCGGAGGTCATTTCCAAATTTTTTCTACGCATGAGGGCATCATTATAGCTTTTCAATACAGACAAGTAATTTTGCTCTATAAAAGTTATGTTACGCTCTTGACGTTTGATAGTGGAACCTACTGGTGCAAACTGTCTGTATTTCTCGTTGAGGTCTATACGGCTTTGCTGTATAATTTGTAAGTCTGATTTGGCTTTTTCGTATTGCATGGTTACTTCAAGCCACTGTTCTATGATGTTCTCTTTAGCTATTCCTTCTTTGGTATATTTGTTCTCTACATATTTATTTGAAAGCTCGGAAAGCTCCTTGCGTGTTTGATTTAAGCGATTCTTATATTCCTGTAATGAGGCTTCTTGATTCTGATGATCACTTGAAATTGTTTCCATTTCTGAGATTTTTCCTGTAAGCGAAGCGGCTTCATTTAGTTTATCCAAGAACTGAAGATTGTTGATTACATGTTTGGCATTGCTGCCCATTTGCTTTTCTAGTTCGTTTAACATTGCTTTGGCGCTGTTGTATGCAATCAATACGTTTTGTTCACGTAACTCAAACTCTTTGTTGATGGCAGCGATTTCTTTGGTCTCATCGTAATAATTAATAACACGTTTTTCTACGTTATATTGCGTTAGTGAGTCTTCTTTAAGCCGAAGTTCCTTTCCGATGCGTTGAAGTTCGCTTTTAAAATATTCGATAACTTTATCTGTTTCACCATAGCGGATTGCACTGTATTCGTTTACAAATTCTTTGGTCAGGATGTCGATGGTATTATAGGCGATACCCGGATCACTTGCCGTATAACTTATTTCAATCAGATCGCTGGCACCTTTACGCGCTACTCTGATTGCTTTGAGATCATTATAAGAGTAATAGGGCAAATTATAATAGAATACTCCATAGAGATAGTTTGCTTGGGTCGGTCTCAAGTAATTGAAAAAGTTGGCTACCGTTTTATCTTCGCTGTTTTTATCTATTAATGACAGTATTTCTTTCCCGTTCGGACTGTTCTTTAGGTGTTCATATATTCTGTTGTAATTGCTGGCTTTGATGAATTCATTGTCTTCTTTTGGATTACCTTTGATCAGACTTCGGGCATATAATCGGATAGATACCCGTTTGAGTGTACTTTCAGCCTTGATAATGTTCATTAGGTTATCCATAGCGTTCTGAGTTGTCGCCCAATCCACTTTGTTATTTCCACCTTCTAGATTGTAGCCGGAAGCAGCACCAGTGTAGAGGGTTGCCTCTACGTTATATGTTTTGCCTATCATGCGTTTCCCAAAATAGTAAACAGCAAATGTTATAATGGCTGTTCCAATAAGTAACCACCAACGGATACGATATAGGAATCTGCTGATATAAAGGATGTATTCCATAAATGTATGTTTATTTGTTTCTTAAAATGGGAGTGTGGGTGACTAACTCAAGTATCATTAAACTCTTGCTTAGCTCGAATTTGCTGTTTTCGAATTTCTCTTGTGCGTCAGATTGGCGAGATTTTTCAGATGATAAAGTTCCCGAATCAATAGCTCCATTCGAGAAATCCTTTTCAGCTATACTATATTGTACATTAGCAAGCATGAGGGCTTCGGCATTAAGTTTAAGAATGTTTAATTGGGAGGTCGCAGTTGCGTATAGAAGGATAATTTCCTTTTTCATTTCCTCAAACTTAACTTCTCTTTCAAGTTGGGCGGTACGTACATTCAGTTTTTGGCGTTTTACCCGCGCTGTCAAGTCAAAGAGGCCATCTAAAGGAATATTGACTCCTGCACCTACTGTATATCCGTTCTGTGCCTGTGTTGCATAGGTCAGGTAAGGTGCAATCGCTACATCTGTATAAGTAGACTCGTTGCCGAACATACCATACTGGTAGCTGCCCCGTAAACTGAAAAAGCCTAAGAAGGCACGCTTCTCTTTTGCCAGAAGCTTCCGTTCAATTTGTTCTTTTACTGTAGCTAATTCATAGGTCGGAGCGCTTTTTGCGTTCTCGAAAAGAAGATCCAGCGGTGGGAGTGTAATGCTGGAATAATCACTTGGTTGAAGTTTCGAATAGTCGCTTACCTCCTGCGCAGCTACGCTTCCGATGGAGGCAAACAAACATAGTAATCCTCCGAAGAGGCATTTTTTCTGTTTCATAAATTAACCCTATTATCTGCTTTTGCTGTGTTATAGCAAGCGCAAATATAAGGATTAATTTCATTTATTGATACACTATGCGGTCAATTTTGCAATTTTTCCGGTAAATAGTGTGCAAATGCTGTTTTTAGAATGCTTCCGTCATGTTGAAATAGAACAAATTCTGCTTGTTCACCATATCTCTTCCGAAGTCAAGACGGACGTTCATACGAGGCTGAACTTCAATACGTAAGCCAAGTCCCAGATTAGGAAGTACGCCTTCAATCTTGCCCGGAGTAGGACCCATGAATCCGCATCCTCCCCACGCTACATATCCTACATGGCTCAACATCTTCTTCACCCAATTACTTTTATCTGTATTGATCATCTGGCGGTATTCTGCCATCACCACATGTGAGGACTTGTCGCGAAACTGTCCCATATAGTAACCGCGAAGATCGAAGGGGGTACCGCTGAGTGCGTATTTGGTCAACGGAACATCGCCGAATACATTCTTTGTCTGCACCGTCCATGCCAAGACTCTGCGTCGTCCGAGGGTCTTGTATTGGCGGTAGTCTATCTCCAGACGGTAGAAGTTATCGTCGCTTCCGAAAGCTTTGTTGTACATCATTCCACGAAAATCCAGGTAAGTCCCCCGATAAGCATTGGCGGGAATGTCACGGGTGTCATACGTCAGCAGGAAACCGACTCCGGAACTGAGATTGGAGTAGCCGTGCTCCGTGCCACCGGCAGCAATGTACGATGGTTGCTCTATCATCCCTGCGGCAGGTTTAGTGATCTTGTCATAATTGAAGTCGATCTGCGGACCGGCAAAGAAGTTACTTTTCCCCAAACGGAACAGGAACCAAGGATTCACCTGGACGCCGCTATAACGGTATTCGCTGGTGTCTTCACCGCGCGGATAGTCCTTGTTGGTGCTGTATCCGATGCCGTAGAAGTTTTCCAGTGTGTTCTTATAAGCAAAGACGCCGAAAATACGGAAACGGTCGCCTTTAAAGAAAAGCTGTGGCTTGGTGAACAGGTTCAGACCTCCTTCGAACATCAGGGCGATAGCCATCGGAACAACCGAACGCTGCTGGGTAGTGTCACTCGGGTTCATACGGAAAGTCATCAAGGCGCTACCGCCGATCAGAAATCCGAAATCAGGAGTATAGCTGGGACCACCTAATATATTGTAGTGTAAATTACGTTTCGCTACCCGCTGACGTCGCAATTCTTTTTTGGAAAGGGTGGGAGTGGAGTCTGTCGGGGCAATCTCCCCATCTGTTGAATAAGATTCTTCATGAGCCATAACAACTTCGTTGCTTGTCAGACTTACTTCACTATTTGTAGAAACGACTTCGTTGACAGAAGTTGCAGTCATTTGCAGTTCATCGCTTTTTACTGCTGTGTCAGCTGTTTGGGCCAACGAAATATTGATGAATAGAAACATCATCAATATACCTATTGTATATCTCTTCATATTCTTTCTTGAAATCCGCTGCAAAGGAAACTATTTTATTTCGATTAGTTTTCATTCTCATAGATAATAAATCTAAAAAAGAATCGTATTTTTGCCAATTAATAGTATGTAAAACGGAATTGCATACGG
This sequence comes from Bacteroides sp. HMSC067B03, assembly GCF_001811315.1. Classification (NCBI taxonomy): domain Bacteria; kingdom Pseudomonadati; phylum Bacteroidota; class Bacteroidia; order Bacteroidales; family Bacteroidaceae; genus Bacteroides; species Bacteroides sp. HMSC067B03. Next base: position 184,948 of record NZ_KV804301.1, on the reverse strand, counting down.
ATTACTATTAGCATACAGGCAAAGTTAATTAATAAACGATCTATAATGAATAAACGAATTTTATCAGTTTTTGTTTGCTGTGCCCTTTACTATTCTGCACAGGCACAGGACGCGAAAGGCGGCATCAGCGCTGACATGATGCAGCAAATCAAACAGAGTTATCAAGGCACTTCTACCGACAAGGCTATCCGGAACGCCATCAGCAACAACGACATCCGTAAGCTTGCCCTGAATCAGGACAACATGAAGGGGATGGACACGCATTTTTCTGTCAAAGTGAACTCCAAGGGTATCACCGACCAGAAATCGTCCGGACGTTGCTGGCTCTTCACCGGTCTGAACGTAATGCGTGCCAAAGCCATCGACAAATACAATCTGGGTTCTTTCGAATTCTCGCAAACCTATCCTTTCTTTTTCGATCAGCTGGAAAAGGCCAACCTGTTCCTGCAAGGCATCATCGATACCAGCGACAAGCCGATGAACGATAAAATGGTGGAATGGCTGTTCCGCAATCCGTTGAGCGACGGCGGTACATTCACCGGAGTGGCGGACATCGTAAGCAAATACGGTCTCGTCCCCAAAGACGTGATGCCCGAAACGAACAGCAGCGAAAACACCGCCCGCATGGCGAGTCTGATCGCTCTGAAACTTCGTGAACAAGGCTTGCAGCTCCGTGACATGGCATCGAAAAACGCCAAGCCTGCCGCCATGGAGAAAGCAAAAACAGAAATGTTGAGTACCATCTACCGCATGCTTGTCCTGAACTTGGGTGTACCTCCCACAGAATTCACATGGACGCAATACAATGCCAAAGGCGAGCCTGTAGAAACCGCTACTTACACTCCGCTTTCTTTCCTGAAGAAATACGGTGACGAGAACCTGATAGACAACTACGTGATGCTGATGAACGACCCCAGCCGCGAGTACTACAAATGTTATGAAATAGACTACGACCGCCACCGCTACGACGGCAAGAACTGGACATATGTCAACCTCCCTATAGAGGACATCAAAGAAATGGCGATCGCCTCTCTGAAAGACAGCACCATGATGTACTACTCCTGCGACGTAGGCAAGTTCCTGAACTCTGACCGTGGTCTGCTCGACGTCAAAAACTATGATTACGACTCACTGATGGGCACTACCTTCGGCATGGACAAGAAGCAACGCATCCAAAGCTTCGCCAGCAGCTCCAGCCACGCCATGACCCTCATGGCAGTCGATCTGGACAAAAACGGAAAACCGGCCAAATGGATGGTTGAAAATAGTTGGGGTGCCGGAGCCGGCTATCAGGGACATCTCATCATGACCGACGAATGGTTCAACGAATATACCTTCCGTCTCGTTGTGGAAACAAAATACGTGACTCCGAAAGCACTCGAAGTCTTGAAACAAAAACCGATCCGCCTGCCGGCATGGGATCCAATGTTTGCCGGCGAAGAATAACCAACCGACAAACACGCTGCACAGACTTGTACGCCGCAAGGTCTTCCAGCCTGCTTTATTGAAGAACGTGTGCGAACACAAAAGGAATTACGGATATTTTTCCGTAATTCCTTTCTTTTTTCCTCCCGAATCACATTATTATTTATTACTTTTGCGGCAAATTTTATGAAACCATTATTTTATATAGCATGGCAAATGTAATAAAGTTACGTAAAGGCCTTGACATAAACCTGAAAGGTAAAGCTGCTGAGACGTACACAACAGTGAAAGAGCCGGGATTTTACGCACTCGTACCCGATGATTTTCCTGGAGTGACACCGAAAGTGGTAGTGAAAGAGCAGGAGTATGTGATGGCTGGTGGACCCTTGTTTATTGACAAGTATCATCCTGAAGTGAAATTTGTTTCGCCCGTAAGTGGCGTAGTGACGAGCGTTGAACGTGGTGCTCGCCGCAAGGTATTGAACATCGTGGTGGAAGCTGCAGCTGAGCAGGACTACGAGGAATTTGGTAAGAAGAACGTATCCTCCATGGATGCGGAGGCAGTGAAGTCCGCTTTGTTGGAGGCAGGTCTGTTTGCATTTATCAAGCAACGTCCGTATGACATCATTGCAGATCCGACAGTGACACCGAAAGGCATCTTCGTTTCCGCATTCGATACCAATCCGCTGGCTCCCGACTTCGAATTCGCATTGAAAGGCGAAGAAGCGAACTTCCAGACAGGACTTGATGCCCTCGCCAAACTGGCAAAAACTTACCTGAGTATCAGCGTGAAACAGAAAGCTGCTGCACTGACACAGGCTAAGAACGTTACCATCACCGCTTTTGACGGACCGAACCCTGCCGGCAACGTAGGTGTTCAGATCAACCACCTCGACCCCGTTTCAAAGGGCGAAACAGTGTGGACAATCGATCCGCAAGCCGTTATCTTCATCGGTCGCCTCTTCAATACAGGTCGTGTGAACTTCACTCGTACAGTAGCCGTGACAGGTTCCGAAGTGTTGAAACCTGCTTACTGCAAACTTCAGGTAGGTGCATTGCTGACCAACGTATTTGCCGGAAACGTAACAAAAGATAGAGATTTGCGCTACATCAGCGGTAACGTGCTGAGCGGCAAACAAGTTTCTCCGAACGGATTCCTGGGCGCTTTCCATAGCCAGCTGACTGTAATCCCCGAAGGTGACGACATCCACGAAATGCTCGGATGGATCATGCCACGCTTCAACCAGTTCAGTGCCAATCATTCATATTTCAGTTGGTTGATGGGCAAAAAGGAATACACGCTGGATGCACGTATCAAAGGTGGCGAACGTCACATGATCATGTCTGGCGAATATGACAAAGTGTTCCCGATGGATATCCTGCCCGAATACCTGATTAAAGCAATCATCGCCGGTGACATCGATCGCATGGAAGCGCTGGGTATCTACGAAGTGGCTCCCGAAGACTTCGCACTCTGCGAATTCGTCTGCTCTTCGAAGATGGAACTGCAACGCATCGTCCGTGCCGGACTCGATATGCTGCGTGCTGAAATGGCATAATCCGCATGGCAAATTGTAAATTGTAAATCGTAAAATAGTAAATATATTAATGAAAGCGTTAAGAAATTATCTCGATAAGATAAAGCCGAACTTTGAAGAGGGCGGTAAATTCCACGCATTCCAGTCGGTGTTCGACGGCTTCGAAACATTCCTGTTCGTGCCCAGCAAGACTGCGAAAACGGGAACGCACATACACGACGCGATCGACAGCAAGCGTATTATGTCGATTGTGGTTATTTCGTTAGTACCGGCGTTGCTGTTCGGTATGTACAACGTAGGTTACCAGCATTTCACCCATACAGGTGCTACTGGCAGCTTCATCGAAATGTTTATCTACGGATTCCTGGCTGTATTGCCTAAAATAATCGTATCTTATGTAGTAGGTCTGGGAATTGAGTTCGTTGTAGCTCAATGGAAGAAGGAAGAAATCCAGGAAGGATTCCTCGTTTCCGGTATTCTGATCCCGATGATTGTTCCGGTAGACTGTCCGCTGTGGATTCTTGCCGTAGCTACTGCATTCTCTGTAATTTTTGCAAAAGAAGTATTCGGTGGTACAGGTATGAATGTGTTCAACGTAGCGTTGATCACCCGTGCATTCCTGTTCTTCGCTTATCCTACTAAGATGTCCGGTGATGCTGTTTGGGTATCCGGCGACACGATTTTCGGTATGGGACAGGCAGTAGACGGTCTGACTGTTGCTACTCCGTTGGGACAGGCAGCTACTTCGGGTTCGGTTCCTCCGTTCAGCATGGATATGATCACAGGTCTGATTCCCGGTTCTATCGGTGAAACCAGTGTGATCGCTATCTTGATCGGTGCCGTTATCCTGTTGTGGACAGGCGTTGCAAGCTGGAAAACAATGATTTCCGTATTCGTTGGTGGTGCATTCATGGCTTGGGTATTCAATGCTATCGGCATGGAAAACAATACAATGGCTCAGATGCCTTGGTACGAACACCTTGTACTGGGTGGTTTCTGCTTCGGTGCTGTGTTCATGGCTACCGACCCCGTGACGTCCGCACGTACGGAAAGAGGTAAATACATCTTCGGATTCCTCATCGGTGTGATGGCTATCGTTATCCGCGTGCTGAACCCGGGTTATCCTGAAGGTATGATGCTCGCCATCCTGTTGATGAACATCTTCGCTCCGCTGATTGACTACTGTGTAGTACAGAGCAACATCAGCCGCCGCGAAAAACGCGCTGTTAAGTCTAACCAATAATACCGAATGAAAATGAATACAAATAGTAATAGTTATACTATCATTTATGCTTCGGTAATGGTTGTTATCGTTGCATTCCTGCTGGCATTCGTTAGTTCTTCACTGAAAGCTACACAAGACAAGAATGTGCAGTTGGACACTAAAAAGCAGATTCTTGCCGCATTGAACGTTAAGAATGTGGAAGATGCTGATGCTGAGTATCAGAAATATGTAAAAGGTGATATGCTGATGAACGTAGACGGCACACTGGCTGAAAATACAGACGAGTTTGCTACTAACTACGAGAAAGAAGCCAAAGAACACCAACGTCTGCACGTATTCGTATGTGATGTGGACGGCCAGACTAAATATGTGTTTCCAGTTTACGGTGCCGGTCTTTGGGGCGGTATCTGGGGATATGTTGCCCTGAATGAGGACAAAGACACTGTTTACGGTGTTTACTTCTCACACGCAAGTGAAACTCCGGGGTTGGGTGCGGAAATCGCTACTGAACATTTCCAAAATGAATTTGTGGGCAAAAAGACACTCGAGAATGGTGCTGTTGCCCTGGGTGTTGTAAAGAACGGCAAGGTAGAGAAACCTGATTACCAGGTAGACGGTATCTCTGGTGGTACAATCACTTCGGTGGGTGTGGACGCCATGCTGAAAGCTTGCCTGAATAGTTACATAAGTTTTTTAACTAAATAATAAAGGAGGAGGATAAAGAATATGGGACAACTGTTTTCAAAGAAGAATAAAGAAGTATTCTCTGCTCCGTTGGGAATCGATAATCCGGTAACCGTACAGGTGCTTGGTATCTGTTCTGCACTTGCTGTTACTGCCAAACTGGAGCCTGCTATCGTGATGGGGCTTTCCGTAACGGTTATTACGGCTTTCTCTAACGTGGTTATTTCACTGTTGCGTAAGACGATTCCAAACCGTATCCGTATCATCGTTCAGTTGGTAGTGGTAGCGGCTTTGGTTACCATCGTAAGTGAAATTCTGAAAGCGTTTGCATATGATGTAAGCGTACAGCTCTCGGTATATGTAGGTTTGATTATTACCAACTGTATCCTGATGGGACGTCTGGAAGCATTTGCCATGCAGAACGGTCCTTGGGAATCATTCCTTGACGGTGTTGGTAATGGTTTGGGTTATGCCAAAATTCTGGTGATCGTAGCATTCTTCCGCGAACTGCTTGGTTCGGGAACTCTGCTTGGCTTCAATATCTTGAACTACGAGCCTATCCAGAACATCGGTTATGTGAACAACGGTCTGATGTTGATGCCGCCGATGGCATTGATCATCGTAGCTTGCATTATATGGTATCAGCGTGCACGTCACAAAGAGCTGCAAGAAGAAAGTAATTAATATAAATGAAGAATGGAGAATGATGAATGAAGAATTGTCTGTGCAGTATCTGCTGCCGGGTCATTCGTTTACATCATTCCTGATTTATTAGTATGTGTAACACTCTTAAGTTCTTCATTCTTAATTCTTAATTAAAATATATGGAACATTTATTAAGTTTATTCGTCCGCTCCATCTTTGTGGACAATATGATATTCGCATTCTTCTTGGGTATGTGCTCATACTTGGCTGTATCAAAGAATGTGAAGACTGCTGTAGGACTGGGTATCGCGGTAACTTTTGTGTTACTGGTTACACTTCCGGTGAACTATTTATTGCAAACGAGAGTGCTGGCTGCCAACGCTATTATCGAAGGCGTTGACCTCAGCTTCCTGAGTTTTATTCTTTTCATTGCCGTTATTGCCGGTATCGTGCAATTGGTAGAGATGGTGGTAGAACGTTTCAGCCCGTCGCTGTACGCTTCACTGGGTATCTTCCTGCCGTTGATTGCCGTAAACTGTGCTATCATGGGTGCTTCTTTGTTTATGCAACAACGCATCAACCTGGGTGCAAGCGATCCGAAATACATCGGTGATGTATGGGATGCTCTTTCTTACGCACTCGGTTCGGGTATCGGCTGGCTGCTGGCTATCGTCGGTCTGGCTGCTATCCGTGAGAAAATGGCTTACTCTGATGTACCTGCTCCGCTGAAAGGTCTGGGTATCACATTTATCACTGTAGGTCTGATGGCAATCGCATTTATGTGTTTCTCTGGTTTGAACATCTAAAAAGAAAGGAATAAGACAATGGATATGAATTTAATATTATCAAGCATTGGGGTATTCCTTGTGGTTATTCTGTTGCTTGTTGTTATCTTGCTGGTTGCCAAGAAATTTCTGGTACCGTCAGGTAACGTGAAACTAACGATCAATGGCGAAACAGGACTGGAAGTAGAGTCCGGTTCCACATTGCTTAATACGCTGGCCGTAAACGGTGTATTCCTGTCATCCGCTTGTGGTGGCAAGGGCTCTTGCGGACAGTGCAAATGTCAGGTACTCGAAGGTGGCGGCGAAATCCTGCCTTCTGAAGTTCCTCACTTCAGCCGTAAACAGCAACAAGACCACTGGCGTCTGGGCTGTCAGGTGAAAGTGAAGAGTGACATGGCTATCAAGATTGACGAGTCTGTACTCGGCGTGAAAGAGTGGGAGTGCGAAGTGATCTCCAACAAGAATGTGGCTACATTTATCAAAGAGTTTATCGTGGCATTGCCTAAAGGCGAACACATGGACTTTATCCCGGGTTCTTACGCACAGATCAAGATACCTAAATTCTCAATGGATTACGATAAGGACATTGACAAGAGCCTGATCGGTGACGAATATCTGCCTGCATGGGAAAAATTCGGCTTGATGGGCTTGAAATGTAAGAACGAAGAGGAAACAATCCGCGCTTACTCTATGGCCAACTATCCTGCAGAAGGTGACCGTATCATGCTGACTGTACGTATCGCTACCCCTCCGTTCAAGCCGAAAGAACAAGGTCCCGGATTTATGGATGTAATGCCGGGTATCGCTTCTTCTTATATCTTTACGCTGAAACCGGGTGACAAGGTAATAATGAGTGGTCCTTATGGAGACTTCCATCCGATTCTCGACTCTAACAAGGAAATGATGTGGATCGGTGGTGGTGCCGGTATGGCTCCGTTGCGTGCGCAGATCATGCACTTGACAAAGACACTGCATATCACTGACCGTAAGATGTCTTACTTCTACGGTGCCCGTGCACTGAACGAAGTGTTCTATCTGGAAGACTTCCTGCAAATCGAAAAGGATTTCCCGAACTTCACATTCCATCTGGCACTTGACCGTCCGGACCCTGCTGCTGATGCTGCTGGTGTGAAATATACTCCGGGCTTCGTACACAACGTAATTTATGAAACTTACCTGAAGAATCACGAAGCTCCCGAAGATATCGAATACTACATGTGTGGTCCTGGCCCGATGTCGAAAGCTGTTGAGAAGATGCTCGATGATCTCGGCGTTCCGGCTCAGAACCTGATGTTCGACAACTTCGGCGGATAACAGAGAGAGATTACTCCAAGACCTGTTTCCAGAATAACATGACATCAGTCTATGAAAAGACTGAAATGAAACTTTTGGAGTATATGGCGGGAAATTTGAAAAAGACGATGGTCCTTTTCAGATTTCCCGCCTTCTTTTATAGATGTCGTCTGACCGATTTTATTGCTTCAGTACTTCTTATCAGTTGCCTCGGTGCTTAGTAGCAGTCACCTCGGTGCTTAATGGCAGTTGCCTCGGTGCTTAATGGCAGTCACCTCGGTGCTTAATGGCAGTAGTCACGGGGCTCAGCATTGTTCGGCTCGGTGCCCGGCAGTAGTCAGTTCGGTGCTCAGTAATCCAATAATTTGGCTACATCTTCTATTGAAGAACCTTTTTTTGTATCTTTGTCCCCATGTTAGAGAAAAATGAAATCATACAGTCCGCTCTTCAGAATCTGAAGATTGAATCTTTGAACCCGATGCAGGAAGCTGCACTCGAACAGGGAACGGGTAAGAAAGATGTTATCCTGTTGTCACCGACAGGTTCGGGTAAGACATTGGCATATCTTTTGCCTCTGCTGCTTACACTCAAACCGAATAACGATAGTGTGCAGGTACTGATCCTGGTCCCTTCCCGTGAGCTGGCTTTACAGATAGATACCGTATTCCGGAGTATGGGAACTTCGTGGAAGACTTGTTGCTGCTACGGTGGTCATCCCATTGCCGAAGAAAAGAAAAGCATCGCCGGAAATCACCCTGCTATTATAATAGGTACTCCGGGACGTATTACCGATCATCTGGCCAAAGGAAACTTTGATCCCGAAACCATCGGAACCTTGATTATCGATGAATTTGACAAGTCACTGGAGTTCGGCTTCCATGATGAAATGGCGGAGATTATTGCCCAGCTTCCCGGTTTGAAAAAGCGTGTATTGCTTTCGGCTACTGATGCCGAAGAAATCCCTCAGTTCACAGGGCTGAACCGGACGGTCAAACTGGATTTCCTTCCGGAAACTTCTCACGAGCAAGAGACCCGGTTGAAACTGATGAAGGTGCTTTCTCCTTCCAAAGATAAGATTGATACGCTTTATAATCTGCTTTGTACATTAGGAAGCAGTTCCAGTATTGTGTTCTGTAACCATCGGGATGCAGTGGACCGGGTACATAAGTTGCTGGAAGATAAGAAACTGTCTGCCGAACGTTTTCATGGCGGTATGGAACAGCCGGACCGTGAACGGGCGTTATATAAATTCCGTAACGGTAGCTGCCATGTACTGATCTCTACCGACTTGGCTGCCCGCGGACTTGATATCCCGGAAATAGAGCATATCATCCACTATCATCTGCCGGTGAACGAGGAAGCATTTACACATCGTAACGGACGTACGGCACGCTGGGACGCAACGGGTACATCTTACCTTATTCTTCATGCTGAAGAGAAACTTCCGGAATATATTCCTCAAGACATGGAAACAATGGAGTTGCCCGAAAATCCTGCCCGTCCTCCCAAATCCGTTTGGACTACTATATATATAGGTAAGGGGAAAAAGGAGAAGCTGAGCCGGATGGATATTGCCGGGTTCCTCTATAAGAAAGGTAATCTGACCCGCGAAGATGTAGGGGCGATTGATGTGAAAGAGCATTATGCTTTTGTAGCCGTTCGCCGGGCTAAAGTAAAACAGCTTCTGAACCTCATTCAAGGTGAGAAAATCAAGGGGATGAAGACTATTATCGAAGAAGCCAAGTAGGAGATCTTTCTTTTATTTTTCACTGTGTTTCTTTATAAATATTCATTTAGCAAGCATTTTTCTTTCACTCTATAAGTGATTATTCCCGTCAGGTTATATTTTCACCTTTTATCCCTTGCTTGACATGTATAGATAACAATATGGTGTATATATGTTGTATAAACCAATAAAAAGAAAGAGAAATCTGCTTTAAAACAGTATTTTTATAAGGAAAGATTTGTGCACCGGAAATAAATTCGTAAATTCGCAAGGTCAAAAGACATAAACTAACGAAATGTTAAACCAAAAACAAACTTCAAATGAAAAAGCATAATTTCAATGCAGGACCTTCCATTCTTCCGCGTGAGGTGATAGAGGATACAGCGAAGGCTATTTTAGATTTCAACGGCTCTGGTCTCTCCCTGATGGAAATCAGTCACCGCGCCAAAGACTTCCAACCTGTGGTTGACGAAGCAGAGGCATTATTCAAGGAATTACTCAATATCCCCGAAGGTTATTCGGTACTGTTCCTGGGCGGTGGTGCTAGTATGGAGTTCTGCATGGTACCTTTCAACTTCCTTGAAAAAAAAGGCTGCTTATCTGAATACAGGTGTGTGGGCAAAGAAAGCAATGAAAGAAGCTAAGGGGTTTGGTGAAGTTGTAGAAGTTGCTTCTTCCGCTGAAGCTACATATACTTACATCCCGAAAGATTACACAATTCCTGCTGACGCAGATTATTTTCACATAACCACAAATAACACGATTTACGGTACAGAATTGAAAAAAGACCTTGACTCTCCGGTTCCAATGGTTGCCGATATGTCTTCTGATATTTTCTCACGTCCGATCGATGTTTCTAAATATATCTGTATTTATGGTGGTGCGCAGAAAAATCTGGCTCCTGCCGGTGTTACATTCGTTATCGTGAAGAATGATGCAGTAGGTAAAGTGTCCCGTTACATCCCGTCAATGCTGAACTATCAGACTCATATTGACAACGGTTCTATGTTCAACACTCCTCCGGTAGTGCCTATCTATGCTGCATTGCTGAACTTGCGCTGGATCAAAGCACAGGGTGGTGTGAAAGAAATGGAACGTCGTGCTATCGAAAAGGCTGATATGCTGTACGCTGAAATCGACCGTAACAAAATGTTTGTAGGTACTGCTGCCAAGGAAGACCGTTCACGCATGAACATCTGCTTCGTAATGGCTCCCGAATACAAAGACCTGGAAGCTGACTTCATGAAGTTCGCTACAGAAAAAGGTATGGTAGGTATCAAAGGACACCGTTCAGTGGGTGGTTTCCGTGCTTCTTGCTACAATGCTCTGCCGAAAGAAAGCGTACAGGCTTTGATCGACTGCATGCAGGAATTTGAAAAACTTCATTAATAATATAAACAGAGTCACCACAGATTGCACGGATTTACACTGAAATCTTATTGAATATAGTGTGTAGACCGGTGAAATCTGTGGTGAATCTTTTTTCAAAAGATATAGATTAATTATGAAAGTACTTGTAGCTACTGAAAAACCGTTTGCCAAAGTTGCTGTAGACGGTATCCGTAAAGAAATCGAAGCAGCCGGATATGAGCTTGCTTTGCTGGAGAAATATACCGATAAGGCACAGTTGCTGGACGCAGTGAAAGATGCTAACGCTATCATTATCCGTAGTGATATTATTGATGCAGAAGTGCTGGATGCTGCCAAAGAATTGAAGATTGTAGTTCGTGCAGGTGCAGGATACGATAATGTAGACCTGGCTGCTGCCACTGCTCACAATGTTTGTGTAATGAATACTCCGGGACAGAACTCGAATGCAGTTGCCGAACTGGCTTTAGGGATGATGGTATACGCCGTTCGTAACTTCTATAACGGTACTTCCGGTACAGAATTGATGGGTAAGAAACTGGGTATCCATGCGTACGGAAATGTGGGTCGTAACGTTGCCCGTATAGCTAAAGGCTTCGGAATGGAAGTATATGCTTACGATGCTTTCTGCCCGAAAGAAGTGATTGAGAAAGATGGTGTGAAAGCTCTTGATTCGGCAGAAGAACTGTACAAGACTTGTCAGGTAGTGTCTCTTCATATTCCGGCAACTGCTGAGACGAAGAACTCTATCAATTACGCTTTGCTGAAAGACATGCCGAAAGGTGCTATGCTGGTGAACACTGCCCGTAAGGAAGTGATCAACGAAGCCGAGCTGATCAAATTGATGGAAGAACGTGCTGACTTCAAGTATATGACAGATATCATGCCTGCTGCTAACGCTGAATTTGCAGAGAAGTTTGCCGGACGTTATTTCTCTACTCCGAAGAAGATGGGTGCACAGACTGCCGAAGCAAATATCAATGCTGGTATTGCTGCTGCTCAACAGATTGTCGGTTTCCTGAAAGACGGCTGCGAGAAGTTCAGAGTAAACAAGTAAGTTATATTCTGAATAAAAACACTCTGTTACAGAATGTCTTTTTTAGAAATAAGTAGTATATTTGAGCCACAGATTTTCATGAAGTCTGTGGCTTTTAATTTATATATATAAAATACTAATATCATGGCAATAATTAAACCTTTCAAGGGCGTTCGTCCGCCGCAAGACCTGGTTGAACAGGTTGCTTCACGTCCTTACGATGTGTTAAATTCAGAAGAAGCACGTGCAGAAGCAGAAGGAAACGAAAAGTCTCTTTATCATATCATTAAGCCCGAAATAGATTTTCCTGTTGGCACGGATGAGCACGATGAGTGTGTCTATAAGAAAGCTGCCGAGAACTTCCAGTTGTTTCAGGATAAAGGCTGGTTAGTGCAGGATGCTAAGGAAAACTATTACATCTACGCCCAGACCATGAACGGGAAAACTCAGTACGGGCTGGTAGTAGGCGCTTATGTTCCTGATTACATGAACGGCATCATCAAGAAGCACGAACTTACCCGTCGTGATAAGGAAGAAGACCGTATGAAGCATGTCCGTGTGAACAATGCGAATATCGAACCGGTATTCTTTGCTTATCCCGATAATGCGAAACTGGATACAATCATTCGGAAATATACCGCCGAGAAGCCTGTTTATGACTTCATCGCTCCGGGTGACGGCTTCGGGCACACTTTCTGGATTGTTGACCAGGACGAAGATATTGCTTCGATAACTGCTGAATTTGCTAAAATGCCGGCTCTTTATATTGCCGACGGACATCACCGTTCCGCTGCTGCCGCTTTGGTGGGGGCTGAGAAAGCAAAGCAGAATGCGAATCATCGCGGTGATGAGGAGTATAACTACTTCATGGCTGTATGTTTTCCTGCCAATCAGCTGACTATCATCGATTATAACCGTGTAGTAAAAGACCTCAACGGACTGACTCCCGAACAGTTTCTTGCAGCATTGGACAAGAACTTTGTTGTAGAGGAAAAGGGAACTGAAATTTACAAACCGTCCGGTTTACACAATTTCTCGCTCTATCTGGGTGACAAGTGGTATAGTCTGACTGCAAAGGCAGGCACGTACAATGACAATGATCCTATCGGTGTACTTGATGTTACTATTTCTTCAAATCTGATTTTAGACGAGATTTTGGGAATAAAAGACCTCCGTTCCGATAAGCGTATCGACTTTGTTGGTGGTATCCGTGGTCTGGGAGAATTGAAGAAACGTGTCGACAGTGGAGAGATGAAAGTAGCTTTGGCACTTTATCCTGTATCCATGAAGCAACTGATGGACATTGCTGACACCGGTAATATTATGCCGCCCAAAACGACTTGGTTCGAACCGAAACTTCGTTCGGGACTAGTAATTCATAAATTGGATTAAAGTATATACTTTATAAAAATCGAGCGGTCAATCTCTCACAATCAACAAGATGTTTGTGAGAAGTTGACCGCTTGTTTGTGTTGAAATAACCGCTCGATTGCCTCTGAATGGCCGTTCGAATCTGCCTGAAAACCTGCCCGATTGAATCAAATGAGGCAGTCGTTTCGGTGAGATACTCTAATATTTTCGGGCAGCAGATGGAATTTCATCAAGAAAGCCGTATCTTTGCGGCATGACTGCTGAAGATACTTATAAAACTATCGTCGAACCTTCCGAAGGTATTTATACAGAAAAGCGAAGCAAGTTTATTGCCATCGCCTTGCCTGTGCGTACCCTTGATGAGATAAAAGCGCATCTTGAAACGTATCAGAAGAAGTATTATGATGCCCGGCACGTATGCTATGCTTATATGTTGGGTGCGGCGCGAAAGGATTTCCGCGCCAATGATAATGGTGAACCTTCGGGAACGGCGGGAAAGCCCATCCTCGGGCAAATAAACTCTAATGAGCTGACTGACATTCTGATTATTGTAGTCCGTTATTTTGGAGGGATCAAGTTGGGTACGAGCGGACTGATTGTTGCCTATAAAGCAGCCGCTGCCGAAGCAATTTCCGCCGCTACCATTATAGAAAAAACGGTGGATGAGGAAGTGACTGTGATGTTTGAATACCCTTTTATGAACGACATTATGCGTATTGTAAAGGAGGAAGAACCGGAAATTCTCAGTCAGTCGTACGATATGGATTGTAGCATGACGTTGCGTATCCGTCGTTCCATGATGCCCAAACTGCGTGCACGATTGGAGAAAGTAGAGACTGCACGGATTCTTGAAGAAGAGTAATCCATTGCAGCTTGTCAGGCAGAATGAATGTAATAAAGAAAAGTAAGAATATATGGCATTTGAAGCAACAAAAAGAGAATGGTGTGAACTCTATACTTTCTTTCGTCTATTGGCGGAAGGAAAAGTAGCGTTGGGCACGGCTAAGGCGAAGAAGGGAGAGATCAGCTGGCCTGTCGCAATGATTCAACGGGAAGAACATGACGGAACACGCTGTTATTATATAGAAAAAGAGAGTGTCCGCATCAAAGGCGAAAATAGTGAGAAGTCCGTTCCCCGGGAAGATTTCGGGATTGTGGCAGAGTTAATCTTACAGGCCGTCAAATCTTCTTCGGAAGAGGAGGTCACTTCTCCCGATGGCGTGGAAGAGTTTCTGGATGAGGTCGCTATTTTCGATTTGGAAGCAAAGACGGAAGATCGTACCGATTTTTATATTGCTTTCTGGCATCCGGAGGCACCGTTGAGCGGGTTCAGCGTCCGTTCGCGGCTGGGGGCTATGAACCCGTTGTTGGACGGAGGCCGCACAGCCAACTTGAAACTGGAGCAGAGCGGAGTCAAATTTGCGACTCCTACCGTAAATAAGATTAATGCGTTGCCGGAAGCTCCTAATGAAGTGGCAGAGCGAATGTTGCTGATTGAACGCTTGGGCGGGGTACTCAAATATTCGGACGTGGCAGATCGGGTATTCCGTAGCAATCTTTTGATGATTGATTTACATTTCCCCCGTGTGCTGACTGAAATGGTACGCATCATGCATTTGGATGATATTACCCGTATCAGCGAATTGACGGAAGTAATCAAACAGATGAACCCGTTGAAGATAAAAGATGAGCTGGTAAACAAACATGGTTTTTATGAGTTTAAAATAAAGCAGTTCTTGATGGCGTTAGCATTGGGCATGCGTCCGGCGAAGATATATACAGGACAGGATTCGGCTGTTGAAGGTATCTTGTTGATGGATGGGAGCGGAGAAGTACTTTGCTATCATAAGTCAGAAAGACCGGTGATGGAGGATTTTCTGTTTCTGAATACCCGTTTGGAGAAAGGCTCTCTGGATAAGGACAAATACGGTTTTCTGGAAAGAGAAAACGGAACGTATTACTTCAAACTGAATGCCAAGATCGGGCTCGTAAAACGATAATTGCAAGTGGTGAACGAGTTGTAAGTATAGTAAATATAGTATATGAAAACGAATGAAGTTTTAGAGAACATCAAAGCGCGTCGTAGTGTACGGGCTTATACTGACCGGCAGGTTTCGGAAGAAGACTTGCAGGCTATTTTGGAAGCTGCCACTTTTGCCCCCAGTGGGATGCACTTGGAGACGTGGCATTTTACTGCCATTCAGAATGCAGATAAACTGTCTGAATTGAATGAACGGATTAAAGGAGCTTTCGCTAAAAGTGACGAGCCGAAATTACAGGAGCGCGGTCACAGCAAAACGTATTGCTGTTATTATCATGCCCCGACTTTAGTGATCGTATCCAATGAACCGACGCAATGGTGGGCCGGTATGGACTGTGCCTGTGCTATTGAGAATATGTTTTTGGCTGCCCATTCTCTGGGGATCGGTTCTTGCTGGATCAATCAGTTAGGAACAACTTGCGATGATCCCGAAGTCCGTGAATTGATAACTTCGCTGGGTGTACCGAAAGACCATAAAGTATATGGCTGTGTAGCTTTGGGATATGCCGATCCTAAAATCTCAATGAGGGAGAAGGCGGTCAAGGCTGGAACAGTGACTGTTGTCAGATAGGACCCAGCTATGTTTCCGGCAAACATGGAATGAAGGCAGTATGATAACCGGAAGATTCCGGCATCGTTTCTTATGTTCATTTAGCTCGGTGCTTATCGGAATACTTCGGTGCCTGCAAAGGTAAGCCCGGAGCTCAGCAGATGCGAGCCCCGGGCTTATTTTTTCCTGTGTACAGATTTCCTCTGGAAGTTTATTCTTATTCGAACCTTCCGTAGCGGGTCGGCAATAACTTCCGGTCTCCCAACGTATTGTCTACGCGGGCCACGTTCACCCAGAATTTATTATCACGTACGCTTTCTATCGGATACGCAGCTTTTTCGCGTGTATAAGAATGTTCCCAATTATCATTCACAATCTCATATTCGGGATGCGGGGCATTGATTAATACATTGTCATTCTTGTCTGCTTCTCCATCTTTCACTTCTTGGATTTCTTTCCAGATATTCAGCATGACATCCACGAAATTATCCAGCTCTGCTAAACTTTCGCTTTCGGTCGGCTCAATCATCAGCGTACCGTGAACAGGGAAGGAGAGAGTCGGTGCATGATAGCCATAATCCATCAGGCGTTTGGCAATATCATTCTCAGAGATTCCCGTTTCTTCATGTACTTTGCGGCATTCCAGAATCATTTCGTGTCCAACGAAACCGGTAGCTCCCCGATAAACAATACCGTAAGTATCTTTCAGACAGGCAGCCAGATAGTTGGCATTGAGAATGGCGATTTTAGTTGCCTGAGTCAGCCCTTCTGCTCCCATCATCCGGATATAACCGTACGTGATAGGCAAGATACCCGCACTACCGAACGGAGCTGCGGAAACTTGGTTTTGTGTATTGCCGAAGATCGAGTGTCCCGGTAAGAACGGCACCAGATGCTCTGCTACACAGATAGGACCTACACCCGGACCGCCACCACCATGCGGTGAAGCAAACGTCTTATGTAAGTTCAAGTGACAAACATCTGCACCGATGAATCCCGGATTGGTCAATCCTACTTGTGCATTCATGTTGGCCCCGTCCATATATACTTGTGCGCCGCAGGCATGGATAATCTCACAGATTTCTTTTATTTCCGTTTCGAAGATACCGTGTGTTGACGGATAGGTAATCATCAATGCTGCCAGTTCTTCTTTGTTTTCCAAGGCTTTGGCACGCAGGTCGTTCATATCCACATTTCCTTGCTCATCGCATGCGCAGGTGACGGTCTCAAATCCGGCTTGTATGGCAGATGCCGGATTTGTGCCGTGTGCCGAAGCCGGAATCAATATCTTATTGCGGTGTCCCTGACCGATACTTTCAAGATATGCACGAATAACGCGCAGGCCGGCATATTCTCCCGCAGCACCCGAATTTGGCTGCAGGCTGACACCTGCAAATCCGGTGATAACCTTCAGATCCTCACTCAGATTGCCGATCAGTTCACGATATCCTTCTGCCTGATCCTCCGGTACTAACGGGTGCATGCTCATAAATTCCGGACGACTCAAAGGCAGCATTTCAGCGGCTGCATTGAGCTTCATAGTGCACGATCCGAGAGAAATCATAGACTGTGCCAATGAAATATCCTTCCGGTCCAGACGTTTGATGTAACGCATCATTTCCGTTTCCGTATGGTATTTGGAGAATACTTCATGCGTGAGAAAAGAGGTGGTACGTTTCAGCGTTTTGTCGATGTTGCTCTTTTCCGGTACATCTTCTACCTTCTGGTAATCCTTGCCGGCAGCGATGGCGAAGATGGAAAGCAGCACATTCGTAGCTGCTACATCTGTTGTCTCGTCAATGCTGAAGCCTACATCTCCATTCTCATAATAGCGCAGGTTTACTTCCTTGCTCAATGCAATCGTGCGAATCTGTTGGGCTGAAACGTGTTCCGGCAGTTCGAAACGTAGTGTGTCGAAATACTGTGTATTGACTTGGGTATATCCGAATTTCTTTAATTGCTTGTCAAGGAAAACGGTGATGCTGTGGATGCGCGAAGCAATCGTTTTGATTCCTTCCTGTCCGTGATATACGGCGTAGAAGCCGGCCATTGTTGCGAGTAATGCCTGAGCCGTACAAATATTGGAAGTCGCTTTTTCCCGTTTGATGTGCTGTTCGCGTGTCTGCAGGGCCATTCGGTAGCAGAGTTTGCCATATTTATCTTTGGACCATCCGATGATTCGTCCCGGCATATTCCGCTTGTACTCGTCACGTGTGGCGAAGTAACCAGCCGAAGGACCACCGTAAAACATCGGTGTACCCAGGCGTTGTGTGGTACCGAATACAATATCCGCTCCCCATTCTCCCGGAGGGGTCAGCAGGGCAAGGCTCAGAATATCGGCGGCAACGGCAACTTTACAGTCCGCGTCATGTGCTTTCTTCGTAAAGTCGGCATAGTTTTCTACATTTCCGCTGGAATTAGGATATTGAAGAATGCAGGCGAAGATTTCCGGTGAGGGTTCGAATTCTTTGTATCTGCCTACGCGCAATTCAATTCCTTGTGGAATGGCACGTGTAGTCATTACTGCTAAAGTCTGCGGGAAAATGTTTTCGTCTACAAAGACTACATTGGCACCTGCTTTCTGCTGAGTGCGTGAACGAAGTGCGTACATCATGATTACGGCTTCGGCAGCGGCAGTCGCTTCATCCAGCAGCGAACAGTTGGCAAGCGGCATAGCGGTGAGATCACAGACGGCGGTCTGGAAATTCATCAATGCTTCCAGTCTTCCCTGTGATACTTCCGTCTGATAAGGCGTGTAGGAAGTGTACCACACGGGATTTTCGAATACATTCCGTTGGATAACGGCAGGAGTAATTGTATTATACCACCCCAATCCGATGTACGTAGTATACAGTTTGTTTTTACTTGCCAGTCCGGCAATGTGTTTTCCAAATTCGTATTCCGTCAACGGACTAGCCAGTGCCAGTGGTTCCTTCAGGCGGATGTTGGCAGGAATGGTTTTGTTGATCAGTTCATCCAGTGAGTCTACGCCTATTTTACGAAGCATCACGGCTGTGTCTTGTTCATTGATGCCGATGTGACGGCTAGCTAACAAATCTGTTTTCATAATTTTTGATTTATAAGTATTGAGTATTAGGTATTAGGTATTAAGTATTAGGTATTATCCATGCGGATATGCATATCATCAGCCACGGCTATCATCAGCTTCGGTTAATACCTAATACTTAATACCTAATACCTAAATTACTATCTGAAAAATGGGTTCTCTGCTTTTTCCATTCCGATGGTCGTAGGTGCACCGTGTCCGGGGTAGACGACTGTCTCGTTAGGAAGTACGAATAGACGGCTGCAAATGTGATCGATCAGTTCGTCGAAGTTGCCTCCTGACAGGTCGGCGCGACCGATACTGCCTTGAAACAATACGTCACCGGAGAACATGCAGTTGTCTTCTTTACAATAATACACGAGGCTGCCGGGTGAGTGTCCGGGAACATGGATTGCTTCCAGCTTGGTGTGTCCGAAGGTGATAATATCTCCGTCGTGCAGATATTTTCCCAATGGAACCGGCTCTTCCTGTAATTGGAAGCCGAACATGCGGCTTTGTTTCGGAGCTTCATCAATCCAGAACTCATCTGCTTTGTTGGCTTCTGCCGACAGGCCGAATTCTTTCAGCATAAATGGATTGCCGAAGATGTGATCCAGATGTAAATGAGTATTCAGCAGATGCTTCACATTCAATTCATTGGTGAGGATGAACTTCTTTAGTGCTTGTTTTTCCTCTTCATAGAAGCAGCCTGGATCAATGACCACCGCCTCTTTTGTGTCATCCCATAAAACGTAGCAATTTACGGGAAACATATTAAATTCAAATCTCTTTATTTTCATGGTTTTGGTAACTCCTGATTCCTATATTTGTGAATATACTACCTTTTTGGTTTCAAAGAACTCTTCCTCAAAGTCTTCGCTCAGGCTGTGGATGACTGTTTTATGCTTGAACGGCATCGTTTCGTGCTCCAGTTCGCCTCCTTTGAGACAGATCAGTCCGTTAGGCAGAGCATTCTGCTGCTTGGGAGAAATGTTCTTTTTGATAATCTTGATCAGGTCCGCCAAAGGCATTACGGCACGACTTACCACAAAGTCGAACAGTTGTTTTTCCTCTTCTGCACGGGCATGGCGGAAGGTGACGTTTTTCAGTCCGATGGCATTTGCCACTTCTGTTGCCACGCGTACTTTCTTGCCGATGCTGTCTACCAGATGAAACTTGGTATCGGGGAAAAGAATTGCGAGCGGAATGCCGGGAAAGCCTCCTCCTGTACCCAGATCCATGATGCTGGTTCCGGGACGGAATTGAATCACTTTGGCGATGCCTAATGAATGGAGCACATGATGCTCGTATAAATTCTCGATGTCTTTGCGGGAGATGACGTTGATTTTCGCATTCCAGCCGATGTAGAGGTCGTATAGAGCAGCAAACTGTTGGCGCTGCTCTTCCGTCAGATCCGGAAAATATTTCAGTATGATTTCCACTTTAAGTATTTTGAATGGTGAATTTAGAATTATAAGTGAAATGAATATCCTCTTGCATCACACGGGGCAATAACAATAGGATATTCATTGGTGTTCAATCTTTTAATAACTGTTTAATCTTTCAAATCTCCGAGAATAGGGTTGCTGCCCAGCAGGTGTTCCATCATGGCGTATGGAATCGTGACTTTGACAGGACCCATCGAATACGGTGTGATATCGTATATATTATAGTAGAAGGTGATACCTTCCTTGCTCAGATAAAAATTTTCTGTCGGTGTGATGTCTCCGGTCGAGGCATATCCCATGTCTTCCAGTGCCTCGTGTGTTGTCACTTTGTTGTCGGCCATCAGCTGGTTCCATATCAGGTCTGTCAGGGCTTCCTGATAGTCGCCTACAAAAATATCGTCGAGGCGAAGCGGACGCATCAGGGTAAGGTCCATATTTAGGAAAGTTGACATGTACATGCCATGTGCGCCTCCGGTATATTCGTTATAGTCAACGCGGTATACAAGCAGGTCTTTCTCATATAGTTGCACATGACTTTCGATGCTCTTGTAGTAGGAATACCATGCGCCTACTACTGCATCGCTCTCTTTATTCTTTTCGTCTTCGGCATACATAGGCTCCTGGTCGTGGCGGTACTCGTCAATATAGCTCTGAGCGTATTGCTTCACTACTGCTTCCGGTTTTTCGCCGATATATTTGTCTCCGAAGCATACGGAGATGAAGTATGCATTCAGACTATCTTTCAGCATATCATCCGATGACTTGACAGGATAGGCGAAGTTGATGATAATATTGCATGCCGGTTTGGCTGTATCATTAAAGAGGTGTGCCGTCTCGTTTACCTGTATACTATCGAACTGTAATGCTCCTGTGTTTTTGTTCATCTTGTCATGACAAGAAAACAAAAAGCCGCTTACCGAAAGTATAACCGCAAGCAGGCTGACATATTGTTTTTTCATACCCGTTTTTTCTATAAATTCAACATTGATCATATCTATCACTATCGACAAATATAAATGAAATAACCGAATACTGCGAATAAAAAAGGAAAAATATTCAGCTAGTTTTTTGGGGAATGCATATAGGGGATGCCATTGTTAATGATTCTTTTTTTCTTGCTTTTGTCACATATGTTACAGTTTTAATCGATGCACTGCACTTATCTTTGCAGAAAAAATAGATTATGGAACAGTTACATGCACATGAAGTCCTTCACATGATGGAGGGAAATAGTTATACTGAAGCAACTCTGAGAGCTGCAATCGTGGAGAAGTTTGGCGAACATCAGCGTTTTTATGCTTGTTCGGCAGATAATATGGAAGTAGACGAACTGATAGAGTTTCTCAAAAGAAAAGGGAAATTCATGCCAGCCGGTGAAGAGTTTACGGTGGATATCAGTAAGGTTTGCAGCCATTGATTCTTGGCGGGTGCTGTGGATAGCCAAGCGGTATAGTTAGTCAATAGGGATAATTGGACGAAGAAACGACGGGAGATACTTGTTCTAAAAGTATCTCCCGTCGTTTCTTCAGGGTGTGAGGGGGGGATGAAAAGGGCTTGTTAGTTGTAGGTTGCCCCTGTTGTTTTTCTTAGCTAAGGAAATTTCATAGGTAGGGAAATCCCTACTTGCAAATAGGAAGAAGTCTTTGCAAAGAGAGTTTTCTCATGCTACATTTGTAGTATAAAACTACTAAACTATACTTAATATGAAAAAGAATCAGTACCTTATGTCTTTGTTGCTGGTGATACTGCTCAGCAGTTGCTATACCAGCAGAATTAATTATGAAAAATTGAGTCGTATTCAACTCGGAATGTCTTCTGGAGGGGTGATAGCTATTTTGGGTAAGCCAACTTATCGAAGTTTTGATGAAAAGGAAGAGGTCTTAGAGTTTTGCTATGGATTAAATATCGCAAAGATTTGGTTTGTTGATGATAAAGTAACTAAAATGAAGAATTATTATGACTATGATTGTAATAAAATTCGGATCGTAGAGGATAAGAAAGAAGACGATAAATCCTCAAAGAAAGATAAAAAAGAAGATACAAGTTCCAGAATACGTGTAACGACGGATGGAAAGCATATAATACAGACCGGTTCCATCATAGTCACTCCGGATGGAAAACATGAAACAGTGGTAAGTGATCTGGGTGGAATCATTATAACAGGGTCCGGTGAACATATACATGTTCATTAATACTTGCAGTTAATAGTTAATTCACCATACCTTTATCAATTCCGAATTTCTCATCTGTCTGGCATTCACCGGCAGGTTCTACATGTACCAAAATATCATAGACATTGTCTATAGAGCTTTTTATACTTTTTTCCACAGAATCGGCTATCTGATGTGCCTGTGTGATTGTTATTTGCGGGTTTACCTCTATGTCGAGGGTAATCATATAAAGATTCCCGATCATTCTT
The DNA here is from genome assembly GCF_001811315.1 of Bacteroides sp. HMSC067B03. Classification (NCBI taxonomy): domain Bacteria; kingdom Pseudomonadati; phylum Bacteroidota; class Bacteroidia; order Bacteroidales; family Bacteroidaceae; genus Bacteroides; species Bacteroides sp. HMSC067B03. The sequence goes on along the minus strand of NZ_KV804301.1, from coordinate 162,348 downwards.
GACCTTACCCGGTGTGGATTACTCGCACCGGGTACTTGCTCCACCGCTTCGAATATCTTATTATATACATTGACATCTTTGACTCCATCCATCAATTCTACATTCGAATCGATGAAAATACTGATCGAAGATTTTATAATAAAGAGACTGATGATTAGTCCTGTGATAGAGTCGAGTATAGGCAGTTTGAATATGAACGTGAATATAAGTCCCAGCAACACACCGGAGGAGATGATCACGTCATTACGCATATTGATCGCATTGGCTGTCAGCATGGAACTGTCTATTTTCTTTCCCTGTTTGTATTGATATGAAGCCAGCAGGAGTTTGCCGATGATAGAAAATATAGTGACGTATATAGCAATGGCCGACGGAATTTCTTTACTCTCGTCAGTGAAGATGCTTCCAATGGATGATATCAACATTTGCACACCCGCGTAAAAAATCACAAGCGACAGAATCTTAGTTGCAATCCCTTCGGCCTTTTCATAACCGAATACATACTTCTTGGAAGGCGGCTGATTGATAATGCGTGCTGTGAAAATCATGACAATGGAGATGATTACGTCCGTTGCCGAATCGATGCCGTCGCCCAGCACGGCAAGACTGCCGGCAAATAAGCCTATGATGATTTTTGATGCGGAAAGTATGGCGTTCCCGATAGTACTTATCCAAGAAGTTCTGATTAATATCTGCTCCCTTTTTGCTTTCATGTGATTAAGCCTTTGACATACCGGTTAATATGTAGCTGCCTTTCAAGTTGTTTTCTTTCATATAACTGACCACTTCTACCCGACAGGCCGACATTAAAGCGTATCCCGTTAAGTTCCTGTTTATAGCTTTGATGAACGAATACTCTGTATCGTTGTGGATGAAAGATATACGATGATATTCCATAACATAATGTGTTTAATAAGGACTAATATGTGGTCAAATATACGGATAATATCAGTAGTATGGATGAAAAAGGAGAATTATTTAATTTGATCATATTGCTGGAATAGTACATTTTTATTTTTATCTTTGTCTCCCGAAATGAAAAGACTAGCCTACATAACAGCAGTGATTCTTTCTCTCCTGATTATCTATTCAGGGGCAGGAGTGTCTATTGTCCATTACTGCTGTTCCCGTTGTGAGGCAGTGCAAGGCTGTTGTGCCAATGGCTGTCCCAAGTGTAAGAAGTCTCATACGTGCGATTCAAAGAAAGACTGTAGAGAAAAGGGCTGTACAGCCACTATCTATAAGCTCGATTTGATGAAGCATGTTTCCGCACTGACAGTTTCTGTTCCAGTGGTAACGCTTTTCTGTGAACAATCTTGTCAGTTATTTGCTTTTGCCTCCATAGATCAAACGGCAGACTATTCCAGTCTTCCCTTTCCACCACCTCCCTGTCCGAGGCAGAAGTTGGCGTTACATTCTGTTCTCCTGATTTAGCGTTATTTCATTTTTTTGTGTCCGATGGAACTTTGTTTTCAGCCATTGCAGGTTATGAAAGCAAAGGGAATGAATGCAATTTAGTTGCAAGAGAAATGAATTAATTTTGTATCTCAACAATAAGTTTAAGAAAGAATGAAATATATGATAATGGGCCTGTTCTCATTACTTGCGGTTACAACCTATGCGCAAGTACGGGGGGCGGTCAAAGATAATACCGGAGAACCCATTCCGGGTGCTAATGTATTCTGGATGAATACGGGTCAGGGAGTAACAACGAAAGAAGATGGTAGTTTTTCTATCTCCAAACCTTCGAAAAGTCACATGCTGGTGGTCAGTTTTATCGGTTTTCAGAATGATACGATTCATGTCAGCAAGAAGAATCAGGAGCTGGATATCATCCTTCGGGATGGTGTAGAGCTGAATGAAGTGAATGTGGTCAGCCGCAGAATGGGAACGATGAAGTTGCGGAGCAGTGTGATGAATGAAGAGATGATAAGCAGTGCCGAATTGAGTAGAGCTGCCTGTTGCAATCTTGGAGAAAGCTTTGTGACCAACCCTTCGGTGGACGTGAGTTATTCGGATGCTGCAACGGGAGCCAAACAGATTAAACTGCTCGGATTGTCCGGAACTTATGTGCAGATGCTGACAGAGAATATCCCGAACTATCGTGGCGCGGCTTCCCCTTATGGACTGGGATATGTTCCCGGTACGTGGATGCAGAGCATACAGGTTTCCAAAGGAATCTCTTCTGTGAAGAATGGCTACGAAGCTATCACAGGACAAATCAATGTCGAGTTTAAAAAGCCGCAGTTGCCGGAAGCCGACTGGGTATCCGCCAATCTTTTCGCAAGCAGTACCAGTCGGTATGAGGCGAATGCAGATGCCACCCTGAAGTTGTCCAAACGCTGGAGCACCTCTCTGCTGGCACATTATGAGAACGAGACCAAAGCACACGACGGCAATGATGACGGCTTCGTAGATATTCCCCGGGTAGAGCAATATAATGTCTGGAACCGATGGGCATATATGGGAGATCACTATGTTTTTCAAGCAGGTTTCAAGGCATTGTCCGAAAGCCGGAACAGCGGACAGGCACATCATGCAGGTATGCAGTCCGATGATCTCTATAAGGTAGGAATCGATACCGAGCGTTATGAGCTTTTTACTAAGAATGCTTATATATTCAATAAGGAGAAGAATACGAATCTGGCATTGATTCTTTCTGCCAGCTGGCACAATCAGGATGCGATGTACGGACGAAAACTCTACAATGTAGACCAGACGAATGCGTATGCTTCTTTGATGTTTGAAACGGAATTTAATAAGCTGAACAGTTTCTCGGCAGGATTGAGTTTCAACTATGACGCCTATGACCAGCATTATCGGCTGGAGAATAAAACGGAATTGCCGCTTATAAAGGCATTTGCCAAAGAAGCGGTTCCCGGAGTCTATGTGCAATATACGTTGAATCTGAATGACCAGTGGATGCTGATGGCAGGTCTGCGCGGCGATTATAGCAGTGAGCACGGCTTCTTTGTGACCCCGCGTGCGCATCTGAAATACAATCCGAATGAGTATGTACACTTCCGCCTGTCTGCCGGAAAAGGTTACCGTACGAATCATGTACTGGCAGAGAACAATTACCTGCTTTCCAGCAGCCGAAAGGTTGAAATAGCGAACGGGCTGGATATGGAAGAAGCATGGAACTATGGCGCCAGCGTATCTACATATATACCCATATTAGGCAAGACGCTGAATATCAATGCCGAGTACTATTACACCAACTTCCTGAAACAAGTAGTAGTAGATATGGACAGCAATCCTCACGAAGTCGCTTTTTACAATCTCGATGGACGTTCCTATTCGCATGTGTTCCAAGTAGAGGCAAGCTATCCTTTTTTCAAAGGATTTACTTTGACAGGGGCTTACCGTCTGACGGATGCTCAGACAACCTACAAAGGTCAGCGGATGGAGAAACCACTGACCAGTAAATACAAGGGATTGCTGACCGCTTCGTATCAGACACCACTCGGAATATGGCAGTTTGATGCTACGCTCCAACTCAATGGCGGAGGAAGAATGCCTGCTCCTTATGAATTGGCGGACGGTCAGTTGTCCTGGGAGCGCCGCTACGGTAGTTTCGAACAATTGAGCGCTCAAATAACCCGCTATTTCCGTCGTTGGTCCATCTACGTAGGAGGGGAGAACCTGACCAACTTCAAACAGAAGAACCCGATCATTGATGCTGCGAATCCGTGGGGAAGTAACTTTGACTCTACGATGATATGGGGACCTGTGCACGGAGCAAAGGCGTATATCGGAGTACGTTTCAATCTGGCAAGAAACAGTGACTAAAGTGATAAAAACAGAAATGAATGATGACCATTAAAAGAATAAGAAAAATGAAAACAAGAAGATGGATGGCCACTTTCGTGGTGGCTCTTTTGAGTGTGACAGCTGTACTGGCAAAAGACATTCGCGTCGTAGTATTCAAAGTCTCTCAGATGCATTGCGAGAACTGCGAGAAGAAAGTGAAAAACAATATGCGCTTTGAAAAAGGTGTGAAAGAACTTTCTACCGAGCTGAAGGACAAAACGGTGTCTATCACCTACGATGCCGAGAAGACGGACGTGAAGAAGTTGCAGGCAGGATTCAAGAAGTTCAATTACGAGGCGGAGTTTGTGAAAGAAACCAAACAGGAAGGCAAGAAAGACGGCAAACAAGAATCTCAAAAAGAAGAAAAGAAAGCCGATAAGAAGTAATCGAACAAATACCCATATTGGCTTGTTTTATAACTACTAATCATTAAAGAGTAAGGATTATATGGGTAATATAGCAAAAAAGGCGTTTCCCGTGCTCAATATGCATTGTGCGGGATGCGCTAACAATGTAGAAAAAACAGTGAAAAAGTTGTCGGGAGTCGTTGATGCTTCCGTCAACTTTGCTTCAAATACATTGACGATTTCTTATGAGGACGACAAGCTGACTCCCGGAGAAATTCGTGCAGCGGTACTTGCTGCCGGTTATGACTTGATTGTAGAAGAAGCGAATAAAGAAGAACGTCGGGAGGAGGAGCAGCATAAGCGTTATCTCCGCCTGAAACGGAAAGTGATCGGTGCGTGGATATTTGTCGTACCGCTCCTTATCTTTTCTATGGTATTGATGCACATGCCATATTCTAACGAGATACAGATGGTGCTCACCATTCCGGTAATGGTACTCTTCGGAGGCAGTTTCTTTACGGGAGCATGGAAGCAGGCCAAGGTCGGGCGTAGTAATATGGATACGCTGGTCGCGTTAAGTACCTCGATAGCCTTCCTTTTCAGTTTATTCAATACCTTCTTTCCGCAGTTCTGGACAGATCGCGGATTGGAACCACACGTCTATTACGAAGCTTCCGCAGTGATCATTGCTTTCGTTCTGACCGGAAAAATGATGGAGGAACGTGCCAAAGGAAATACTTCGGACGCAATTCGCAGGCTGATGGGAATGCAGCCCAAAGTGGCGCGTGTGTTGCGTGGCGGGATAGAGGAGGAGATACAAATAGACCTCTTGCAGGTAGGCGATAGGGTTGTAGTCCGTCCCGGCGAACAGATTCCGGTGGATGGCCAGCTTTCGGAAGGAGAATCGTATGTGGATGAAAGTATGATTAGCGGTGAGCCGATTCCGGTAGAGAAGAAAAAGGGCGACAAAGTCCTTGCCGGGACAATCAATCAGCGCGGGTCATTTATCATTCGTGCCTCCCAGGTGGGAAGTGATACAGTGCTTGCGCGCATCATTCACATGGTGCAGGAAGCACAAGGCAGCAAAGCTCCTGTGCAGCGTATTGTCGACCGTATTACTGGGATTTTTGTCCCTGTCGTGCTCGGAATCGCCATCCTGACATTTATATTGTGGGTTGCCATCGGTGGCAGTGAGTATATTTCTTACGGTATTCTTTCTGCTGTATCTGTTCTGGTCATAGCCTGTCCCTGTGCTTTGGGGCTTGCCACTCCTACTGCATTAATGGTAGGAATCGGTAAGGCTGCCGGACAGCATATTCTGATCAAAGATGCCGTTGCTCTGGAACAGATGCGTAAGGTCAATGTAGTGGTGCTGGATAAAACCGGGACATTGACTGAAGGGCATCCTACCGCTACCGGATGGTTGTGGGCACAGCCGCAGGAAGAACATTTCAAGAATGTACTTCTGGCTGCCGAACTAAAATCGGAGCATCCGTTGGCAGGTGCGATTGTAACTGTACTTCAGGATGAGGAAAAGATAACTCCCGCTCCTTTGAGCAGCTTTGAAAGTATCACAGGAAAAGGGATAAAGGTGTCTTATCAGGGCAATACTTACTGGGTAGGAAGCCACAAACTTCTGAAAGATTTCAGTGCTACGGTCAGTGATGTCATGGCGGATATGCTGGTACATTACGAATCGGATGGGAACGGAATTATATACTTTGGACGTGAGAACGAGCTTCTGGCTATTATTGCAGTTTCCGACCCGATAAAGGCAACTTCTGCTGAAGCGGTGAAAGAACTGAAACGACAGGGTATTGACATCTGTATGCTCACCGGTGACGGACAGCGGACGGCTTTGGCGGTCTCTTCCCGTCTGGGCATTGAGCGTTTTGTGGCAGATGCCTTGCCGGATGACAAAGCCGAATTTGTGCGTGAACTGCAAATGCAAGGAAAGAAAGTAGCCATGGTGGGCGACGGTATCAATGACTCGCAGGCTCTTGCATTGGCTGACGTCAGCATTGCGATGGGGAAGGGAACGGACATCGCCATGGATGTCGCTATGGTGACATTGATGACTTCCGATTTGTTGTTACTCCCCAAAGCCTTTGAACTGTCCAGACAGACTGTACGACTGATCCATCAGAATCTTTTCTGGGCATTCATCTACAATCTGATCGGTATTCCTATCGCTGCCGGAGTCTTATTTCCTGTCAACGGATTGTTGCTGAATCCGATGCTGGCAAGTGCTGCTATGGCATTCTCCAGTGTGAGTGTAGTGCTCAATTCGTTGAGTTTGGGAAGAAGGAAGATTTAAGCAGAGAGCATATAAAGCGCTCCTTTATGATTTTAAATTAGGCACGGATTACACGGATTAACACGGTTTTTAATAGTTTGTTTAATCTCTTAAAACCGTGTTAATCCGTGTAATCCGTGCCTAATATTATTATGTTGACCGATGTTTAGAAGTAGCTTTTATTACCAGACTCAACTGTTTCTAAACTCCAGAGGAGACATTCCCACATGCCGTCTGAAGAATTTGCAGAAGAAAGAGGGATTAGGAAAATTCAACGAATAAGCTATCTCCTGAATCGTCATATCCGTGCCTTTTAGTTGCGCTTTGGCATCGATAATGACGATATAGGCTATGGTATCCAGCACGCTTTTTCCCGTCACTTGCTTGACGGTGGTGCTCAGATGCTGAAGAGAGATTCCCAGCTGATCGGCATAGAACTGTGCACAGCGCTGATCCTTGTAGTGTTCAGTAATTAATTGAATCAACTTCCGGCAAATCTCCTTCTTACGGTTTGAATGATTGTTTCCCGTATAATTCCGGTACATCAGCTGGACACTTGTCAGAATAGTCTGAAGCGACAGGTCTGCCAATTTGGAATCCATTTTGAAAGACTCGTCACAACTGGCATGAGATAATAAGGCAAAATATTCCTTCAGATAGTCGGCGATATTTTCGGAAAGAGGGATGATAGGCTGTTCTATCAGTTTGGGATAGGCGCTTCCGATTGTCGTCAACAGATTGATATGCCCGATACATTTGGCGGAGAAACCGGCAAAGCAGAGACTTACCTTTTCCGCTTTCTCGCGGAACTGAATGATGGTGCCGGGCAATAAAGTGATCAGGTCATTCGGGTGAACCTCATATTCCAGCAGGTTGATGGAGACTTTCATAGTACCTTCCGTACAGACTGCGAAAATGCACGCCTGTAACCGGCACGATTGTTTGTAGATGTTCAGAATATCTTCAGTTACTTTGGTCCATGCTAACACCTCCAGGGGCAAATCTACTTGTGGAACTTCCATTTTCATAAGAGTGTTTGTTATCTTTGGTTTAAAGTGCTTGTTATATTCGGTCTACAAATGTACGATTTTTCTTTTTATTTCTTACTTTTGTCCTCATGAAAACTGTATTAGTCGATTGGAATTTGATTCCGTACTCCGAAGCATGGCAGCGGCAGACGGAATGGTTTGATGCCGTTGTCCGTGCAAAAGCGCAGGGAGAAACGTACGAAAATCGTATTATAATGTGCGAACATCCGCATGTCTATACTTTGGGGCGTAGCGGAAAGGAAAATAATATGCTGTTGAATGACGAGCAGTTGAAAGCCATTCAGGCTATTCTTTATCATATAGATCGGGGAGGGGACATCACTTATCATGGTCCCGGACAGTTAGTTTGTTATCCGATATTGAATCTGGAGGAGTTTCAGCTGGGATTGAAGGAATATGTGCACCTGCTCGAAGAGGCTGTGATACGTGTCTGTGCTTCCTATGGCATTGAAGCGGGGCGGCTTGAGAAGGCGACAGGTGTATGGCTGGAGGGAAACACCCCCCGTGCCCGTAAGATTTGCGCGATCGGAGTGAGGAGCAGCCACTACGTCACTATGCACGGTCTGGCTCTGAATGTGAATACGGATTTACGCTATTTCAGCTATATTCATCCCTGTGGATTTATAGATAAAGGCGTCACTTCCCTTCGTCAAGAGTTGAAGCACGAAGTGCCTGTGGACGAAGTGAAGCAACGCCTTGAATGCGAGCTTAGGAAACTGCTTGAAAGAGCTTAGAACACTATTCCAACACTGAGTTGCCACGTACGGTGCATAAAGCAGTCGCTGTCTGCCAGTGCGTACGAGAAGTCTGCACGGATTGGCCAGAAGTTGATTCCGCATCCCAGTGTACCGTAGTTGCCTGTACCTTTGTCATTGTCTCCGAAATGGTATCCTGCGCGGACTACACCGTATTTCAAGAAGTTGTATTCAGCTCCGATACCGGCTTGAAGATGGCGGTATTCGGATGGCAGCAGATAGTTCAAGTCGAGTGCTACTTGCAGGCGGTTTTCCATGCTGAACGGAAGATCGACCGCTCCACCCAGTCCGAGTCGGGCAGGCAGCTTCTGACCGTCCAGTTTACCGCCTAAGTTGGCGGCCTGAAAGCCGATAGTCCATGAGGCCATTTCATCCAGAATAGCCATGCTGCGATGATAGCTGGCACCGAAATCCATAGATACCGATCCTTTGCTGTCCGCGTCCTTATAGGCTTTTGCCTGTAGATATCTGAGCGTTAATGATACCGACAGGTTCTTGGCTATATTTCTGAAATAGGCAGCCTCCAGATTCCAGGCACGGGCATGGTCTTTCGGACCATCCTCCCAATGAAAATCAGCATCTTTATAATGACGGAATCCTACGGTAAATCCATGTTTCCCTTCCCGTCCGATGCGGTAGAAGAGGGAAGCGCTGTGCATACCATAGTCCTTATTTATGTCAGCGTATGAGTAGCTGGCACCCATTACATCCTGTGAGAAAGCGATGGTGGAAGCGTTATGAAAGATAGCCGTACTTCCGTTGTCAGTGATAGCTAATCCTGTGCCGGCCATACCTGCCGATTGGGCATCCGGAGTAATCTCCAGAAAAGAGGCGTTTGCCACTCCTTGTGCTCCCAGAAAAGCAGGCAACAAACACGAGGCGAGAAGGAAATGTTTTACTCGTTTCATAATCATTTGTTTTAAGGGTGAGACATCCGGACGACACGTATGCCTGTCCACGATTTGTTATTGTTGAGCATTTGGCTGAGAGGCTCTTCGCTGAGGACAACCTTGCCCAGAGTAGAAGAAGCATGGAGCAAATGCAACTTTCCGTTTACAAAGTTAGCTATCCCTACATGAGCTATATCCAGTCCCGGAAGCTTCGTGGTGATAGCAATCACGTCTCCGTCCATGATCCACGGGAGTCCCGTGTCGGGCAGTTTGTTTTTAGGCAGCCAGTGCACCTTCTTTCCGGACAATGCTTTCTCATATTCAGCCATCCGTTTGACGTTTTCCGGCGAATCTGCCAGATGCTTGTATTGCTTGGGATGGGTGGACATATAAGAGAGGGATAGCTTGGTGGTCTGTGCGCTGTTTCGGGCGGTGACATCTTCCAGAAGTCCCTGGCGGACACCGTTCTCAATCCAGTCGGAGGTATAGTGAAGCCGCGAAGTATAGCCGTCTATGATGCCGTCCCGGTAACGTATCTTTTGCAGGTTATCGGCAAAAGAAGAACCCAATGCCTGTGCCAGCGTATATTCTACAAAGGTGAGGCAATCTACTGTTTGGGGGGCGATGACTAACGTCTCTTCTGTTCCCTGATCCAGCGTGTTGGCTACATACTTTGTGCCCAGATACGATTTTCCGATTCTTAACATCGGCTCCGCATCTTGGGGAAATACGACACCGTCACGCAGCCACTTTTCCAGTTCCTGCGTCCACTGTTGCTTGTATTTGAAGTTGTCCCGATATCCCCAGCCATGTCCTCCTGTAGGGTAGACATGAAGTGATGCGGGAACATTGTTCTTCTGTAGGGCGAGATAATAGTTCACCCCGTTGGAAGGAGGCACAGCGCCGTCATCGGAGGAGAGAACGATAAATGCCTGCGGAGTATCAGATGTCACTTGCAGTTCGTTGGAGAAGTGTCGTATCTGCTCCGTTGTCGGGCTTTTGCCCAGAAGCTCATTTCTCGAACCTCCATGAGTGTTTTGCAGCATGGTAACTACCGGATAGAGCAGAATCTGAAAATCCGGACGGGTTTCCGCACTGTAATGGGTAGCGAGGGTAGAGGCCAGGTGACCTCCCGCAGATGCTCCCATAATTCCTATTTTACGAGGGTTGATGTTCCATTCTCCGGCATGTTCACGTACGATGCGAATTGCTCTTTCTGCATCCGACAAGGGCACTTCGCAATGACCGTTCGGCATCCGGTATTTCAGTACAATGTAAGTGATGCCTTGTCCGCAGAACCAAGGTGCCATGTCATGTCCTTCATGATCCATCGCAAGGCGGCTGTAGCCGCCTCCGGGACACATGATGACCGCCATTCCGTTCGGCTGTGGGGCACGGTAAACGGTTATGGTGGGGGCTGTGACATTGCTGAGCCTATGGGGTGACACTTCCTTTTCACCACCGGTCAGTCCGTTGGAGTTGGGAGCACCGTTGGGCCACAAAGGCAGCTCGACAGGCTGTTGTGCAAATGTCATTGCAGTCATAAGTGATACTATAACAGATAATAGTTTCCTCATATTATTTTACTTTCATGGAAGCCTTGATAAAGTAGAGGATCAATAAAGCGTAAGCTCCTAATGCTAACACTTCCGACCAAGTATTGTTCAGCCATGTTTCGTTGACCAGATTGACGCCGCCGAAACGCATTGCCGCACTGACTACGCCCATCAGAGCGCCTCCAGCAATGAAGCCGGATGCCAGCAGTGTTCCCTTTTCACCTCGTTCCGTATTGAGCGCTGTATCTTTGCTGCGGCTCGTAACGTACCAGTTGACGGCACCACCCACTACCAACGGCACGTTCAGTTCCAATGGAATAAACATACCCAGTGCGAATGCCAGTGCGGGAATTTTGAAGAATGTCAGTACAATGGCCAGTACAGCACCGATACCGTACAGCAACCAAGGTGCGCCTACACCGCTCATCAACGGCTCTATCACGGCAGCCATCGCATTGGCCTGCGGTGCAGCCAGTGCGCCACTGGTGAATCCGTATGTCTTGTTCAGGATAATCATGACACCGCCTACTGTAGCTGCTGAAACGATTGTTCCCAAGAATTTCCATGTTTCCTGTTTGGCAGGTGTGCTACCCAGCCAATAACCAATTTTCAGGTCAGTGATGAAACCGCCTGCCATTGAAAGTGCCGTACATACCACACCACCCATAACGAGCGCGGCAACCATGCCCGAAGGACCTTTCAGTCCGACAGCCACCATCACTACGGAAGCCAGAATCAGTGTCATCAGCGTCATTCCCGATACCGGATTGGTTCCTACGATGGCGATCGCATTGGCGGCTACGGTAGTAAACAGGAACGAAATACCTGCTACGAGTGCAATCGCTACCAGTGTATGTACTATATTTCCCTGCATGATGTCGAAGTAGAAGAACAGTACAATCAGAATCAGCGTAATGATAGAACCGATAGCGATGATTTTCATTGAAAGGTCGCGCTGTGTACGCATGATATTTTTTTCTACGTTGCCCTTGCCACCCATTTCTTTGGCAGCCAGTCCGACAGCGCTCTTGATGATTCCCCATGAGCGGATGATACCGATGACACCTGCCATGGCAATACCGCCGATACCGATGCTTTTGGCATAATACTTGAAGATTTCTTCGGGGCTCATCATGCCTACCGTAGAGGTGATCTCAGGATTCCATGCGTTCAATACGCTGTCTCCCCAGATGGCAGACATTCCGGGAATGATGATCCACCACACTGCCAGTGATCCGGCACAGATGATGGAAGCATATTTCAGTCCGACGATGTAGCCCAGGCCGAGTACGGCAGCTCCTGTATTTACTTTAAATACCAGTTTCGCTTTCTCTGCCAGCATTTCTCCGGCGCCGCATACACGGGTAGTGAAGTTCTCGTTCCACCAGCCGAAAGTGGCTACGATGAAGTCATACAATCCACCGATCATTCCTGCCATCAGTAACGGTTTAGCCTGACTGCCGCCTTTTTCGCCGGATACCAGTACCTGCGTTGTAGCAGTCGCTTCCGGGAAAGGATATTTGCCGTGCATATCGCTGACGAAGTATTTACGGAAAGGAATCAGGAACAGGATACCCAATACACCACCCAGCAATGAACTGATAAATACCTGCATAAAGCTGACCGTCATTTCGGGATATTTGACTTGAAGGATATAGAGGGCGGGAAGGGTGAAGATGGCTCCGGCTACGATGACACCGGAACATGCCCCGATGGACTGGATAATTACATTTTCTCCTAACGCATTTTTTCTTTTAGCTGCTCCAGAGACTCCTACGGCGATGATGGCGATTGGAATAGCTGCCTCGAACACTTGTCCCACTTTCAGCCCCAAATAGGCGGCTGCTGCCGAGAAAAGGATTGCCATGGCGATACCCCACGTTACTGACCAAAAATTTACTTCCGGATAATTCTTGGAAGGACTCATCAGGGGATTGTACACTTCCCCCGGTTTTAACTCTCTGAACGCGTTTTCAGGTAGTCCGGTGAATTTGTCTTCTTCTTGTTTCATATTATATTTTTAGTAGTTTATGCTTTAAGACTTCAAAGTAAACAAAAAAAAAGGAGAACCAAAAGATTCTCCTTTACGTTTTATGGTCTATTTTTTCTTACTTCTCATCTTTCTTCTCATCTTTCGGGGTCATATCGCCTTCAATATAGAGTCGTACCATCTCTGTTTTTGCATTGGTACGCAGGGTAATTGATTTTTTGAAGTGTCCCGGATATTTGCCTGTTCCGTTATAAGTTACTTTGATTGTACCTTTCTTTCCCGGCTGGATCGGTTCTTTGGTATATTCCGGCACTGTACATCCGCAAGATGCTACTGCCTGATGAATTACTAAAGGAGCGTCACCGATATTAGTGAAAGTGAATACGCAGCTTACTACCGGACTGTTTTCAGAGAATTTTCCAAAATCGTGTGTTGTTTTGTCAAACTTGATATCAGCGTTAGTCTGGGCAAAAGCGAAACTTACTCCTACCACTAACAAGGTCATTAAAAAAAGTATCTTTTTCATTCTTCCTTCTTTTTATTGATTACGAATGACAAAGGTACTGCTTTTTCCGGAAAGTATCCCGTTGGCAGAGTTAATTTAATCGAAAAAAGGGAATAAAATACTTCGGCTTGTCGTTGAGCTCCCGGCTTGGTAACCTTGACCGCCGAGCTTAATAAACCTGACCAGCGAGGTGAGAATGATTAAGCACCGAAGTGGGCAGGGTTAAGCACCGAGGCGAATCGAACTGAGTACCGGGACGAATAACTCTGTTTGCCCGATTAATTTCTTTCCGAATGGTTTTGAATGAAGAATTGGCTGCGCTATCACGCTGCAAAGTAATTCTTCATTCTTCATTTCAAATCGGAAATGAACAAAATTATAAATTGAGGATTAGGCACGGATTACACGGATTTCACGGTTTTAGTGCTATGATTACGTAAAAAACAACCGTGTTCATCCGCGTAATCCGTGCCTAAATATATTCTTTTCCGATTCGAAAGCAAATCGGCGGCGGCGAAATTCTTTCTTTTCTTTCTTAATAATTCTATTTCTTTAGAATAGAATTCTCTACTCTTCTCTTCTCTACTGGTTTTGATTGGGTTTTTGCGCCCTATTCATGGGCGTTTCAGAGCTTAGGTTTTTTTATTAAGCCATTTTTTCCGCCATGTTTTTCATCTGATTTTCTCCAGCCGAATGAACTAAATGAAGACTATTTCTTTAATCCGAATCCCAGCATCATCCCGTCGTAGTTTTCAGCAAGTGAGCTTACTGTTTTCAGTGCGGTGCTGTTTGTCTTGCTGCCGAGGAATGTCATTAATTTGAGTAGTTTGTCGGAGTTGAACAGCAGGTCCATAGAGTTGGAGGTGCAGTTCACTTTCGCGTGCAGGTTCAGGAGTTTCAGGTATTTCAAGTCTACCTGTTTGGTAGAAGCGTTATATGAATAGGTACCACTCAGTTTCTTTTTTCCAACAGTGCTTGTAAAGGTGCTGTCGGCGTTGAAAGTGAAACTCATTTGTCCTTCTTTGATGCCCACTTTGGTTAGTTGTTCGTTCAACTTGTTTTCTGCCATCGTGGCGGCTGCGGCTCCTCCTGCTTTCATCAGCAGATTGTCCGATTCAAATTCTACTGCCGATCCGCTGTAAGTCCATGTGCCTGTCATGTCTATCGTTTCGGGTGTTCCGGTGATGGCGTTTACTACTTTGGAAATGTTGTCTTTATTGAGCAAATCTTTTAATGATTGTGCCTGACTGTTGCTTGCTGTCAATGAGAATATTGCAATCCATGCAATAAATAAAATGTTCTTTTTCATTTGCGTTTACTTATTTTTATAGAGTTCTTTACTGATGTTTTCTATATAGTCGAGGATTTCGGTACGCCCTGTGCGGTCTTCCGAGGAAGAGACGAAATAAGGAGGGAGTTCTTCCCATTGCTTGCCCAGTTCGCGCAGATAAGCGTTGATATTCATTTTCAGACGTCCGCCTTTCAACTTGTCTGCTTTGGTGAAGATGATAGAGAAAGGGATGCCGTTTTCGCCTAACCATTCCATAAATTCCAGATCTATTTTCTGAGGCTCCAGACGACTGTCTATCAGTACAAACAGGTTTGTCATCTGTTCCCGTTCGAGGATATAGTCTTCGATGATGGTACGTATCTGGTCTTTGCCTTTTTGTCCGCGTCTGGCGTAGCCGTATCCGGGAAGATCGACCAAATACCAGCTTTGGTTAATCAGGAAGTGATTGATAAGCATTGTTTTACCCGGTGTGGCTGAGGTCATTGCCAGTCCTTTGCGGGCAGTCAGCATATTGATAAGGCTCGACTTTCCTACATTCGAACGGCCAATGAAGGCGTATTCGGGAAATACTCCTGTCGGACATTTCCTTACGTCCGTGTTGCTAATCACAAATTCTGCACTTGTTATTTCCATTTTATTGTCATTTATTTCTTTGTTTTTCTACTTCTAATAAACTCTCTTGTCATTTCTAATAAACTATTGCGTCGTTTATAATAAATTCTATCATTATTTATTATAAACGTTGGAACACCTGTTTTTAAGGGGTTTTTACCGCTTTCTCTTTTCCGGACAGCAACATGATCCCCGCAAAGGTAAGGCTTCCGTTTAACATTAGCAATTCATAGCCAAATTTATATCCGGTTTCTTTGCTGATCCACCAGTCCAGAGCGTAGCAGAGCACCGGAGAGGCGATGGCGATGAGCGGGACCAGCCGGTCGTTTGTCTGCCGGCGGGTGAATAATCCGAAGGCGAACATGCCCAGTAAAGGTCCGTATGTGTAGGATGCGATGATGTAGATCGCGTCAATCACGCTTTTGTTGTTCAGCATTTCCACCAGACAGATGAAGAAAGCCAGCAGGACGGAGAGGAGCAGATGCACTCTCTTTCTTTTGCGGCGGGCCACTTCTTCCGTGTCCTTCTCTGTGTTTAGCAGGTCTATGCATACGCTGGTGGTCATGGCAGTCAGGGCGGAATCCGAATTGCTGAAAGCTGCGGCGATGATGCCGATCGTAAAAAGAATCAGTACCGAATGTCCCAGATATCCTTGTGTGGCAAACATGGGAAGGATATCATCATTCATAGCCGGCAGTTCCAGTTGCATTTGCCCGGCTAAGGCAAGCAGCAGGATGCCCAGACACAAAAACAGGAAATTCAGCGGGATGAATGAGAATCCGTAGCAGTACATATTCTTTTTGGCCTCGCGCAGGTTGCGGCAGGAGAGGTTCTTTTGCATCATATCTTGGTCGAGTCCGGTCATTACGATCACGATAAAGATTCCGCTAAAGAATTGTTTGAAGAAGTTTTGGCGGGAAATCCAGTCGTCGAATACGAAAATCCGGCTATGTTCGCTGTTGCGGATGGTTTGTACGATGCCGTCAAAGCCTGTATCCAGCTTCTGTATCGTGAAGTAGATAATGAAAAGCAGGGCTGCGATCAGGCAGAACGTTTGCAGGGTATCTGTCCATACAATCGTTTTGATTCCACTTTTGTGGGTGTATATCCATACGAGGGTTACGGAGCCGACAGCAATCACCCAGAAAGGAATATGCATCTCCTGAAACACATGAGTGTGCAGGATCAGACAGACGAGATACAGTTTGGCTGCTGTTCCCAGCATACGGGAGAGCAGGAAGAAGAAAGAACCGGTGCGGTAAGTGTGTACGCCGATACGTGTGCCGAGATATCCGTAGATGCTTGTCAGGTTTAGCTTGTAGTATAGCGGCAGCAATACATGCGCTACGATCATGTAGCCGAAAAAGAAGCCGAGCACCGTTTGCATGTACGTCATGTCCATTCCCCGTACCATGCCCGGTACGGATACGAACGTCACGCCGGAAATAGAAGCGCCAATCATGCCAAAAGAGACTACATACCAAGGTGATTTGTTTTCTCCTTTAAAGAACGCTGCATTTGATCCGCCTTTGTGTCCGGTGATGTGGGCTATCAACAATAACCCTGCAAAATAGCATACAATAGTGACAAGTATCATCATATCGGCTGCAAAGGTAACACTTTTAGCTCCTTTTTATATATCAAATAGCACTATTTATCGACAAATTCCGTTTGATATAGGTATAAAAAAACAATAATCCGTATCTTTGCGCTCGAAACAGATCGAATTTCATTTGTAGTCTATATGAACCAACAATATCCTTCCGTCCTGCTCGAAAAAGCAGTAGGCGAATTTTCCAAACTTCCGGGCATCGGGCGTAAGACGGCGATGCGGCTTGTATTGCATCTGCTCCGGCAGGATACAGCCACTGTGGAGGCATTCGGCAACTCCATTATTACGCTGAAACGTGAAGTGAAGTATTGTAGAATATGCCATAATATATCGGATACTGAAACTTGCCAGATTTGTGCCAATCCGCAGCGTGATGCTTCCACTGTCTGCGTGGTAGAGAACATCCGCGACGTGATGGCGGTAGAGGCTACCCAGCAGTATCGGGGACTTTATCACGTACTGGGCGGAGTGATCTCTCCGATGGACGGGGTAGGACCGAGTGACCTGCAAATTGAGAGTCTGGTACAGCGGGTATCCGAAGGCGGGATCAAAGAGGTCATCCTCGCTTTGAGCACTACGATGGAAGGAGATACCACCAACTTCTATATCTACCGTAAACTGGAGAAGATGGGAGTCAGACTGAGCGTAATCGCACGTGGCATATCCGTTGGCGACGAACTGGAATATGCCGACGAAATCACTCTGGGACGCAGTATTGTCAACCGGACTCTTTTTACCGGAACCGTATAACCTGAATTAATTATTTGAACGAATATCGTAACTAACATGGAAGAACAGATAAAACGCGCAGTGAGAAACTTGAATATCAGTTATGTTTTCTTTTGGGTGCTTCCCGCATTCTTGCTCGGGGCAGGGGAGTTCGACCTCCTTCCTGTGGGAGCTTTGGTTGACAATGTGCAGGCTACCTATTATTTTGAGACTATTGGCATTCTGCTGACCGCTTTATGCGTGCCGCTTGCATTGAAGCTATTCAGCCTGGTACTGAAAAAGAAAATAGACTACATGACCATTCCCCTTGCATTAAAACGTTATGTACAGTGGAGCATGGTACGCCTCGGATTGCTCGAAGCGGCTATCATCCTCAACGTATTGTGCTATTATCTGACTCTCAGCAACACCGGAAACCTCTGTATGCTGATCGGCCTGACCGCTTCCCTTTTCTGTCTGCCCAGCGAGAAAAGGCTTCGTAACGAACTTCATATTAATAAAGAGTAGGCCGGTATGAAACAGTCTTTTTTGAACAACGACCGCATCTATCTCCGGGCGGTAGAACCGGAAGATCTGGATGTCATGTATGAGATGGAGAACGATCCTTCCATGTGGGACATCAGTAATTTTACAGTCCCTTATTCCCGCTACGTATTGCGGCAATATATAGAAGGTTCACAGTGCGACGTATTCGCCGACAAGCAGTTACGCCTGATGATAATAAGCAGGTCTGATCACCGTGTGCTGGGGACGATTGATATCACTGATTTTGTACCTCTTCATGCTCGTGGCGAGGTAGGGATTGCCGTTTCTAAGGCTGACCGTCAGCAGGGATATGCTTCGGATGCATTGCGGTTGTTGTGTGAATATGCCTTTGATTTCTTGTCGCTGACTCAGCTTTATGCTCATGTGGCTACGGACAATGAAATCTGCATGAAGCTGTTTACTTCATGTGGCTTCGTTCAATGCGGACTATTGAAGAACTGGTTGCAAGTCGGGGGATGTTACAAAGATGCTGCTATTTTCCAGTATCTGAATCCGAAGAAACATTAATTGAAAGTCGGCACTCGTGGAAAGCGGGACCAGGCTTCATACTTGCTGCCCAGTTTTTCCAAGGCTTCTTTCCACATATCCTTGGTGTCACTGTTCATCAGGTAGTCCTTATCTTCTTTAGAGACGAGCCATGTGTTCTCTTTGAGCTCGTCATTCAGTTGTTCGCCTTCCCAGCCGCAGTATCCCAGGAAGAAGCGGATGTGCTGATCTACTTTATTGCCTTGCAGGATGTATTTCTTTATCTCATCAAAGTCTCCGTTCAGATACAGACCTTTGCTGACGGGTATTGCGCCGGAGATATTTGCCAAGGTATGAAGGTAGAACAGGGTATCTGTGGCAACGGGGCCACCTTTGTATAAGGGTATGTCGTTGATATATTTGAACTCTTTGATAATGTCATTGACGAATATCGGTAATGGCTTGTTGATAATCAGCCCCATCGTGCCTTCATCAGTATGATCGATAAGCAGAATTACGGACCTGCCGAATGTGGCATCACGAAGGAAAGGCTCGGAGATGAGAATCTTTCCTCGTGATGGCAATACATTATTTGATTGAATTTTAAATATGTCAGAGTCTATATCCATGCCATCAGATTGATATTCGTGCCACTAATATAAGAAAATAAATGGAATAATAGCCATACTTTCCCATTTTTTTTGTTTTAAGAGCAGCTTTTATGAATCTGTCACCTGATGTGAATATAAATATCCGTGCAAATCTGTTATTCGGCTGTCAGGCAACCGGGTGATGTTGGGCAAACAATTTCATCCTTTCGTCGAGCTGAGCGTACTGATGATCTTTAATAAAAGAGGTACATGCGCGCAATCCTTCTTGATGGCTTCCGGTGGTGACCAGTGAAATGGCGCTCACTCCGTAGTACATCAGTTCTTTGGCTAGTTCGCCGCTTGTCATTCCCGGATAGCCGATAGTGAAGTAGAATCCGTCGGCAATCGGATCACCCAAATCGTTGTCATATACCAGGTAAAATCCGTGACGGAGGAAAATTTCCTTTAACTTCTGCGCCCTGTCGCCATATACTTTTACTTCGTTGAGGAAGTTGTATTGACCTTCATTGGCAGCTTTCAGCATGGCAGCCATAGCAAACTGTGCCGAATGGCTTGTTCCGGAAGAAAGCGCATAGAGTACGCGGTGGATAAAGACCGTACCGAATGTTCCCCCGCCATAACGTTTGGTCAGTCCGGGATAACTGCGGTGATACAACTTATCGGAGATGCAGCTCACACCGATACGTTGCCCAGCATAGCTGAAGGCTTTGGAACCGGAAATCAGCAATACGTAATTATCTGTGTAGTGAGCTACTGAAGGTTGGAACGGAGCTTGATAAGGAGTGCTCAGGTCCTGACGGAAATCCATCGCAAAGTATGCCAGATCTTCCAGCACGATTACGTCATATCGGGTAGCAAGTTCACCGATAATGCGCAGCTCTTCGTCTTTCAGGCAAATCCAGCTCGGATTATTGGGATTCGAATAAATAATAGCCGATATATTTCCTTTTTCCAGATAGCTTTCTAGCTTTTCTTTCAGTTTGTCGCCACGGTAGTCGTACACATCGAATGTTTCATACTTTTGTCCCATCACTACCAGCTGCTGTTTCTGCACCGGAAATCCCGGATCGATAAACAGGATCGTGTCTTTCTTTTCGTCGCACTGGCTGCAAGTCAGGAATGAAGCGAATGTTCCCTGCATAGAACCGGTGACGGGCACACAACCTTCCGGACTTAAATCTACATTGATAAATGCCTTGATAAAGTTGGACGCTTCTTTTTTCAGTTCCGGCAGTCCGTTGATGTCGGGATACAGACTTGCAATTCCGTTCTGCAATGCTTCGATTTCCGCTTTCACTCCCACAGCGGAAGCCGGCAGCCCCGGAACACCCATTTCCATTTTGATAAATTCAACGCCTGATGTTGCTTCCGCTTTCGAAGCGATAGCTTTCACTTCACGGATAGTAGCCTTTGAAAAGTCGACAATTTGAAACTCATTGATCGTTTCGTCAATCACATTTCGTTCGATTGGTGTATTTTTCATTCTATTTTCTATTTATTGTAATGCTTGCAAATGTACATGATAATTCTTAATAAATACACTTTTTCAGAAAAAAGATACTCATCCTATTGTAGGTTTCAAAAAAATGTCTACCTTTGCATCCGCAATCGAGAGAGATGCGGATTATTAAAAGAAATTTTGGTGCGTTAGTTCAGTTGGTTAGAATACATGCCTGTCACGCATGGGGTCACGGGTTCGAGTCCCGTACGCACCGCTTTCTTATGAAACAGAATAAAGAAAAGTCCTGAAGTACAATACTTTAGGACTTTTCTTTTTATCCAATACCCCCACCCAAAAGCAGCGGAATAGCGTAGTTGGCACTGGCTTATCTGTTGGACTTTCCGGGGAAAAATTCAACGATTAAGATTTGTTTTCGCTGATTCTCAATATTCTGCATAGTCTGATTTGGAACAATACGATTTAACTTTGTACCACTAAAAATGCAAGAAGTATGGGAATTGAAAAAAGACGTAGTACACTCTGTGTGTTGTTTTACATCAAGCGGCAGAAGCTGCTGAAAAACGGGGAGGCTCCCGTCTGTATGCGTATCACCGTTGATAAGCGGAAAGCGGAGATTGTGATCAAGCGCAGTGTGCCGGTAGAAAACGAGGAGCGTATAACAGATCGTAATGTAGCCTTTGAAATGCATTGTGGATTGAACCTGGTGAACGCGATGGTGCACGGAAGAGATAAAAAGGTAGGAAGCTATGCGCTTTTTCCGGCTCTTCTGTTTGAAAACAGGCAGATAAAAGTGAGGCAGGAGGCGGTGATCAATATCATAGAAGAGGCAATAAGAAATGATTATAATATCTGCCTTATGAAAGTGAACCGGCACACGAATGAAGTGGTAGGAGAAGGGGAAATGGTGCTGATACATGAATGATAATGAAACCGGATTGAAAAAATAATCTTTATTCATTAGTACAAGAATAGGATTAAAATAAAATCATTAATAAAAAATAGATTGTGTATGACATAGAAAAGGACTTGAAAAATAATGAAATCATTGAGCTGATGAAATGGAAAAAAACGGATTCCACAAAGATAAAACGGGCTATGTATGAATGAGCATGCTATTTCCATTCAACTTGGTCGTGACTTAAACTAGATGGATTGCATAGTTTGCGGTATGGATAAAAGTGAGACAGGTCAGAGTGAAGTAATGCTGAACATGAAAAATAATCGCTCATTAATAAATGTTTTATGCAGATTTGTGCCGACAAGCGAAATTTTTTATCTATTTTTGTATGTCTATTTTTGAATGCTATGATACAGGTAATACAATTAAAAGGAAAAGACAAACATTTATATCAGCTTTTGGCGCCTCTAGTAATGGATCCGGATGTAATACGTGCAAATAATAACTATCCGTTCAAAACAAACGAGGATTTCGTTTGGTACATTGCGATTGACAATAGAGAAGTGGTGGGTTTCGTTCCGATTGAACAAAAAAGCGGAAAGAAGGCTGTCATTAATAATTATTATGTAGCTGCAGTGGACGAGCAAAGAAAAGATATCTTGTCGCTTCTGCTATCTTCTATAGTCACGGCATTCATACCTGAAGGGTGGACGCTTGATTCTGTCACGCTGATACAGGATCAGGAAACTTTTGAGAAATTCGAGTTTACGTCTATGGACAAAAAGTGGACACGCTATGTAAAAATGAACAGATGAATTATGGGAAAAAAAACAATCACAGGAACAAAAAATGTATATGAATTAGCACAAGAACGACTGAAAGTAATATTTAACGAGTTTGATAATATTTATGTATCTTTCTCGGGAGGGAAAGATAGTGGGGTACTGCTCAATATGTGTATCGACTATATCAGGCGGAATAATCTGAAAATACGTTTGGGGGTATTTCACATGGATTATGAAATCCAATACAAGATGACCATCGACTATGTGGACAGAATACTGGAAGCAAATAAAGACATTCTGGATGTATACCGGGTATGCGTTCCTTTCCGGGTATCTACCTGTACGTCCATGTACCAGTCTTTCTGGCGACCTTGGGAAGATAATAAAAAGGATATATGGGTGCGCTCCATGCCTAAAAAGGCTATGAAGAAAGAGGATTTCCCTTTTTACAATACTACCATGTGGGATTATGAATTCCAGATGCGCTTTGCACAATGGATACACCAGAAGAAGGATGCGGTGCGCACTTGCTGCCTGATCGGTATCCGTACACAGGAAAGCTTTAACCGCTGGCGCTGTATCTACATGAGCCGTAAATTTCAAATGTATCATAAATATAAATGGACCTCAAAGGTGGGAAATGACATCTACAATGCATATCCCATTTTTGACTGGAAAACGACGGATGTATGGACGGCGAACGGGAAATTCCAATGGGACTATAACATCCTGTATGACCTTTATTATCGTGCGGGAGTGAACCTGGAACGTCAGCGGGTGGCGAGCCCGTTCATTAATGAAGCACAGGAGAGTCTGGCCCTCTATCGGGTACTCGACCCCAACACATGGGGAAAGATGATAGGAAGGGTGAATGGAGTGAACTTCACCGGTATGTACGGCGGCACACATGCGATGGGCTGGCAGTCGGTGAAACTGCCCGAAGGCTATACCTGGCGCGAGTTCATGTATTTCCTGTTGTCTACCTTGCCGGAACGGGCACGCAAGAATTATCTGCGAAAACTGTCTGTCAGCGTACATTTCTGGCGGACTAAAGGTGGATGTCTGAGCGATGCAACCATCCAAAAATTAATTGATGCCAAAGTGCCGATTATCGTGATGGATAACAGTAACTATAAAACGTATAAGAAACCTGTACGCATGGAGTATCAGGATGATATTGATATTCCGGAGTTCAGGGAGATACCTACTTACAAGCGTATGTGTGTTTGTATCCTCAAGAATGATCATGCCTGCAAATACATGGGATTCTCGCCGACAAAGGAAGAGATGAGTAAAAGAAGTCAAGTAATGGAACAATATAGAATTATAGTATCATGAGTGTAGATAAAAGCCCGGTCTACGAGGTAAAAGCAGTACCTGTAGAAAAAGTGTATGCGAACGATTACAATCCGAATGTCGTAGCTCCGCCCGAAATGAAGTTGCTGGAACTTTCGATTTGGGAGGACGGCTTTACGATGCCTTGTGTGTGTTATTATAATAAAGAGGAAGACAACTATATCCTGGTGGATGGTTATCACCGGTATACGGTGCTGAAAACCTCGAAACGTATTTATAAACGTGAAAACGGTTTGCTTCCGATTGTGGTGATCGACAAGGATTTGTCGAACCGAATGAGTTCCACTATCCGGCATAACCGTGCCCGTGGAATGCATAATATCGAACTGATGTGTAATATTGTGGCAGAACTGGACAGAGCCGGAATGTCTGATCAGTGGATCATGAAGAACATTGGTATGGACCGGGATGAACTGTTGCGTCTGAAGCAGATTTCGGGACTTGCGGATCTATTTGCCAATCGGGAGTTCAGTATCCCGGATGAGGTGGCACCTACGGAGATGGAACGGAAAACGCTGTAGACGTTATCAACTCAGAATAAAGCTTGAAAAGGCCCTTGGATGATTTCATTCAGGGGCCTTTTTTAATATGGATTTTATTTATAATAATTCACTTCAAAAGTTTCGAATGCCGTAACTTTTGGATTTTTTATATTCGAATAATGCAAAATAAAGATTTGATCCTTATTGCCTTTCATTATTCGTAAGCGCATTGGAGTTCTCCTGCATTTTTAGTCTTTTATTTAAACTTTCATTGTCAGTATGAGAAATGGATGAAATTCCTTATCTCATGCAATATACCGACATTTGCAATATCTGATTAAAACGTTTTTTGCGTGTCTAATAAATACAACTATTTAATGAGAGAGATTAAACATAACATATACAATAGAGGGCCGATTATTTTCCTGTTATTGCTGATTATTTCATCTTGTATAGATGAGACTTTCATTGATAACGATGATAAGATTAAAAGCTCATATATATCCATCAGAGGGATTGGAGCCAAGGTTGGTATACATCCGGGAACAACTCCTGATGATTATGTTATTGAAACTCTCCGTATTCTGGCTTTTGATAAGGTTACTGAAAACTGTGTGTCTAACGTTCGCTATAATGCTGCGAATGGTGATATTATACAACATCCTATTAATCCGGATAGTTATGATTTTGTTTTTTTGGCGAATGAACCGGCGAATACACTTATTATAGATCAGTTGGATGGAATAACTAAATATGAAGATTTAAACGATATTGCATATCCGGAGAGATATTTTTCGTCTGATTTGATTATTCCAATGATACAGGAAATTAAGAATATAACTGTATTGCCCAATGGTCAGGGAGCTCAGGTAAATGGTGGCGCGGTTGTTAATGTGCTGCAATTGGGACTTGACAGGTTAGCCGTCCGCTTGGATGTTGTGTTGGAGGCTGAAGATAATCTGGAAGCTACCTTTACTGGAATTATATTGGAAAATATTCCCAATGCGGTGCCACTTACGAATAATTATACAGGTGAAGTGGAAAGGAATGTAACACGTACTTTTACTAAAGCAGCTGATGCCGGTTATTTTTCGGACGAGACTCCAACTGCTTCGGACAGATCATGGGCAAAAGGAGTGAATCGAATTATTCTGCCTGCCAATGAGTTGAAGACAGTGGGAGATGCGAGTAAAGCAGTGACTCTTATAGTAGGCATGGGGAATAACTATAGTCCCTCCACTCAATTGAAGACCGCTAGTGATCCGACAGTGAGTTATAGTCTTCCGATAAATACAAAACTTGATTTTCTTGGTATCATCAAAGAGCCCTTGGAAGTGAATATTAAGGCATCAGAATGGGATAAGATTGGAGAAGACTGGGAGATTTCCGGTACCAGAGTCTTGAATGTGTCTGATATTGAGGTTAATATAACAGACTTCAATGGAGCACGAATTGCATTTTGGTCAAATATGCCGGTTGTGAGAGTGTTGGATGTGGTATATGATGAGAATGGTGCTGAAAAAGTGACGAATAATATATTTAATGCCTTGTCTTCTCAAAACTATGCTCCTAACGATGACTTCAGAATCAGGTATGATGCGAAAACAGGACTGGGATATATGGATATTGTGTTGGATCGGCCTAATACCGATGATAATGTGGCGGGTGATAAAACATATACTCTTACTTTATCAGCTTCAGAAGATCATGCGGGGACCAATGCCCTCCAAAGGAAAATTATTGTGCATGTAAAGCAGGAAGGTGTACGATATGTCTTTGAGAAAAATGCTTCTGACAATTTGTGGTCTACTCCTTATGTAGGAGCTTTTTGGGATGATAATGAAGTCGGAGAGAGAGTGATCAAGGGTATAAGATGGGACTATTGGTGGAATTGGACGGTAACAGTGCCTGATGAATACAGGGATTTTATTGTCATAAGTGCCAGCCCGAGTTTTGACCCGAATATTGGTACGGATAATCCAGGGGACGCTGAAGATTATCCGGTTGTTCCTAATGCTTTTAGATTTGAAACAGGGAGCTCTGTAGCAGGGAAAGGACGTGTTTATTTCAGAATAGGATTGAAAAGTAAAAATACAACAGGAAGCCCTAGATATGGTTTTGTGAATGTTCATTACGAAAAGTCTGAAAACAATGTAGTAACGTCTTATGATACTAAATTATTTGTTCGTCAGGGAGGCGATCCGGATTATCTGATGCGGAGTGGGAGTATAAGAGGTGCTTCTGATTATGGAGCTAAATTCTCGCCGTATAACTTGACGATGAAAGCGTTTAAGGATACTCCGGGTACCACAGTTCAGTATCAGGCTATAAATTATAGTAATCTAGCAGGTGAAGTTGATTTTGTAAAGTATCCTACCCAGGCCGGGGCGCATTTTCAGTGGGCACTGCCCATTGCGAATGTTGCTAAGGGACTCCGAGGATATCATCCTACGAATGTGAATATGGGAAGTGCCCCTTGGGCTATAACAGGGTGGCCGATAGAACGTATCAATGGTGTGAACCTTTTTTGGAATCCTTCGACGGGAACTATCCTGAAGAATTATTATGAAATATGTCCTCCCGGGTATGTTCGTCCCACTGATGGACCGGAGGATCGGATTGCAGTGAATAGTTATAATTACGATCAGGTTTATATGTCGGACTGGAGAATGTCTTTATTTGCCGATCCTATGCGGGGAGATGCGGCTTCCAATACGGTAGATAGTCCATATCCGACTAATGGGACATATAAACCGGAATTATATACTCCTGTGCCGCTTTCTGAAGTTATGTATGGATTTTATGCTGATGGTTTCTTTGACAGACGTCCGATCAAGGAGAAAACGATGGTTGATGGCACAACTAGAGGAGAAGGAACATTAGGTTATACTAAATATAGAGGTGTCAGTTTGGACAACGCTGATGCGGCTTATGGTGGTGTGTTAGTATATAACAGTAATACTAGTGCTTCTATCTTCTTTCCGGCTGCGGGAAGAAGATGGCATCTGGATGGTAGTTTGGAATATGCCGGCCAAACGGGATATTATTGGGCTTCCTCTGTTGCACCGGGGTGGACTAAGGTAGTTAGTGGCAATGAAACCGGAGCACCTTATGGAAATATATGGACGATGCAACTTAATTATGCAGAGCCACGCCCGATATCTACAGGACATGTATTTGGGTATTCAATACGATGTGTGAAGAAATGAGGAAAATAGTAATACATATAAATAAACTGTTCTATCTGCTCTTGCTACTGTTGATATCAAGCTGCGAGCATGATATCAATAGTACAGAGCAGCAAGGCGGAGGGAATGATTCGGATGATAAAGTACAGATTGAAATTTTTACTCGTGCTCATTCATACGATCTTCCATCGACGAGGGCTGCTGAAAATGATATCAGCATGACACCTTGGGTGCTTGTGTTTAAGGGAAATGGAGGAAGTGCCACCTTTGTAGAGGCAGTGCAAGCTTTCGAAATGGTAGGAAAAAGATATGTAATATTGACCAAACAAAGTAGTAAATGTCAGTTGCTAATTTTGGCAAATACTCAGAGTAAGTTTTATTATAATAATGATAATGCTAATGGATATGTATTTAATGAGACGAATCTTAATACAAGATTGAGTGGTGTAACGCTGGCGGATGCATGCTCAAAGTTGTTGACTGAACCATTAGCAAGTCCTTCGCTTACAATAATTCCATATAGCGGAACTGGTGAAATAATTCCGATGAGTGCTGTGCTGGAAGTAAATAAGATAGATAATGATACTAAAATACAGAATTCAGATCCGTCTAAGGGGGCATTGTTACTCACTCGTGCAGTAGCTAGAATAGCAGTAGTGAATACAGCAGACAATTTTGAGTTAAATGGAATTATGGCTTTATTCAATGTACCTCGACAGGGACAGTTGCATAACTATAGCAACTCGATCATGAATAATACTTCTAATTTGACGGAGTATCAGGGAGCTTCAGATTACTCAACCCCTTTGGTGGCTGCAAGTGTAGTGACTGAGGGACAGAGTACAAATAGCAATCCCATATATATATACGAGTCTAACACGCTGAATAATACATATATGATTATTCAGGGAAAGTATGATAATAAGGATTACTATTATAAAATGGCTATCGTCGATAAAAACTTGAACGCAATAGATTTGTCTCGTAACAAGTCTTATACGTTTACCATTATAAAAGCCAAGGGACCTGGTTACGACACAATGGCTGATGCTAAAGTGGCTAAACCTTCGAATGTCGACCTTGATTTCAAAATAATTGTGGATGATGGCGATTCGTATGAAATTATAGCTAATAATGATTATTATCTGGGGGTGAGTAATTCGGTCTATATTACTTACTCAGATGTGGATAATATCTATAATGCTTTTGATTTAATAACAGATTGTACAAAGGTTTTTCCTGATACAAGAAATATAACAGATAATAGGGGAGAAGTATCAGGAGCTTTTTCATTAAGTTCTCCCGTAGATGGAAAAATACCTGTTGTAACCGGGGGAGTTGCTTCCCCTCGTATTACTACAGTGAGGGTCTTTACATATACCTGGCTGATGTATTTTGAAAACGGTCAATTTGAAAACGGAGTTGAGAAAAATAATGCATATATAACATTAAAACTTGGAAATTTGGAAAAACAGGTTCATATCAGACAAAGACAGGCGATTAACGCAAGTGGAACTGTACTGGAGTATAGACCTACTGATAGCTATCCGTATCCGGGTACTTACCCTAACTTAATGGACTATCATTGTCTTACCGGTCAGGTTGAGGATGGCGATGATAATCCTAAAAATTGGATAAAATTGCGCCCTTCGACAATGGTTGAAAGAGAAGATACGGAACGGATTATAGTAGAAGATGGACAGATTTTTATTGAAGTATTGCCTAATACTACTAATAATCGCAGAAGGGGAACTGTATATTTGACAACAGTTATGTCTAATGGATCATCGGTAGGTGGGAGTTCTGTGAAGCGTATAAAGATTGATATCACCCAAAAAGGGTGACCTATAAATGTAAGATATAATGAAGAAAGTTATTATACTCATAGTACTTATGCTGGGATGCGTTGCTTTCGAGAGTAAAGCCCAGAAGATAGCTCTGAAAAGCAATCTTCTGTATGATGCTACTACTACCATGAATCTCGGTTTGGAGTTTGGACTGGCACGCAAATGGACATTGGATGTTCCTGTGAATTATAATCCCTGGAAGCCTGATAATGGCAGACGTTTGCGGCATTGGGGAGTACAACCGGAGGTTCGATATTGGTTCTGTGAGAGCTTCAGACGAACATTTATAGGAGTACACGGGCATTATGCGGATTTCAATGTAGGCGGATTTCCTGACTGGTCGTTTATTAGTGAGAATATGCAGAATACCCGTTACCAGGGACATCTGTATGGAGGAGGTATTTCGATAGGACATTCGTGGATATTGAGAAAACGTTGGAGTATCGAAGCATCGGTAGGAGTGGGATATGCACATATTGTATACGAGAAATATCCTTGTGCAACGTGTGGTACTAAACTGAAGGATTCGAGCAAAAATTATTTCGGTCCTACAAAAGCGAGTGTATCACTTATTTATGTAATTAAATAAAATAGAATGATGAAAAGGAGTATACAACTCATCGTATTGGTACTGATGGTTTTATGCCAGAATACAGGTTCGGCTGTTGCCCAGACGTGTTCTTATGATGGAACTATCTCTGTGGTGCCGGTACAACTGGAACAACGCGGTAAATCGGTTTATATAAATATTGACTTCGTCCTGAATGATGTAAGGGTGAAGTCGGCACATGGAGTGGATTTTATTCCACGGCTGATTGCTCCGACACGTAATCTTAATCTTCCGAAAGTGTCAATCAAAGGACACAATGAGTACTTGGCTTATGAACGTTGGCTTTCTCTGATGAGTACTAAGGAGAAGAATCTCTACGAAAAGCCTTATGTTGTAGAGAAAAGTAGTAAGAGAAGAAATGATACGATAAAGTATAGATATGTATTGCCTTATGAATCGTGGATGGATGATGCTCAAGTGGAGGTACAACGTGATGAGTGTGGCTGTGGTGAAACTCAATTGATGAGTGTGGAACCATTAGGTGACGTTGATCTGGAACGTATGCTGGTGCCGTATGTGGTAGTGCCTCACCTTGCTTATTTGCAACCGGCTGCGGAAGAAGTGAAGAACCGTGAAATACAAGCGGAATGTTTCCTTGATTTTGAGGTGAATAAAATTAATATTCGTCCGGAGTACATGAATAATCCGAAGGAGCTGGCCAAAATTCGTGCAATGATTGATGAATTGAAGTCTGATCCCAGTATTAAGGTAAACAAGCTGGATATTGTGGGCTATGCTTCACCTGAAGGATCATTGGCGAATAACAAGCGTCTGTCCGAAGGACGTGCAATGGCATTGCGTGATTATCTGGCATCAAAATATGATTTCTCACGAAATCAGTATTATATCGTCTTCGGCGGTGAAAACTGGGATGGATTGGTGAAAGCATTGGATTCGTTTGAAATGGAGTATAAAGATGAAGTACTGAATATTATCAAAGATGTTCCTCTGGAAAAAGGAAGAGAAACTAAGTTGATGCAGCTTCGTGGTGGTGTACCTTATCGATATATGTTGAAATATATTTTCCCAAGTCTTCGTGTGGCTATTTGTAAAGTGAATTATGAGATTAAGAATTTTAATGTAGACGAAGCGAAAGAGATTATTAAGACACGTCCTCAGAATTTGAGTCTGAATGAGATGTTCTTGGTGGCTAATACTTATCCGAAGGGCTCGCAAGAGTTTATCGATGTATTCGAGACAGCTGTACGGATGTATCCTAAGGATGAAATAGCCAGCATCAATGCTGCTATGGCTGCCCTTTCGCGCAATGACTTGGTATCTGCGGAACGCTATTTGAAAATGGTAAACGCTCATAAGCAATTACCTGAATATAGCAATGCTATGGGTGTATTAATGTTATTAAAAGGAGATTATGAACATGCGGAAGAATATTTGAAAGCAGCTGCCGAAGCTGGTCTGGAGGCTGCCGGACAGAATTTGGAGGAATTGGCTACGAAAAGAACGAATGCAGCTGAAATTGAAAAGAAAAATAAAAATAGAGATAAATAAACTAGTTACAAACGCTTTTATTAATTTGTAAGAACAATGAAAAAGAAGAATTTTCTTATGTTAGCGCTTGCTGCTGTGGCTTTTGCTGCTTGTAGTAACGAAGATTTGGTGCCGGTGGATAATCCGGGCAACAATAATGACTTGGTGACAGACCCGAATGCAGACGCATGGGTGGCATTAGCAGTAAAGACTCCGGTACAAACTCGTGGATTACATAACCCGAATCAGGAAGCTGCAACTGAAGATGAATCAAAAATCACTAAAGTACGTGCCATATTTTTTACGGCAAATGCAAATGAGGATGCTGCAACTGTGACTGCTGATATCACATTGTCTAATGATCAGGCGGGGCTTGATGCCAATGGTATACCAAGTGGAACTGCAGGCAAGGCTTTTAAAGTTCCTGCAACTTCTAAGAGAATATTGATTATTGCGAATCCATCTCCAGAGTTTGAAAAAAAGACTGTTAGTATGACAGATCAAAAATGGCCTGTTGGAACGCTATATTCAACGGTTAATGCTGCTCTTGATGATGCTGTATCAGATCTGACAATTGCTGGTGAATTTATGATGTCTAACGCCAAAGGATCGTTAGAACCTTCGGATGATGTTGAAACTTCACCAACATTTGGTGATCCCATCGATTTGTCTCTTTATGCAAATGAGACAGCGGCTACTAATAATCCATTGTCTATCAGAATTGACCGTGTTGTAGCAAAAGTTCGTGTATATGTAACTGCTGATTCTGATGCTAAAGCAACAATCTCGGATGCAGGATGGATATTGAATGCTACTAATAAGACATACTTCCCTGTATCTAAGAGAACATTGACTTGGAATGAAACTCCGGCTAATAAGCCAGGTGCTCGCGGTGAGTGTATTACTCCGTTTGACCAGTATAAGATAGGTTCATACAGAATTGACCCTAACTATGGTACTCAAAACTTGAGCTACTATAACTCTTATAGCAGTACTTCAGCTCCTTCTAATTGGAATGATCCTACAACTACGATAAATAAAGTTGCTGAATATTGTCTTGAAAATACGCAGACTGCAACTCATAATGTGCACGCTTATACTACGCATGTATTGTTGAAAGCTAAATTCATCCCGTCTGAATATGGTAGACCTGCACCTAATGATGGTACTCCATCTACAGATCAGGAAACAGACCCGGCGCTTGCTGGTGACTGGATGTTAATTAATGGTGGTTTCTATACTTTTGCTACATTAATGGAGTGGATTGAGGCAGAATTGAAAGCTAAATATGCTGATGGAGAACCTGCTACATTCCCGACTGCTCGTACTACTGCGTACAATAGATATTTAGTAGCTGTTGGTGTGGGTGCAATTGAGCTTCCTCCTACAGCCGATGCTACAGCTATTACTGCTCTTGTTGACGATTTTAAAAATACGAAAGCTCTTGTGGCAGCTATTGCAGCTAAAGACAGAGCTAAAACAGTAACAGGGCTTACTTATTATGTAGGTGCAGTAAGCTACTACAAAATCATGATCAAACATGATGATACTAGCGCTGCAACAAATGAGTTAGGTGAGTTTGGAGTAGTTCGTAACTCTGTTTATGACATTAATGTTAAGAAGTTTAATAACCCGGGATATCCGGCTATTCCAGATCCGGATCCAGATACTCCGGACGAAAGCGACGAAGGCTGGTTATCTATTGAAATTACACCTAATCCTTGGACTTGGTATACTCAAGAGGAAATCATGTAATTCAGAATTAGTAATAGAAATAGATTTTTCAAATAAAAAGTTGTGGGAGAAACTCTCCCACAACTTTACTCCCAACATTTTCAAAGTTGCCGAAAACTTTAAAAAAACTTCGGGATATAGCTTTTGATGGAATTATTGAGGTATTCCATCCTCTGGATTAGGAAATAACGAGAGAAGAAATAGTTTCTTTTCCTCTATATATAATTGAAAAAAGGAAAATATGAATCTAAAAAGCCTTATATGTTACGTTGTCTTAGGAATTCTTCTGATGGGTTCCGGGATAGTAGTTTCATGCGACAGCTTTAATGAAGACTTGCCGGAATGCCGCTTGCTTGTGAAGTTTAAGTATGACTATAACATGGAATTTGCAGATGCGTTCCATGCTCAGGTTGATAAAGTGGAGCTTTATATATTCGATAAAGACGGGAAGTTTATGTTTAAGCAGGCGGAAGAAGGGAGTGCACTGTCAACCGGTAATTATCTGATGGAAGTAGAATTGCCCGTCGGACAATATCAGTTTATGGCATGGGCCGGTGCACGTGATTCATATGACATTACTCTATTGACGCCCGGCGTTTCTACCATTACTGACTTGAAGTTAAAGCTAAAGCGTGAAGCCTCTCTCATTATCAATAAAAAGATGGAAACGCTTTGGTATGGTGAAATCATTGGTGTCAACTTCACAGGAACTGAACACCAAACGGAGACTATTAATCTGATCAGAGATACTAAAATAGTGAGATTTGGCTTCCAGTCTTATACCGGTACCTGGACACTGGATATGAATGATTACGATTATGAGATTATAGAATCCAATGGACACCTGGGACATGACAATTCATTGCAGGATGATGATGTGCTGAGTTTTCGTCCTTATTATATGGAGCAGAAAGATCCTGCTACAGCTTTTGTGGATATGAATACAATGAGGTTGATGGCGGATCGTAAGACTCGCTTGGTGCTTACAGAGAAGGCTTCGGGAAAGAAAGTATTCGATATAAATCTGATTGATTATTTGGCTATGACCAATGCGGAAGGTAAGAATTTGAGTACACAAGAATATTTGGATCGACAAAGCAACTATCATATTATATTTTTCTTATCTGAGTCATGGTTGGCCGTGCAGATTGTTGTGAATGGATGGGTACATCGCATTCAGGAAGAAAATCAATAATAAGATATTTAAGAGAATAGTGGGGAACTATTGTTAGCGGGACAGGATGAATCATCCTGAATAAGGGAAGACAGACCAGATCAATAACGATCTGGTCTGTTATTGTTTACAGAGTATCGATGATTGCCAGTTGTTTTTGCAAAAACTCAATACGTTGGGCCTCTCCACTTTCCGAAATCAGAGTAGAGTGGCGTTTTAGTGACTGAATCCAGTTTCGTTGGATCTGGCAGATTTGCGGGCTCTGTGAATCCATAGAATTGATAGAGTACACCCGAAGTAAACTGACTTGATAGTCTTTCTTCTCTATATAGGTGTAAGTCGCTTCAAAATCAATATTAGAGAGATAGAAATATACTTTATGTCCTTCATTGAACTCTCCCTTGATAGAAAGTGTTTCCATGATTGCAAGCAACTGGTATAGCTCTTCTTTCAGGTGTGCTACATCGTCTTCTGTGATCAGATTCAGACTGGCAAAGTACTTGATTTCCTTGATGAATGAAAGGAATATGTTGCTGTCCCAAATAAAATAGGTTTTCGGACATTGCTTCACACTTTCGCTTAACTTCTTATGCGCTTTTACGATTTTCGGATCTACTTGCATTTCTGCCAATGAATTGGGAGTTTTCATTTGCCCGTTCTGGTAAATCCATCGACAGAGACGAAACTTGGACATGTGTTCAAAGGAAGAGTAAAGAGTGAAAGGGAGAAGATTGGAAGCTGTATAGACTTCCGTTGTGTTGTCTCCTTTCACATAATCGAATATTTGCTGATACCGATTAATAATCTCATAATAACTGTCCAAGGTGTTAGGTGAATTGAGCAGATTCATGTCAAAAGTAACTCTATTGGATAGATGGTTACCTATAATCTGATCAATGGAAATACCAAGCTTTTTGGATAGCAGGGCTACTTCGTCAATAGTAAAAGCCACTTCGCCACGAAGTCTACGATAAACTGCTTCTTTTCCCATATAGAGAATGTCTGCCAAAGAATTGGCAAGATTTTGTCCTTTGGGGATACGCTCTTTCATTGCAATAATCAACTCGTTTACAATACCATTTTTCATTGTTTGTTCTCTTTTATATACGTTAATAATCTGTATGATACATTCTATGCAAAATTAAGTCATGTAAACGATAGTTTTGTGTGGGAAAACAGCTCTGAGAGGTGATGGCTTTTTCTCATTTGATAGAATAGCTAAGTGCGGAGGTCGTATAATGAAAAAAGTAGGCAAGAGGCTTGTCTACTTTCATGATTTAGAACTAAGATTTTCGCTTAGTTTCGATAATCGAAACTAAGCGAAAATTAAAGAGCATCAATAATTTCACGTTGTTGCTTGAAGAACTGGATGCGTTGCATTTCTCCACTTTGTGAAATCAGTGTAGAGAATTTTTTTAGTGATTGAATCCATTCCTTCAAGCTTCGGAACATTTGAGCATCCAGCGTGGTTAGTGAGTTGATGGAATAAACTCGTATCATACTGAGTTGCATCAGGTTTGTTTCCAGGTAGCTGTAAGTTGCTTCAAAATTGATTTGTGACACATAGATATGCACATCATTGCCGAAGTCTGTTTTTCCTTTCATGGCGATGCTTTCCAACTCATCCGTAAGTTTCAGTAATTCCTCTTTAATGTTTTGCTTCATTTCGTCTGAAATAAGGTGAATGTCGGAGAAGTACTGTATGTCATTGATGAGATGAAGAAAAATCATACTGTCCCAAATATAATCGGTCGTATGAATATGCTGTGATAACTTCACAAAGTCTTGTTGGGCATTGATAATCTTTTGGGGAATTTTCAGGTCCTCAAAATGTTTGCAATTGATATGTTCATTTTGGTACATCCATTTGAAGAAACGAAACTTAGCCAGAAGTTCATGTTTCAGATAGAGCGTTTGGGGAATCACGTTTGAAGCAGTTCCTAATACAGCACTCGTATCTTCCCGTAATGTGTGGAATAACTTGACATGTTTGTTCAGGAAATCATAATAGGTCTCAAAGGGTTCGTTATGATCTACTACATTGATATCGAACATTGCATTATTGCTGAAGCTCACTCCTGCAATTCTATCCAATGATATCCCCAGTTCTTTTGAAATAACGGCTGCTTCCTGAAATGTAAAGGGGACTTCGCCGCGCAGCCTCCGGTAAATAGCTTCTTTGCCCATATAGAGGGTATCCATTAATATATTCGCTAGCTGTCCTTTTGCTGGGAATCTTTCTTTGGCCGCTTCTATCAGGTTTGTATTAAGTTCATTCATTATCATAATCCTATTGAATTAGTGGTTTATTGGTATTAATAACACTTGGTGCAGGGAAGTTGTTTCGAAAACTGAAACTATTTTATTTTTGCTTTTCTTAAAAAATATCCATCTCTAAAATTGTATATTATGAGCAAATCGTTTACATTTGCCTTTATAAACAAAACAGAGAAGTTATGTTCTCTGAAAAACAATAGTTAATATTAGAAAATGAAAAGAATATTGGTAAGTGGCGGGGCTGGATTTATAGGCTCTCATCTTTGTACTCGACTTGTAAATGAGGGGCACGACGTGATATGTCTGGATAACTTCTTTACAGGTTCCAAGGACAATATAAAGCATTTGATGGGGAACCATCATTTTGAAGTTGTAAGACACGACGTTACTTATCCTTATTCTGCCGAGGTGGATGAAATATACAACCTGGCTTGTCCGGCGTCTCCTATCCATTATCAACATGATCCGATTCAAACAGCCAAAACATCTGTGATGGGTGCTATCAATATGCTCGGACTGGCAATGAGACTGGATGCGAAAATACTGCAAGCCTCTACCAGCGAGGTGTATGGTGATCCGATTGTTCATCCCCAGCCGGAATTTTATTGGGGAAATGTGAATCCGGTGGGGTACCGGTCATGTTATGATGAAGGAAAACGATGTGCTGAAACATTGTTTATGGATTACTATCGTCAGAATCAGACACGTATCAAGATTATTCGTATCTTTAATACTTATGGCCCGAGAATGCTACCTAATGATGGACGTGTGGTTTCTAACTTTATCATACAGGCACTAAATAATGAAGACATCACTATATATGGTGATGGAAAACAGACACGCAGTTTCCAGTATATTGATGACCTGATAGAAGGTATGGTGCGGATGATGGATACGGAGGATGATTTTACAGGTCCTGTAAACCTTGGAAATCCAAATGAATTTCCGGTTCTTGAATTGGCGGAGAGAGTAATCCGGATGACGGGCTCTACTTCGAAGATTGTATTTAAGCCTCTGCCGACGGATGATCCAAAACAACGCCAGCCGGATATTAAACTGGCAAAAGAGAAACTGGGATGGCAGCCTACCGTCGAACTGGAAGACGGATTGAAGCGTATGATTGAGTATTTTAAAAATGTTTGATGTAACATAAAAATAGAATGATATGAATGTGGAAATAAATCCTTCCGAATATAAGATACTTATTGTGGACGATGTAATTTCAAATGTCCTTCTGCTGAAGGTGCTTCTGACTAATGAGAAGTTCAATATTGTAACAGCAGGTAATGGTACACAGGCTTTGGAACAGGTAAAGAAAGAGAAGCCTGATCTTGTATTATTGGATGTGATGATGCCGGATATCAGTGGTTTCGAAGTAGCCCGGCAAATGAAGGCGGACGAAGAAATGAGCGAAATTCCTGTTATCTTCCTTACTGCTTTGAATAGCACGGCGGATATCGTAAAAGGATTTCAGGTGGGTGGCAACGATTTTATTTCCAAGCCGTTCAATAAGGAGGAACTGATTATTCGTGTGACGCATCAGATTTCGCTGGTGGCAGCCAAACGAATTATTATAGCACAGACAGAAGAGCTACGCAGGACTATCATGGGACGTGATAAACTTTACTCTGTGATTGCGCATGACCTGCGTTCTCCTATGGGCTCTATCAAGATGGTACTCAATATGCTGATTCTGAACTTGCCGAGTGAAACGATCGGTCCTGAAATGTATGAACTGTTGACGATGGCCAATCAGACAACAGAGGATGTATTCTCATTACTCGATAACTTATTGAAGTGGACGAAGAGCCAGATCGGTAAGCTGAAGGTTGTTTACCAGAATATCGATATGGTAGAAGTTGTGGAAGGAGTCAGCGAGATCTTTACGATGGTAGCTGGTTTGAAGAATATCCGTATAGCAATGGATATTCCTGATGAACGTGTGGAAGTACGTGCAGATATTGATATGATTAAAACGGTGATTCGCAATCTGATAAGTAATGCCATCAAGTTCAGCAATGAAGGATCGGAAGTTTTGGTATCGCTGAAAGAAGAAGATAATATGGCGGTAGTGAGCGTGAAGGATAGCGGTTGTGGTATTGATGAAGAAAATCAGAAGAAATTGCTGCATACCGATACGCATTTTAGTACCTTTGGTACTAATAATGAGGAAGGTTCGGGACTCGGACTGTTGCTCTGCAAAGATTTTGTAACTAAAAATGGTGGTGAACTTTGGTTTACTTCGAAGAAAGAGGAAGGCTCTACATTCAGTTTCTCGATTCCGCTGTTAGAAAGCTAATATAAGTTCGATAAAAGTTGATATAAATTCGAGATAAGTCAAAAGACTGTCCTGTCATTCAGAGCGGGCATTACTTGATAGAAGTGGTGTCGGTCCGGAATGGCAGACAGTCTTTGTTATAACCCTCTATAGGAGTACTTCCTAATGAGCACAAGACTTGCTTGTGACAAGTACTTAAGTTATCCGATTCTTGTACAATATTTGAGTCAAAGATGTACAACGTTTGAGTTAAAGATGTGCTACATTTGAATGAAAGATGTACTAGTTTTACTCATACTATTATCGGGATACTTACCGCATTCAGCCTTTTCAGTATCTCTCGCAAATGCCCTGACAGAAGGGGATTTGCGAGAGATACTGAAAAGGCTGAATGCTGAATGGCTTTATCTTTTACAGATTGCCTTGAAATCACAATAAGCACATTTTTTAGTATCTTCTGTCTGTGTGAAAGGCTCATTCTTATCGAATATTTCTTCTAATAGTCTTTGCAGATGTTCGCGGAATTCATCCTCAAAAAAGGCAAAGTTGCTGACCGGGATTTTCGGTTGGCGAGGTTCTCCCATTTCAATGACCGGCGAATAGCTTTCAGAAGCAGCCCGATGGATATAAAGAAGGGAAGGAGCTACTTTCAGAGATTGCTGCCGGCTCATAATAGCAGCATACAGAAAAGTCTGGAAAATGTAGTTGGGACGACTTTCTGATGGAGTAAACAGTTGTTCAATGTTGGCAGGTGTCTTGGGACTTCCTCCGGTTTTATAGTCTACGATACGCAGAGTAGTGTCTTTGGCATCTATGCGGTCAACAGTTCCCCCTAGACGAAGGGTGATGGGACCTTGTCCGGTTTGGATCGTTATTTTCTCGGCAACTGGCTTTTCCATAGCGACCATTTCAAAGGGAGCGTATTGCAGGTCATTTCTCAGTAGTTGTTTCAGATAGGAAACAATCACTTTGGAATTGATGAGCTGCACACCATTGTATTCGGGTTTTTCTTCTGCCGGAACCTTAAAGAGTTCTTGCTTGAAAGCCAGATCCACATAGTTTTGCAGTTTGACTTCGTTGCGTAGCAGGCGTTCCAAATCTTCTTTTTGTATCATTCTCCCATTAGCGGTCAGGTCTGTGTAAGCTAATTGGGCGGAGAGATGGAAGATCGTTCCAAACAATGCGGAGTCGATTTCCGCACTGACTTCGTCCGGTGCTTTTAATTTGGCTACATAACGGTAGTAGAATTTCAGCCGGCAATCGAGATAGGCGTTGAGGGCTGAAGGAGAAAGTATATATGATTGAGGACTTGAACAATCATAGGCACTGCGTAGTCGTTCGAATACTTCGGGAGTTTTCTCTATACTGATATCTGTTGTGCTTTGAGGAGATTGTCCGGCTTCGAGATACTCACGGACAATTTTGTGAGGCCCTTCTACCAGTAGTTGAAGCATGAAACGGGATTCTTCTCCACGATTCAGTCCATTGGAAGAAGTGTTATAGAGCAAAGTAATGTTTTCCGCCCGTTGTATCAGTCGGTAGAAATAATAGGCGTAGACTGCATTCTTATGTTCGATGGTGGTCATGCCGAAAGCTTTCCGAAGGTTGTAGGGGATAAAAGAAGAGTCTCCTCCGGATTTCGGTAGCTGCCCTTCGTTGAGCGAAAGAAGGATTATATTGCGGAAATCAAGGTTACGGGTTTCCAGTACTCCCATGACTTGCATGCCAATGGCAGGTTCTCCATGGAAAGGAATGTTGGAAGCGGTCAGAACCTTGCTGATCAAGCGTCTTAACGTGTCGGTACGTATGTTCAGTTCTCCGCTTTCTATCAGGCTATAGAGACGATTGATAGTAGTATAGCTCTTGAAAAGTGATTCCCGGTATAGTTGGTTGAAGATATCGCTATACTCGCTTTCTTCCCGATAGAGAAGGGAGATTTCTTTGACTAATTCCGTCAAATAATCGCATAACTCTTTGATGCCGTTTCGAGGAGTAAAGAGCTTTGCCAGAAAGTCATCCATCTTCAGTTCCGAAGGGAGCGGGTAGAAGCGGTTGGTCTTGGTCAGTTCCCGTTCTAAAGGTTCGGCATTGATGGATAGCTGCCGGGTATAAGGGTGCTTCAGTATAGCAGATACGGTTTCGTAGGTGAAGCGTCCGGTATCGCTGCGGTAGCCGTTGGTTTGTAATTCCATAGCGGCATTGATAAAACTGTATACCGGAGTTTGTGCTAGCGGGAAACCCATCGTGATGTTGACGTTCTTCACTTCTTGTGGAATGGAATGGAGTACGGGAAGCAGCAGAGCTTCATTGCAGAGCACAACGGCGTTCTCTTTCTCTTCGTTGGTAGTGGAAAGAGTGTTATGTGCCCATTCAGGAAGAAAGCGGGCTTGTGCATTTTCAGTAGAAGCGGAGATGTAGCGTATATTTTTCGGTTTTCGCAAAGTGTCGAAACAACTTTCGGGTAATTCATTCGGAAATAGTTTCAGGTTACGGTTGATGAATTCTCCGGCTTCGTGTTTGGTAATCTGCTTGGTGTAGAAGATATCGTAATCCCAATAGAACATGGCTTTATCTGCATCTTGTAATAGTTGGAAGAATTTTGTCTCTACTTTATTGAGTACATTGAAGCCGACAAAGATATATTTGTCGTATTTCAATTGGGTGGTATCCAGTTGCTCGATTACATTGCGGTAGAGCATGCCTTCATAGGCTATTCCCAGTTCCGCTAAGTTTTCACGGTAACGGTGGTAGATGGTGCCTAGTTTGTCCCAAAGGGAGATGAATTTCTCTTTCAGCACTGTCCGGCGTTCGATAGAGAAATTTTGGAAGAACTGCCGGATCGCCTCTTCCTGTTCTTTATCAAGAAACTCGTAATCGTCCATCAGATTCTTCAGGTCCTGTAAATTGCTGAAAAGTTTATCCGCATCAACGAGATTTTTGTCTACGTCGTCGAAATCACTGATCAGCAGTTCGCCCCAAAAATAGAAATCGTCCAGCGTTTCCTGGCTTTCTGTCTCTTCGCGGAATACTTTATATAGTTTGCAGACCAGTCGGATAGGATCACCGGCTTTCTGCACAGATAACTTCCGGAACAGGTCGCTGATACTCATTGCAGCAGGTGACCAGATGGGTTGATTGGATTCTCCTGCCAAATATTCGTTGAAGAATAAGTTGGCACGTTTATTAGGGAATACGAGTACTGTACGAGATAAGTCGTTTCCTATCTTGGCATATAAATCGTGAGCGACTAGTTGGAGAAATGATTGCATATCAATTATAGATTTTCTAGCTTATATATTTGTTTATTGTAGCCTGAACATTACGGGAATTGTGAATCGGACGGCAACTTTCGTTCCGTCATCCAGCTCTCCCGGTTTCCATTTAGGCATAAGACCGACAATGCGTAATGCTTCTTTGTCTAAATAGGGATCTACACCACGCACCACTTTAGGCTGAATAATATTTCCTTCTTTATCAACGATAAATTGAACTATGACGCGACCTTGAGCGCCCAATTCTCCTTGAGCTATTTCTTTCGGATAATTTATATTTTTAGTGATAAACTTCATCAGTTCTTGTGCTCCTCCGGGAAATTCGGGCATGACAGCAGCCACTTCCAATACGTCGGCAAGCGAGTCTTTTACTGTTATTATATCGCCTGATATAGGAGTGATCTCAATTAATCCCTGTTCTTGGGGTAGCTCAGGTAATTCTTGTTTGTTTACTGTATCTCTCTCT
This sequence comes from Bacteroides sp. HMSC067B03, assembly GCF_001811315.1. Taxonomy (NCBI): domain Bacteria; kingdom Pseudomonadati; phylum Bacteroidota; class Bacteroidia; order Bacteroidales; family Bacteroidaceae; genus Bacteroides; species Bacteroides sp. HMSC067B03. The sequence continues at coordinate 119,964 of NZ_KV804301.1, read as the reverse complement.
ACCATAGGTATAGTATCCTCTATAGGAGTCGGGCATACTTCTCCAAACATTACACTTGTATTGGCGGAGTCACTGATAGTTTCCTGATTACTTCCTTTATTAGGGGAACTACTACAGGAAGTCATCGGTGCCATTGCTACCAAGCCGGCAGATATCCCTAATATAGTTATAGCTTTCCCGGCCATCCGTTTACGTTCCAGTTGTTGCTCTAAATAGCGTACTTCTGCTTCGCATTTGGGACATGTGCCCAGACAATCTCCTTGATATTGACACTTGGAAGTAATGAACTCAATATCGTTGGCTTCTGCTATTTGTCTGCGGATATCCTTTAATATCTTGCAGGTTTGTTTTCCTCGTTTCATGGCTGGTAAGTATTAAGTGTTTTATATGTAAACCGATCGAACTGGGTGATACCCATTTCTTTTAGAAGACGGATACTGTTGTCTACGTCACTCTCTGAATTATACACGGGAATGATGGGGGTACGAACAATGATTTGCTCATTTTTTCCATGCTCAATTAAATAATGAAGATTATTCAGTACCTTTTCATTTTCTTTTCCGGTGTATTGCTGGTATATATCATTATTGATGTCCTTGATATCGATGATATAATAATCAATGACAGGTAATAGTTTCTCTATATTCTCTTGTGGTACATTGAGTGATGATTCTACGGAAAGTTGCCATTCCTGTCCACAGAGCTGACGGAATTCATAAATAAAATCACTTTGCAAACAAGGTTCTCCACCTCCGAAAGTGATTCCTCCATGAGTGGCGAGAAAGTATAATTCATCCAGTCTGACTTCCTCATAAAGCTGCATGCAGTCATAGTGCTTCCATATGCCTTCCGAATGCAGAGATTGCGGATTGAGGCAATACTTACAACGCAATGGACAACCATGGAAAGCCACAAGTGTAGTAACTCCCTCACCATCAGTAGTGAGCCGATGACGACTGATTCCTATGAGCGGTGCCGTCTTCATTATTTCACTTTTACAATTAGTCCTTCATCCACATACCACAGATAGCCTGTGATATTTTTATATCCCATCTTAGTGAGTAACTGCATGTACCCTTTAACCTGTTTATTGTATTGGAGGTTTTCTTTTCCGAATTTGAAGTCAACTACCACTACTTGTTCGTCTTTCATCATTACACGGTCAGGACGTCGGGTCTGTAAAGCCCCTTTTTCTTTGTAAATGATAGCACATTCGTTAAACAAGGTCCATTCCCCTGAATACCAGTCTTGAATTTCCGGAGAAGAAAAAGCTTTGTGAGCCACTTCACGTATTTCTTCTGCTTTTTCGTTGCTGCCGATGACCCCTTCGAAAATCAGACGTTCGATAGCCGGATCAATGTCTTCTGCCGTTTCAATGGCGGAAAATAGTGTGTGCAGCATACGCCCCCGGTTGATAAAACGGTCGTCCGATTCTTCTTCTTCGATTCCCTGAATGAAATCAGCGGAACGGTTGGATTGCCGGAATTCAATATCATGACGCATAGATTCCATGCGGACGGGTAATTTCTCAGGTTTTTGAGTTAGTTTGTTAGTCGAAGTTTTTGCTTTTTCTTCTTCCGAAGGACATAGTTCTCCTTGCTCATAACAATCTTCTTCCCAATCAGTACCTTCTTTGAGGGCAACTACAGGCAGCGTATTGGCTAACAGTTCGGACATGGTGCCTTTTTGACCTTTTTTACTCCATATGATAAGATTCTTTCCGGCACGGGTAAAGGCTACATAAAGCAAGTTGAGATTGTCCACCCACAGTTGAAGACGTTCCTGCAAATAATCGTTCCCGTAAATGGACTCGGCCATTTGTGTCGAGTAATTGATTGGAAGGATGTCCATGTCATTAAACGGAGCCTCTTGAGGAGCACACCATACCAGTTGGTTATTCGTTTCATTTTCCAGTTTCCAATCGCAGAAAGGGAGGAGTACTGTATGAAATTCCAATCCTTTGGATTTGTGGATGGAGAAGATCCGGATACCTTCCACTTCACCGCTGGGAATAGTTTTGCTGCATAGTGTCTCGTCCCAGTAGCGGATGAAACTGTCAAGCTCAGAGGAATTACTTTGCAAATAATCCGTCACGGCATCGAAGAAGGCAAACAGATAGGCATCTTGTTCTTTGATGTGCCCCATCTCGAAGATGCTGAATAGTTCTTCCAGTAATTCGTAGAGAGGCATGAAACGGAGTTCTCTTTGCTTTTCGAGAAATACGGATGGCAGATAGTTCTCTATTGGAAGAAGCAGGAGCGTATTCCAGTCCATATTCTTCTGCAAAACTTCATTTTGGTAGGCTATTGCCAGTTGGGCCCGGGCTATCTTATTGTTTTCATCGGACAGATAACGCAATGCGTCTATCATCATACAGATGGCGAGAGAGGCATCGAGGCGAAAGGCTTCGTCTGATACGATTTTATAATGTAACTCTTTGTCGAAATAGTCTGCGATACGGGGAATACTTTTGTTCTTTCGTACAAGGATCGCTATGTCATTCAGTCGTATACCGGAAGAGAGTAAGTGTTCTACTTCTTCCCCCAGACTAATTAATGTCTGTTCGATGTAGTCGTGTGTTTCGTCCGGTTCCAGAAAAGTAGCTTTGACATATCCCTTTTGCATACTTCGGGGGGATTCTTGTACAACATCGGCATAAGCCTTTTGTAAGTCATCGCAATCTTTGCCCAATTGTTGTTTGTAGACACCGTTCAGGTAATCTACAGCGGCAGTAAATATATGATTGTTGAATCGGATGACATTGGTTTCACTTCTTCGGTTGGTAGCCAGTGTTTTTACTTTAATAGGAAAGTGCTCAATGCGGTCATTCAGACCATTAAGAATTCCCCAGTCACCGTTTCGCCAGCGATAGATTGACTGTTTGACATCTCCTACTATCAGGCTGTCTGCTCCTTGTGAAAGACCTTCAAGCAACAGTAGCTTGAAGTTTCCCCATTGCATTCGGCTGGTATCCTGAAACTCGTCAATCATGACATTGCGGATGTTGGTTCCTATCTTCTCGAATACGAAGGAAGAATCTCCATCCTTGACCAGTTGATGTAACAAGGCATTGGTATCTGACAGAAGGAATCGGTTGTTGTCATGGTTCAGTTGGCGTACCTCCTCATCGATATTGGCGAGCAGCTGCACTTTGTTGAGATGTTGCAGGGAAAGCCGGCAACTGTTTAATAAAAGATTGTTTTTAGAACGTAGTTTTTCTGCATCTTCCAGTATCTGTATCAAACTGGAATTTGCCAGATCTATAATATCGGTATAACGGGGAGAGGTTTCTGTCGCCCAGTTCTTGGCGTCATCCAGACATTTCTCAACAGTCGCGTTACGAATGTCATTGCTTAGAATGCCATTATTCAATTTGCGGAAATAACTGCCTATTCCCCGTGAACCGTTTTTTAATTCATCGGCAGTCAGGGCGTGCCCTTCTAACTCTCCTTCAAACTGCTCGTAGAATCCTTTCATCTGCTCCAGTATCTCTGTTTCAAGAGCTTTCAGTTGCTTGCGGTATTCTTTGATAGTATCCGGATTACGGAGGCGTTGACGAAGACCTTCTCCTTTTTCTATATATCCTTCATCGAAGATGTTACGTCCAAAGTTTTTGACTTCATCCGATACATTCCAACGTTTGTCATCGGCTATTCGTTCATTAATGTAGTCCAACAGCCACGCGAGGACAGGAGAGGTAGGACCTAATTTCTCAATCATGCTATCCACTGCATCGCTGAGTACTTCTGCGTTGTTCAGTTCGATGTTTAAATTCGGACTGAGTTCCAGTTCGCGTGCCAGATTGCGCATGACGGACTGAAAGAAAGAGTCAATGGTCTCTACGCGGAAACGGCTGTAATCATGCAGCATAAATCCGAGAGCAATTCCTGCCGCTTCCCGTATTTCCAGTTCTGTTTTTCCTGTTTCTTCTTTGATACGGTTCAAGTAGGCTTCGGAATCTTTATCACCGATCTGAATACCGTATAGTTGGCTAAGGATACGTTCCTTCATTTCAGCTGTCGCCTTATTGGTAAAGGTAACGGCGAGTATCTGCCGATAGGCGCGTGGATTAAGTATCAGCAATTTTATATATTCTACGGCGAGGGTAAAGGTTTTGCCTGAACCTGCCGAGGCTTTATAGACTAGGAGTTCGCTCATGCTTTTAGTATGAATTGTTTCATGATTGTTTGAATATATTAGGCCCGAAATAAAGAATGAATAAAGGCAAATAGTCTTTTAAGGCAATACGTAACAGCTTTAATGCTTGTCCGATACGATAGTTGACTGTTTGGGGAGAGACGTTCAACTTCTCTGCAATTTCTTTATGAGTCAACCGGTGACTACGATTCATTTCGTATGCTTCACGATAATCTTTGGGAAGTTGCTTCAAGGCATTCTCATAAAGACGGAATAACTCATTTTCCAGATAAAAGTCAGGATTATCGAATTCTTTCTCGTATTTCTCTGTAATTTCCTGATGTACCTTACGCTTGATTTCAAAATGCGAAATACGGTTCAGGGCCTTGTTTTTCACGATAGTAAAAAGAAGCGTTTTCAATGTCAGCTCTTCTAGAAGGCTACAACGGTTTTCCCATAACCACATCATTGTGTCCTGTACAATCTCCTCAATCTCCTCTTGTTCGCTGACATATTGCGAACAAAAAGCACATAATCTACTGAAATAGTGCCTGTAGACGGCGTCGAATACATATTCTTCGCCTGCCTTTAAGGCGGTGATGATAGATTTATTATTGTTAATATCTAGGTATATAGGAGGTTGTTGCATTCTTCATTATTTTTTATGCAGAGCAAAAATAATGAAAGCAATGAAAGAAACGAAATAAAACGGGAGAAAATATTTTTTTCTTTTTTAGTTTAGTATCTTTGCGCTGTCAACTGTATTAATAACAGAGGTATTATATTTTTTTATAGTAAAAGGATGATTGAACATGGATGAATCTATCTTGGTGAACTACTTGCGGGGAGGAAGCAATGACGAAGAATGTCGGCAGGTAGAATTGTGGTGTGAAGAAGCACCGGAAAACCGACAAATACTAGAGCAACTTTATTATACCCTTTTTGTAGGCGACCGTATGGCAGTGATGGATGCTGTAGACACAGAAGCTTCATTGACGAAGTTTAAGTCGCTCGTACGTGAAAAGGAGAAAAAAGCCAAGCGAAGAAGTATATCGGTTCGATGGGGACGTTATGCGTCCGCGGCAGCCGCTTTTCTGGCAGGTCTTGTTTTCGCAGGTGGAATTGCGTGGGGATTGCTTTCCAATAAACTTTCTGATTATACAGTGATGACTACCGGCGGACAGAGAGCGCAAACAGTACTTCCGGACGGTAGTAAGGTTTGGCTGAATGCATCTACGAAGCTTATTTACCGTAATTCTTTCTGGAGTACGGATCGTCAGATTGATTTGTCGGGTGAAGCTTATTTTGAGGTGGCTCGTGATAAGCATGCTCCTTTCATTGTTAATACTAAGCATATTAAGACCTGTGTGTTGGGTACAAAGTTTAATGTACGGGCACGTGAAGAAGAGGATAGGGTAGTGACTACTTTGTTGCAAGGTTCTGTAAGAATGGAATCTCCGCGAACCGTAAATAATGGATACTTGCTGAAGCCGGGACAAACGTTGAACATTAATACAACAACTTATCAGGCTGAATTGATAGAATATGCCGAGCTGACTGAAGTTCTGCTCTGGATTAACGGAAAGCTGAAATTCAAGCAGCATTCATTGCTGGAGATTACAAATATCATGGAGAAACTGTATGATTTGAAGTTTGTGTATGATGACGAGAGTTTGAAGGTTGAACGTTTTACCGGCGAATTTTCTACAGATAATCTTCCAGACGAGATATTGAATGTGTTGATGCATACAAATCACTTCAGTTATAAGAAGGAAGGGCGGATTATTCGATTGTCTAAAAAATAAAGAGATATAGAGAGAATGTTTAAAAAAGGTATGTCGCTGAATGGCATACCTTTTTTATTTGAACTTATCGGAGATCCTTTAACAGCAACTCTTTTCTTAGGTTTTATTCCAACCCTATTTCATCTACGAATATAAATGCGGGTCTTCCTTTTCCCCAGTGCCATGTCGGTATGTCATATTCCGGTCGGGCTGTTATTTTCACATAATGTGCCTGCACTGTATCAAAAGATAGTTCATGGGTATAAATACCATTTCTATCTTCCTTACTGGCAACAGGGTAAACTTCAGATTTTATTTCTTTGTATCCTTTCCCATCGTTTGATATGGCTACGGAAAGTTTGCGCAAATCGAGAATTTCTTCTCCTATTTCGGCATAAGTGCGTACCCATGCTTTGCTTATCGGAGTCTCCTGCTGTAAATCAATTACTGCTTCAAGGTCATTCTGATAGAATGCAATCCATCGTCCGGTACGATAATTTCTGCTGCCTGCCAACCCGTCAATTAGTGTGTTTTTTCCTTCGAATTTATACTTTTCATTGATGGGCTGTAGCATCGTTACTGGCTTCATAGTAGCTTTATTGAATTTAACTTCCTCTTTCAACACTGTACTTGTACCGTTTGGACGGATGGTGATTGCTTTCAATGTGCAGCTTTGATTAATTCTCAACGTATCTGTATATACGTTGGAACCGGCAGTAGGCTCATTGCCATCGAGGGTATAATAAATCGGAGCATTATCAATAGTAGATAGGACCACATTCAGTATATTGGCTTTTGTGTCAGGAATGTATTGGGATTTTACTTGAAAAATATGTTTGGCATAATTATAGTAGTTCAGATCATAGATGGTAATCAGTCCGGGCAATCGTTTCAGGAAATCTGCATAGTCTTTCTTCTCCGGCATAGTCCATTGTACTTCTGATAATGCAGCCATACGGGGTAATTCCATATATTCTACTTGGCTGTAAGTAGGAATATATTCCGTCCATAAATTGGCTTGTACTCCTACGATGTATTTTGCTTCTTCGGAAGTGAGTGTCTGAGGTACCGGTTCGTAGCTATATACTTTTTCCAAAGGTACATATCCGCCAATGGCAGGTGGTTCATTGTCTGTATCCATGGTCTGATAGTAGTCGAAGTACAGGAATAAACTGGGAGTCATGATCGCGTCGTGTTTGTGTTTTACAGCTTCAATTCCTCCTTCTATACCTCTCCATGACATGACAGTGGCATTAGGTGCCAATCCTCCCTCCAGTATCTCTTCCCAGCCGATGATCCGACGTCCTTTACCGTTAAGGAACTGCTCCGCATAATTGATGATGTAACTCTGTAGTTTCTGTTCGGCTGTATGATTTTTATCGGCTTTCAATCTTAGTTCTTTGATACGTGCCTGACATTTTGGACACTTTTCCCAGCGTATCTTCGGGCATTCATCTCCGCCAACGTGAATATATTCGGAAGGGAAGATATCTACCATTTCACTTAAAACGTCTTCTATAAATAGCAGAGTCTTGTCATTTCCCGCACATAACACGTCCTCCGATACTCCCCACATTTTCCATACTTCATAAGGACCGCCTGTACAACCCAATTCGGGATAAGCAGCAAGTGCGGCTTGCATGTGCCCCGGAAGATCTATTTCCGGTATTACCGTGATATGGCGTTCTTGGGCATATCTTACAATATCTTTGGCTTCGTCTTGTGTGTAAAATCCACTATAGGGAACGTCGTCGTATTCTCCGGAATTGTGCCCGATGACTGTTGCTGAACGTTTGGAACCTATAGTCGTGAGTTCCGGACGTTTTTTTATTTCGATTCTCCATCCCTGATCATCTGTCAGATGCCAGTGCAGACGATTGATATTATGTAAGGCCATCATATCAATGAAACGTTTAATGGAGTCGATAGGGAAGAAGTGGCGTGAAACGTCTAAATGTACTCCGCGATAGGAGAAACGTGGATAGTCGTTAATTTCGACACCAGGAAGGCTTATATCTCCTTTGTTTGTTGCCGGAAGTGACTTTCGTAATGTCTGTATACCATAAAAAGTACCAGCTTCTGAGGCTCCCCTAATAATTATATTATCCGGAGTTACTTTCAACTGGTATGCTTCAGCATTGTCTGTATTCAGTCCCGTTGTTAATGTAATAACGTTCGATGTAATCTGTTCATCGATAACTTTCAGCTTTTTGCCGGACATCTGACGAATGTATGTCGCCAGTAGGTTGGCATTTTGCTGCATTTCATCGTTGCCTTTCGGATAAACAATAGAAGTCCGGTCGTTCAGTACAAAATTACCAGTACTGATTTTGATTTCCTGGGGCAGAGGAATGATTTCATAATTTGCCTGTTGGATGACTTCTGAAGAACAGGAAAATAACCCACCGCATAAAAGAATAGCTCCTAATAGATGATGTTTTCTCATTTTATCTAATTTATGTTTGTCAAAGGTTGATTTTAGCTCTATATAAAACAAGAGCAAACTTATACATTTTCCTTGTAAGTTTGCTCTTGTCTGTTTTTTAATTGATGGAAAACTTATTCCACATGTTTATTCCCATGCATAGATATAGAATTTTGTGATATCTACACGGCTGGGAACAGTAACCATCTGATATTTCAGGTAACGTGTCTTAATCCGTTCATCAAAAGTGATGGTTTGGTTTCTTCCTTTCGTGTCCCATTGTCCGATAGACGTCCACTTGTCTCCATTTTCAGAGGAGAATATTTCCACTTTTGAAGGAGCATATCCGGCTCCCCAATGGGTAGTTTGAATACCTGTGACTGTTTTTACTTCTTTAAAGTCAACTGTCAGCCAAAAAGGTACTCCATTCGTGGCAACGTCATTGCTTCCTGTTCCTGCAACGGAGTTTGATTCTGCATTTTCTACTCCTTCCATAAAGGTGAATATCCAGTCTTTGGCATTGGTCAGCAATACACTTTCTTTTTTCTTTTCTGCAGTTTTAGAGATTTTCAGGATGATTTCCTGATAATATGCTGCATTTGCGACTTCCGACGATGTAGACTCAATATCTGTGATCTTGATTTTCAACGTATAGTCAAGGGCTTCTTTGGTGCTTTCCAGATACTTCCAGTCTGTAATACTTAAGGTAATCGGCTCTGAGGCTGTAGAACCACCTTTTATCACTAGATTTTTATCACTCAGATTGATCTTGTCTGCATCAATTCCATCACAAGTAACACTGTAGCGCACATTTATATCCTGAGCAATGGCTTTTTGTGTTGTAGCCATAAACTGAAACTCAACACTGCCTTCAATACCTTCTTCTTCAACATGTTTCAGTGTGAATGAAGGAGTCGGCTGCAAATAATCTGCCGGTAATAAAGAAACGTAACTCATATCCCATTCATTAACCGAATCATCATCACTGCAAGATGAGAAGAAGGGAATCATTGCACTCATGAGCGCAATGATTATAGATTGAGATACTTTATTCATAGTAATTATATTAATTTTATTTCCATGGAGTAGCTTCATCCGTAGACAGAATCTTATCTATCCACACTGGAGTGACTGTTGTGGTAATAGTATGTCCTTTGCCGGTAGCATCTTCAAATACATTACCTTTACCTTCATTGAATCTCCAATAAGCTTCTAATCCCGGAGATTTCGGGCTTGTGATAGTCATGTTATTCTGAATCTGAATTTCCGACCGGCATACGGACCAAATACGAGCTTCGCTCACCAATATCTTACATCCGCTCCACCAGCTACCGCCACTAAACCAACTCATACTACCAAATATACAAGGTCCGCCGGCAACGTCTTTTGAGCCTCCGTCTTTACCGTTAATGTAGATACGATATTTGGAACCATTGTATGTCACAGCAAGGTGTTGCCACTTATTAGGTTCGAAAGAGTAGGTCGGATTCAGATAGGTTTCGTGAGTCTGAATCTGAACCAATGAGTGAGCCTTGTGGTCATTATTATCGCTTTGCGGGTCTTCGAAACGTAATAACAAGCTCTTACCGTCGCTACCGGATGTGCTGAATACTGCACGGTTACGATTGGCGGTATTGCTGACCTGGAAACGTACTTCGACAGTAAATTCATTGTAAGTTTCGGGAGCTTCTGAGAATTTCTTGGCTACGAGTTCTGTGCTTCCGACAAACTGTGGAGCAGAGAATTCCATTATGCTATTGGCCAGGATCACCAGACTGCCGGTAACGGGCATTACGTCAATGCTGCCCTGTTTAGCTACCAAACGCACAGGTAAAGCATATGATTCGCCGGATGCGTTCATCTCTTCAGAGAATGCTTTAATGTGTATGGAAATGGGATCTGCGTTATAGGCACCTGCCTTTATCGTTATATTGTCCGGAAGGGTGTAATGAGTTTCCGGCAATGCGATATAGTTGGTACCATTAGCTTTGTTGTATGCGTCAAGAGCCGCCTGATCTATTGTCAGGCTGTAGCTGTTATCTTTTTGTTGTGTATTGCTGATATGAGCATTCAGAGTCACATTAGTTTCACCGCTGCCCATGACAGTCACTTTAGTGCTTGATGCAGTTAAAGCTTCTTCGAAAAAGACATGTGTATCCAATGTGCTATAATTCGCATCATCACAGCCAATCCATGTACCGCCTGCAATAAGCGATATCAGCAAGAAGTTTCTTATGTTCTTAATCTGTTTCATAGTGAATTAATATTTAATTAACGGTTTGGTAGAAGGATTCATAATTTGAATAGCTTTGCGTAGATTCTTGTATTCCGGGTTTGTCGGATACTCCGCTTCCATATGATAGCTTCCTACTCCGCCTTTACGGAAACCGTTTTTCGGTTGCCAGCGTGCCATTCCTTCCAAGGATTTCATGCTGTTACCATAACGGTCGATATAAGGATATCCACCATCCATTGCAGCATCTACGGCTTCAAAGTTTTCGGTCATGATGGTCATTTTTGTGATTTGTTCTTCGGACATTACACTGCCGTAGGTCTGAACAAGTCCCGGACCTGCCACACCGCCATCAATCAGTCGTTTGTCCAGGTTGTTGTCATTACCGGGTTTATAGGCCTGAATGATAAAGTAATCAAAGTAAGGACCTACATCGGGTCTGTTCTTTATACTTTGTGGTTCGCCGTCGATGATCAATAACTTGCCGGTTCCGGATTTAGGACCGAAGTATTTGCCAAGTTCGTCTACAAATATGAACATTCTGTCATCATCGTCTACAATGTTACCCGAATTACCATAATTGGGTTCGTAGTCAATGTCAAAACCGTCATATCCATATTTATTGATTGTATCAGCAATTGCACTCGCATATTTGCGGATGGATGCTTCAACTGCCTCTTTATTGGACTCATCGGAAGGCCACCCCCAGAAGTCATTCACAGCCTCCTGTTGACTGGCAAATCCCATTGATTCCCAATTGTCATATATATGTTGCGGAGTGATCTGTGTACCTACGGAAGTGATAATAAAGCACATAGTGAAACGAGTTCCTTTTACCTGCTGGCAGAATTGAAGGTCTTTCTTTTGTGCTTCTGTGATATTCGACCAGTTTCCCCAAATAGATACAACGTCTACGCTATCAGGTATTCCCGCCATGCTATTAACCAATGAAGCACCTTCGCCTGTCCAGTTGCCGAACCATCCGAAAGCTTTTGGATGATCAGACTTTTTATATGCACGCAAGGCTGCATAATATTCTTCAGAGGGACCTTCGAAGTAATCTTTCGCTTCTGATTCTGTCCAGTCATTACAACTCACCCATATCGGGGTGCTCAATGCTAACAATAAAAAATATAGTAAATAATTCTTTTTCATATTAACTTTAGTTAGGAGGTTATATTAATTTGTTTTTCCCCATGACAAATCTGTGGCTTCATTGTCCGGACCACCATTTCTCAGATACGAGACACCTTGCTGGTAGTTATTATGATTGTTCTGTACTTCCGTATAAGGGAATCTCAGGCGACGCATACCTCGTTTGCTATCTACTCCGGATGGAGACAGATTATCGATGCAAGGATAGAGCTCTGGATAACCGGTGCGGCGGTATTCAGCCCATGCTTCTAGTCCCAATGGATAGTTGGCTATCCATTTCTGAGTAATGATACGTTGAAGATTTTCTTCTTCATTGTCATTCCAGGCAACAGCAACTGTGTTGGAGATGGTGTATGCATGACCTCTGGGATCATTATTATGTGATACAACCGGTTTTTCCGTATTGGTCAGATAGTTGTTAGGCATCGTTGTTCCGTATTGTTCCATGGAGAGTTTGATTCCTTCTTCATAGTACTCTTTAGCTGATTTGCTGCCTACAGACCAGTTCTTTAATTTGCCTTCTGCACGAAGGAATGCAGTTTCGGCAGCGCAGAATACCAGTAGCTTGGAAGTACCTGCAATAGCCGGTATAGAATAACCTGCAACGTCACTTTTGGCAAAACCATCTTCTCCGGAACGCATACCCACATATTCCTGAGTATGACCAGTGAAAGTTGAATGATTAAAATACTTAGACATACGTGGATCGTTGTAGCCATTCATGTAATCAACGATATTAGCGTTAACACGCAAATCACCCCAACTTACAGCAGCCAATTGGTATGGGTTTGTCTGTGAGCCGCAATCCATCATAGCATTGTCATTATTCGCTTCAATCAACCCGGCTTCATGAGCTACAGCAGCTTCTGCGTTCTCTTTTGCCATCTCCGGATATGCTGTGCTAATGCGGATAGCAACTCTCAGTCGCATAGAATTTGCTAATCTTGCCCAATTGGCATAATTGCCGCTGAATACGGGGTCGTTGCTGGCGAGAGGGGCATTACCATTAGTGTCTTTATAATAGTTGTAGAGTACGTTTGCAGCACTTGCAAAGTCTTCCATTATATTCTTGTAGACTTGTTCTTCTGTGTCATAAGCTACATAGAAGTTACCTTTTTTCACTTGGCTGTAAGGCATCGGACCGTAACAATCGGCAACACGCAACATAGTTATGGCCCGTATCATACGTGCAAAAGCATAATAATGACCGCTTTCATTGGTTGCTTCCTGTATCTGAAAGAAATTACCGTATATTTTCTCGAAATTGGTATTCCAGGGACCTGCATTCCAGGCATCGCTTTGATTGAATGTGCCGAAATTAGTACCACTCCATACATTCGCACATGTCAGATAGCCTCCTAGTTGACCTACCATCTGATCCATCATCTGTGAGTCATTCTGCTGAATGTTTACAATCGTCTCAATCATTGACTTCATCAAAGTAGAAGGATCAGCTTCATGAATCTGGAATTGATTGGTGTTGTATTCTTCAAAATTACCAGTACAACTCCCGGCAACTAATGCCAAAGCAGTACCGACTGTTATATTTCTTAGATATTTCTTCATAATAATTTTCTCATTAATTTAGAACTGTACTTTCACATTAAATCCTATATTGCGCATGCTCGGTTGCATAAAGTAATCCACATTCATATAGTAATTACTTGACGTAGAAGCTGACAACTCTGGGTCAAACGGTGCTTTACAATAGATCATCCACAGGTTACGTCCCACAAGACCGAAAGTCACGTTGGCGACATTGTTCAGCCATTTCTTGGGAAGTGTATAACTAAGGCTAAGTTCCTGGAGGCGGACATTGGTAGCACTGTATAAATAATATCTTCCATAACCACCTTCACCGGTACCGATAGTCTGAAAGTATTTCTGTGTATCGACTTTTCCGTTATTCATTGGTACACCTTTATTGTCACGCGCATTGGCTGTAATACTTGATACACCATAGTAGTCAAGAACACCTTGTGTGGCTGAATATGCTAACCCACCTACACGTGCGGAAAGAACGACTCCCAGATTGATACCTTTATATGTGAAATTGTTTGTCCATCCTAAATTATAGTTGGCATTCAAGTTTCCGACTTTGGTAGGAGTCTCTGCTGTATGCATGCTAAGTCCTCCGGTTTGAGAATCTACTTTTATGTTTCCGTTATTATCTTTGGTCAATTCATTGTATACATAGATATCAGTCATTGTACCTCCTTCTGTTAAGATCACCCGGGGAGCCACATTCTCTTTACCGAGCCATCCTACAGGCATGTTCGGCATGTCAATCAGTTCGCCTGTTACGGGATTAGTGCTACCACCTGCCAGACGTTTCACTTTATTACGGTTTAGGGTGAATGTAGCATTTGAGGCCCATCTGAATCCTCCCCATTCGTCAGTAAAGCCAAGTGCCAGCTCAATTCCCTGATTTTGTACGTTACCAGTTTGTACAATAGCCTTATTATATCCGGAGGAAGAAGGAATATCTACTTTAAATGTTTGGTTCAAAGTATTGGAACGATAATAGGTTGCGTCCAGATTAAAGCGATTTTCCCAAAATTTTAAATTCAAACCGATTTCCCATGATTTGGTCTTTTCAGGTTTCAGATTATTCATTGGATAAACTGTCGGGTTTGCCCAGTTATGAGTCTGGCTGTTGTATTCATATCCCGGGTTAGTCAGGTAACGGTCGAAAGAAGAGGCTACAACAGTGTAAGACCCACGTACTTTTGCATAAGATATGATTTTAGGCAGAGCAAACATTTCTGTCAGTACAGCCGATAAGCCGACAGATGGGTAGAAGTATGAAGACTGATTGGAGAAAGCCAGTTTGGAATCCCAATCATTACGTCCGGTCAACGTGAGGTAAAGTTGACTTCTCCATCCTAATTCGACATTAGCGAATATACTTTGTACTTCGTCATCGTATCCGTCCGGTAGTGGTTTATAGTTTGCAGCGTAATTAATATTATTCAGTGCAAAGAAGTTAGGGATTATCAGGTCACCTGCAAAGCCGATTGTCTGCATGGAAGTGTGATAAAGTGACATACCGATATTGGTATTTAGACGGAAATCTCCGAATGTTTTATCAACAGTAGCCAGTACGTCAGTATATAAAGAACGTTCCTGGCGCATAGCATCTTCAAAGCCACCGTTAACAGAACAGAAAGTAGCAAGCGTTGAAGCATATTTCTCTGTTTTGTTACGATAGTCCGAATTATCCAGATTTACGCGTCCGGTGATATTTAACCAGTCTGTAATTTTCCATTTTAGGGAGGCATTCAACATATAACGCTTTTTGTCAGAGGTACGTCTGATACGGTTTTGAGTCCAGTATGGATTCTGCAATGACAATCCACCGTCGCCATAAGGCCAGTATTGTTTCATGAATCCGTAATTTGTATCGTAACGTTCGTACAGACGAATTTCATCAAAATTATCTCCGCGTGGAAATAGATACAAAGCGGGTAGGGGGTTGTAGTATTGTCCCTGAGATACCATGTTGGTATTATTCTGTATGATGTATTGTGCACCGATATCCAGTGTCAACTTATCATTCAGGAAGTTAGTAGTATTACGTGCGGTAAAGTTATAGCGGTTGTAGCTGTTATTGGGCAAAATACCATCTGAATTTGTCGTAGAAGCTGAGAAGTAAGTCTGATTTTTATCGCTTCCTGTCGATAATGTAATGGAGTTTATGATATTACTACCGGTATTGAAGAAGTCTTTCGGATCATATCTTTTATCTGTCAGATCTCCCCAGCTGAACAAGCCTGAACTTGTTCCGTATCTGTTCTGCATCTCAGGCATAATATATGCCTTGGAGAAGGTCGTACTATTGGAAACAGTAAGTGATATCTTTTCTTTTTTCCCTTTCTTTGTGTTAACCAGGACTACTCCATTGGCTGCGGCAGAGCCATAAAGGGCAGCAGCTGACGGTCCGGTCATCATACTTATACTTTCTATATCGTCCGGGTTTAAGTCTGCTACTGCATCAGAACCACCCATTGATCCGTACTGACCGTCACCACCACTTGAACCAGTGTTAAACATAGGTACACCGTCAATCACATATAAAGCATTGTTATTCTTGGTCAATGACTTCATACCACGCATTACAACACGTGTAGCACCACCGGCACCTGTAGCACCGCTGCTTATCTGCACACCGGCTACTTTACCTGCAAGCGAATTGATAAAGTTGGCATCTTTCACCGCTGTTAAAGCTTCTCCCTTTACTTGCTGTACATTATAACTCAACGCTTTCTGTTCACGCTTAATACCCAATGCGGTTACAACTACTTCTTCTAATGTTTGAGTATCTTCTCCCATCACTATTTTTAGTGGTTGTGTATTAGCTAATGTGATTGATTGGGAGGCATAACCGATATAGGAGATTTCTAATACATCACCTTTGGCTGCTTGTATTTTGAAATTTCCATCCATATCAGTAATTGCACCAGTAGCGGTTCCTTTCACTAGAATACTAACTCCAATCAAAGGTTCACCTTGTGCATCTGTTACTGTTCCTGTTGCAACGATTGGTGTTTTTTTCTGTTGTTCTACTTCTTTCTTAGTAGAAAGTACAATATGTTTATCGACTATTGAATAACTGATATTTGTTCCTTTAAACAACTGACCCATAACATTAGTCAGCGACTCTTTAGAAACTTTAATAGATATGACACGATTAATATCGACGTCATTTGTGTTGTATACTACTGACATTGAAGTTTGTTTCTCTATCTCTTTCAATGCAGTATTTAGAGGTACCTTCGATAGATTAAGGGTAATCATTCGTTCCTGCCCATAAGCTGAGGCAAAACTCGAAAACAATAAAAGGAAAAATAACAAGTATGGAAACTTGTGTTTTATAATTTCTTTCATCTTATTCTTTTTAATTAGAAATAGTTTTTAGGTAGTTAACAAACATGTGCGGATAATAAATATAACCGCCACTCATACAAAGGATCTATGTATCTCTGTTTCTCATATTTATAAATTTAAAGGTTACACTAAAAATGATTTTTCATAAGCGCTTATTCATCAGTAATACATTTAATACTGCAACCATACTAAACGAAAATAAGATTTTTTTTCGTAAAAAATGGTTAGGCTAAGCATTTTTTTGAAAAATAAGTACATAATCATTTGATAAATAGAGCATTAAGTAATTCTGAAAAACTATTCAATTTATTACATTTGCATGCAATTTGCATATATTCAAATAACAGATAGATATAAAGCATCATTTTATGTTCAAATATTCAAAAGATGGAGTTTCTGTATTGACCATATTAGACATCAGAAGAGCTAAAATTAATGGATTATTTCCAGTTAAAGTTCAGGTAGTATTTCGGAGAAAACAGAAATATTATTCTACGGGGAAAGAATTGTCAAAAGAAGACTGGGATAGATTGTTAAAGGCAAAAAGTCAGTTATTAATGGAGGTAAGAGCTGATATAGAAAGTAGTTTTTCTATTATAAAACAACAAGTCAGCGAACTTATCCAAAAAGGAGAATTTAGTTTTGAAATATTAAGTATTAGACTTGGAAGGCATACGAAAGAAATTAATTTGCGTACAGCTTTCGAATTAAAGATGAAGGAATTAGAGGATAATGAGCAGGCAAGTACATATTTAAATTATCGAAGTGCCTTGAAGAGTTTAGAAAGTTTTGGTGGTATCAATATTCCATTAGACAGAATAACAGTGGAGTGGCTGAAGCACTGTGAACGTTTTTGGATTTCTAACGGTAAAAGCTATTCAAGCGTGAGTATTTATTTTCGAACCTTAAAGTGCATATTAAACCGTGCTGTACGAGATGGAATATTGAAAGAATCATCATTTCCTTTTGGAAAGAATAAATATGAAATACCAGAAGGACATGGTCGAAAACTAGCTCTCACTCTCCCTGAGATAAAGAGAGTCATGTCTTTCCAAGATTCTACCAATGAATTAGAGGAATTTCGTGATTTATGGTTCTTCTCTTATTTATGTAATGGAATTAATTTTATGGATCTGTTATTTCTCCAGTACTCAAATATTGTAGATGGAGAAATTTGTTTTATACGTTCCAAAACATCCAGGACAACTAAACATAGTAAAGAAATACGTGCTACTATAACTCCTGAGATGTGGGATATCATTCATAAGTGGGGAAACCCCAATGTAAGTCCGCAGACCTACATTTTCAAATATGCCAAAGGGGATGAAGATGCTTTTGAAAAGATCAGATTAGTGCGTCGTATCGTTACTAAATGTAATAGAAAGTTAAAGAAAATAGCCCAAGGTACAGGTATCGCTCAGTTGACCACTTATACAGCAAGACATTCATTTGCGACAGTATTAAAACGTGGTGGAGCCAAAACCTCTTATATTTCCGAAAGTCTTGGTCACTCCAATTTAGCTGTTACTGAGAATTATTTAGCATGTTTTGAAAAGGAAGAGAGGATTAGAAATGCCCGACTACTGACTAATTTCGATCATAAAATGTAAATTTGAATGGTGCATGCAAATTGTATGCACAACGCTACTTTTTGTGTTTATTGCATAGGCATAAAATAAATGAGTATACGATAATATGATGAATTATAGAAAAATCTCATTGTGTCTAATATCATTACAAGATATGATTAGCCATACGGCTAATCATATCTTGTAATGTCGCATTTTATAAACAATAGAAAACATGAAATCAGTAAAATCAGCACATTCTTAAAAAAATGCATATTTAATGTACCTATAATGTAATATATTACATTAAACTATATAAGAATTAGAAATAAAGCTTGTATTCTCAATTTATTTTCAACGGCATGATTTAAATAAACGTTATTAATAATTATATGGTTATTAAATCGTGCAAAACACAGACATTATAATATAAATAACAATATGTAGAATCATATTGTCATTTCAGAATCAGACGAAAAAATAAACCAAATAGAGAAAAAGTTCTTTCAAAGTACTCATATTTATCTTGGTTTTAAAGGAATTGATGTTTCCTTTAAAACCAAAATGCCGTTCCTTTTAAACCAACGACTGGCTCGTTCATATGTTTTAAAGCTCTTTCATGGAATGGAAGATGACATTTTTATGCACTAAGCGATTATTTTATGCAAATACATCGCATAATCTCGCAATAAATTATACATTTTTTTGCTATTTATTAGATTTCATAGACTTTGACCACTTGGCTATTCTTAAAAATAGAACATAAAGAAATATGAAAAGAGCTATAAATTCATTACTCCCAAGCAATCACGTTAGCCAACGCCCAACCACTGAAAATAATAATGGGCGAAGATACGCAAAAATTGGATGAAGTTGTTGTTACTGCTTTGGGTATCAAACGTTCTGAAAAAGCACTTAGCTATAATGTGCAGAAAGTTAACAATGATGCTTTAACTTCCGTAAAGGATGCTAACTTCGTCAATAGTCTAAACGGAAAAGTGGCTGGTGTGAATATACAACGTAGTGCTTCCGGTGTAGGAGGTAGTACTCGTGTTACAATGCGTGGTAACAAATCTATTAGCGGAGATAACAATGTTCTATATGTAGTTGATGGTGTACCAATTGGTAATCAAGCTGACAGAACTGGCGACGGAACAGGATTCGGAAGTGGCAGAACTTCAGGTGAAGGTATCGCCAATTTCAATCCAGATGATATTGAAAGCGTGTCAGTATTGACTGGACCGTCTGCTGCAGCATTGTATGGAGCAAGTGCAGCAAATGGAGTAATCTTAATCAATACGAAGAAAGGCGAAGCTGGAAAAATGCGTATAGATGTATCTTCTTCAGTAGAGTTTATGACACCGCTCACAATGCCTAAATTCCAAAATAGATATGGAATATCAGGAAACTATTATTCGTGGGGAGATAAACTGGAAAATCAATCATCGTATGATCCTAAAGACTTCTTTGAATTAGGGACAACCTTTAATAATTCATTTAATCTTTCAACCGGAAACGATAAGAATCAGACTTATTTTTCGATTGCTGCTGTAAATTCTGATGGTATTGTCCCCAATAACAAGTACCACCGTTACAATGTGACATTGAGAAATACTGCTAAATTCTTGAATGATAAGCTGACATTAGATGCATCTGCAAGTTATATACGTGAGTATTATAACAATATGATTTCTTATGGAACTTATTTTAATCCAATTGTTGGCGCATACTTATATCCGCGCGGTGAAGATTTTGAGAAAGAGAAGTATTTTGAACGCTATAATAGTGAACTCGGATATTCTCAACAGCAATGGAGTCCCGGAGATTTTGGTATGGATATACAAAATCCATATTGGATTGCCTATCGTAACATTCGTCCGGAAGTAAAAGACCGTTATATGTTATATGCCTCTTTAAAGTACGATATTACCAACTATTTGAATGTGGCAGGTCGTGTACGTTTAGATAATACCTATACTGAAAAGGAAGATAAACGTTATGCATCTACCATAAACACATATGCTAGTACAAACGGACGCTATACATACTCTAACGAGACGTTTCGACAGAAATATGCAGATATAATGGTAAACTTCGATAAACAGTTTGCTGAAATCTATCATGCTACGATTAATGCAGGAACTTCTTTCGAAGAATATGATACAAAAGGACGTGGATATGGAGGACAGTTACTATTAGTACCGAATAAATTTGTATATAGCAATATAGACCCGACGCAGAGCACCGCAAGTCAAACCGGTGGAGACAGTCGCAGGAGAAATTTTGCTGTATTTGCTTCTGCTGAGGTATCATGGAATTCGGCCTTATACCTAACCTTGACAGGGAGAGCCGATAAGCCTTCTCAATTGGTAAACAGTGATGATCCGTGGATTTTCTATCCTTCAGTTGGTTTGTCTGCCATCATTACTGAACTGTTACCCAATAATATTAAAGAAAAATTAGAGCCAACTTTAGGTTTCCTGAAAGTCAGAGCTTCATATACAGAGGTAGGTTCGCCGATCCCTTATACAGGATTAACTCCCGGAACACTCACTCACGAACTTGAAGGAGGAACCTTTAAACCTTTTAAATATTATCCGATTTCCAATCTGAAAGCTGAAAGAACTCGTTCTTATGAAGTAGGTCTTGATTCCAAATGGTTTAATAATACAATAACTTTCGGAGTTACGTATTATCATTCAAATACATATAATCAGTTACTGAAAGCTACATTGGGTAGTAATTTTGAATATATGTTTGTACAAGCTGGTAATGTCCAGAATAGAGGACTTGAATTAAGTTTAGGATTTGACAAGAAATTTGGTAATTTTAATTATAGTACAACGTTCACTGCAACGACAAATAAAAATAAAATTATCCAATTGGCACGCGATGTCTTGAATCCGGTAACAAATACCTTGATAGATTTAACGGATATTCAGGTTGGGCGTTTCCGTTTGAGAGAAGGAGGAGAAATTGGTACTGTATATGCAAATGAATGGCTAAAAAGAGATGGTGATAATTATGTAGACTATCAGCCAGGTCAAGCATTAACTACAGAAGCCACCACACCCTACAAGCTTGGTAGCGTGAATCCTAAATGGAATTTGGGATGGCAGCATGGATTTAGTTACAAAGGATTTAATCTTAACTTGTTGTTCACAGCTCGTATTGGAGGAATCGTAATATCTAAAACACAAGCTATGTTAGACAGATATGGAGTATCTGAAGCATCAGCAGATGCACGTGATGCAGGTGGTGTATCATTAGGATATTTCAAAGTTGATCCAAAAACTTATTATGATGCAGTTTCTAATTTGGATGCCTACTATACATACTCAGCAACTAATGTGAGATTGCAGGAAGCCAGACTAACTTATACTTTCCCCAATAAATGGTTTAAAGGAACTGTTAATAATTTGAGCTTGTCAGTATACGGTACTAATTTATGGATGATATACAATAAGGCCCCTTATGATCCTGAACTAACAGCTTCCACTGGTACTTTTGGTCAAGGATACGATTATTTTATGTTACCCAGCCAGTCTACTTATGGATTGAGTTTGAAATTTGGATTCTAAAATAAATAAAGGAATTGAATATGAAAAAATATATAATTCTGCTTTTGGCACTTTGTTCTATGTCAGCTTGTGATTATGAAGCTGTCAATACCAATCCTTACGGTGTCTCCGATGGGGAATTAGGTCCTCTTAAATATGGTGCCCGTTTCATGAATATGCAGCAAAGAGTGATCCCTATAGGTTCACCTAGTTTGACAACTGGACCTGGAAATGATTTACAAAATACTGATTTGATATCTTCCGGTAACTATATTGGTTATTTTGGCAATAATAATAATTGGGGATTTAATAATGAGGCTAATTGGAATTTTACAGATAGTAGAATGAATTATGCATATCAGAACTTTTACTCGCAAATCTTTTTGCCCTGGAATGAAATATATGAAATCGCTAAAGATTCGGATTCCCCATCAGAACAAGCTATATTGGAGATTGCTAATATTGTCAGAAATATAGCATGGTTGCGAGCTACAGACGTTTTTGGTCCTATTGCTTATAACTCAGCAGGTGATGGAAGTATTGCGCCAAAATTCGACAGCCAGGAAGTTGTTTACAGAAGCATGCTGGCTGATTTGTCAAAATCAGTAGAATTGCTGAACACAATATCTTATAGTGTGATGGGCCAGTACGATTTGATATACAATGGCAATGTTCAAAACTGGGTAAAACTGGCTAACTCATTAATGTTGAGAATAGCTGTCAGAGTACATTTTATAGATGAGACTTTGGCTAAAGAATATATTACGAAAGCATTAGATCCTAAAAATGGCGGTGTTATCGAAGATATTTCAAGTGAAGCAAAGATCAAAAGTTCAGACAAAATGCCATTGCTGAATTCAATGTTAGCATCTGTCAATGAATATAACGAAACAAGAATGGGCGCCACTATTTGGGGATATTTGGACGGATATAAAGACCCTAGGTTAAGTGCATATTTTACTGAAGGAACATATGGATCTGGCAGTTGGGCGCAAACAGGTTATTTTCCGGTTGCACCGACGAATAGTAAATCTAAATCGGAAACCTCATATTCTGCAAAATTTGCATCGCGTCCGAAAGTAGACTCCAATTCTCCTTTATATTGGTTCAGAGCATCCGAAACTTATTTTCTGAAAGCAGAAGCTGCTCTCTACAATTTGATAGGTGGTGACCCCAGAACGTTCTATGAACAAGGAATAAATATTTCATTTCAAGAGCAAGGAGTCAGTGGAGTTGCCACATACCTGTCAGGAACAGGTAAACCAACCGGACTCACTGGTAGTAATTACAAATATGGCACTTATAACCATGATTTAAGCATTGGAAATACTTCACCCAAATGGGATGATTACACAGGAAATTTGAGTAAGCAAGAAGAACAGTTACAGAAAATTATTACGCAAAAATATCTGGCACTATATCCGAACGCTGTGGAAGCTTGGACCGAATATCGCAGAACCGGTTTCCCATATTTAATGAAACCTATGGATGAAGCTGCTCCTGGAAGAATTGGCGCCTCAATAGAAGATTGCAGAGTTCCTGAACGCTTTAGATTTGCTCCTACAGCCTATAATTCCAATCCTAATATGGCTGAAATTCCAACATTGCTGGGAGGTGGAGATATAGGAGCTACTAAATTATGGTGGGTACGTTCAAACAGGCCCAAACAACCTAATCAGTAATAATGATATTCATTGTTAAGAAAAGAAAATTATGAAATTATTAAAGTATTTGTGTATAGGTATATCTGCCTTAAGTATACTAAGCTGTTCTGACTGGACATCTGAAGAAAGAGAGGTTTTTGAGAATCAAGAAGGAATGCACCGTCTGATTCCCCTAATAGAAGCCCAAACCGAAGAAGATCTTACACCGACCATGCGTGAATATTTCGCTCAAATAAGAGAATATAGAAAAACTCCTCATGTGAAAGGCTTTGGTTGGTTTGGTAACTGGACTGGAAAAGGAAACAACGCTCAAAATTATTTGAAGATGTTACCCGATAGTGTAGATTTTGTATCTCTTTGGGGAACAAGAGGTTACCTTTCTGATGAACAGAAAGCAGATTTGAAATTCTTCCAAGAAGTAAAAGGAGGAAAGGCATTATTATGTTGGATTATTCAAGATTTGGGAGATCAGTTGACTCCTAAAGGATTGAATGCAACGCAATATTGGGTAGAAGAAAAGGGACAAGGAAACTTCATTGAAGGAGTAAAAGCATATGCAAATGCTATTTGTGATAGTATTGAAAAGTACAATCTTGATGGTTTTGATATTGACTACGAACCTGGATATGGACATTCCGGAACTTTAGCAAACTACCAGACAATCAGTCCTAGCGGCAATAATAAGATGCAGGTTTTCATTGAAACTTTAAGTGCCCGTCTACGTCCTGCTGGAAGAATGTTAGTTATGGATGGTCAGCCGGATCTCTTATCTACAGAAACTTCAAAATTGGTTGATCATTATATCTATCAAGCATATTGGGAATCAAGTACTAGTTCTGTAATTCATAAAATAAATAAACCGAATCTGGACGATTGGGAGCGTAAAACAATTATTACCGTAGAATTTGAACAAGGGTGGAAAACTGGTGGTATAACTTATTATACAAGTGTGCGTCCTGAATTGAACAGTATGGAAGGGAATCAGATTCTTGACTATGCAACACTCGATTTGCCCAGTGGTAAGAGAATAGGTGGTATAGGTACTTATCATATGGAGTATGACTACCCGAATGACCCTCCTTACAAATGGTTGAGAAAAGCCTTGTATTTTGGTAATCAGGTATATCCTGGTAAGTTCGATTAATATTAAAGAATGACTATTATGAAAAAGAATATTTATTTAGCTGTTCTGTTATTCTTAACAGGTTGTCAAAATGAGTTATATAAAAATCCTTTGGATGATTTTCAAAGTGAGCAAGGAGTATATATAGCTAATAACGGCGTATTACAAAGCTTTGTGGAAGAAGGCAAAGATGTGGAAATTAAAGGGTTGCAAGTAGCTTTAGCTGTTCAAGATACTAAAGAAATAAAAGTTACATTGGAGGCTGGTAATCAAGCTCAGTTAGATGCTTATAATGCTAAAAATGGAACTAACTATATAGTACTTCCTAAAGAGATGTATGAGATCTCACAGAAAATAACATTTATGCCTCTTTATGCAATGATGGATGTTCCTATTTCTTTGAAGAATGTAAAATTCTCACTAGAAGGTAACTATGCTTTGCCTATACGTATTACAGGAGGTGACGTGAATATTATCAGAGGGCAAGAAGAGACTTTACTTGTACTTGAGCAAAGAGTGAATACAAAAGCGCTCCGGATAAGTACAAGTGGAAGTGGTTCGGGGAGCGAGGATGATAAAATGTTCCCTAACGATTTCAAAGTTGATCAATGGACAATGGAAGTTATGGTCAATAGGGCTAGTTACAAAAGTAACAATCGTTCTATTTGTGGAACTAAATTGGTTGCCAATGCTGGTCCTATGGATGAGATTTATACTCGTTTCGGTGATGTAACTATTAACCCTAATCAATTACAAATTAAGACGGGAAGCTCTCAGATTGATGTTCCCGCTGACAAATTCTCTGCACAGCCTGACACTTGGTATATGTTAGCTTTCGTATATGATGGTCAAAAGAATTATGTATACGTGAACGGAGTGCTGGTTGCTGACCGGGAAATCAGAACAGGTCCTTATGGATTGATTGGCTTTTGGATTGGTGGTTCAAACGAGCTGATTCGTGAGGTTCGTTTTTGGAAAACGGCCAGAACTTCGCAAGAGATAGCTTCGAATATATGGAAGATGGTAAATCCTGACGATGACAATTTACTGCTTTATTATCCATTGAATGGGAAGAAGAGGGATAGTGCTACCGGAGAAATTACAGAGGATGAGACTCTGCTTTGGGACTGGAGTAAGAATGGTAAGAATTTACCCAAGCCATCAAGTTATTCTTTTGATGATAACAAAGGGAACGGGTTTATATTCCCACCGCAAGAATAGCAACAAACTACAATAAATTGTACATATAGAAAAGGCTGCCTTTGGAATGAGGCAGCCTTTGTTTTTACTATACATTGTAAATAATAACAACATAAATAAAGAGACAGAACTATCCACTCAACAATTCATATATTTACACAAATATATGAATTATCAAATACAAATATTAATGGTTATATTTAGTATGAGATGTTCTTCTCTCATACTACTCCGCATATCTCCCAATCAATCACGCTTGCTAACGCCCAACCCCTAAAGGTTGTGATGGGAGAAGATACTCAGACATTAGACGAAGTAGTAGTTACTGCGTTGGGTATCAAACGTGAACAAAAAGCGTTGAGTTATAATGTACAGCAAGTAAAGG